>CADAZX010000014.1 GCA_902792515.1 uncultured Ruminococcus sp.
CTTGCAAAAAACATTGTTGCGACTGATGACCCAAGTTTAGCAGTGACAAGGTTCTTCATATCACGTTCTACTGTCTTAGGATCATTTTCTTTATCTGTGAAGAAGTCTCTAAGCATTGGCTCCGACTTCAGCAATGTGTCTACCATATCCCAGCCTCTAGGGGATGGAGTCGGTTTCTCCTCATCATTTAGATCCTTGGCATCAGATGAAAGACATTTCGGATTGTCCTTTATGAAATTAAGAATGCTAGGAGAAACACCTGTTGATTTACCGAAACTCAGCCACTCTTTTGTATTATCTCCGACTTTGATCTTGATAAAACGGTCAAGTTGGGCAGGATCCATTTCGTTTGTCGCATAAACACTGTTTTGTGTGCTCGGGTTCATTGCCCCGACAAAAAAGACCCACCACGGGAACTGATAACCGTTTACACTGCGGGTGAGCAAAATGTTCATCAGTTCCTTGTAAACAGTATTCTCCGTTCTGTTGATTTCGTCTATAAAAATGATCACAGGATGAACTGTTCCGGTCTGCAAAGCTTCTATTCTCTCATTAGCGGTAAGATCGTTCATCGCGTAAAGATTCTCGTCTCCTACCAGTGCAGAGCTGCTGTCTACAATTCGTCCCGACAAATCAAAAAGACGGCGTTCCTCACTTTGGATTCTCTCAACAGCATAGTACGGAAGAAATCTGAATTTCGTTTGACCGTTCTCGTCTTTATACTGATACGGAAGGCCGGTTATCTCGCCTTCTTTCAGCGTGCCGCCTTCAACAGTGATGCAATAACCTCCAAGCTCCTGCGCGATGCTTTTAATCATCGCAGACTTGCCGATACCATGTTTTCCGGAAACAAGCGGCGTGATCGCAAGGTTGGGCTTATCGCTAACTATATTGGCGAGAATCGCTCTTTTAACAAGCCTTTTTGCTTCATTGATTGATATCATTTCTCAATCACCTCCGGCACGTACGATTTCTTGATACATATTTAGCCTCATCACTGATTGATGTAAATTCTATCGTATCAACTAGTTTTGTCATCTCTATTCCCTCCGGTCAAATCCTTATTCCCTTAAGTCTAAGAAATACCTCAAGTTGTTTCGACATACTTTCCTTTTTTCGCCATTCATTTTTCCCGTGTTTAAGAACAACTTCGGGATCCATCTGAGAATAGTGTTTCATAAAGAAACCTTCTGAGAATTTTTGATACCTCGCGATTTTATCGTGGTCAAGAGCTCCGAAATACTTTTCCAAAAACTCCTCAGGCATCTGCTTTAATGAGATAATCGCGTTCAGTTCCCACGGCCGGAACATCGAGTAGTGCGCATCAACAAATTGTGCGTCAATTTCCTCTTTTTGTCCAACGTATTTTTTAAACTCGGTTTTATAGGATTTGAGTTCCCTCAAGCTGATAATCTCCATACGGATTATCTCGGCAGAACTAAGAGATGCCAAGACGGGGTTTGCCTCTTTGGGTGCAAGATCGCTGATGCTTACTGATATACCGGTATCCAGCTTTTTGCGGTTGCTTCCGTTTGCGCTTGTTTCTTCTTGCGCAACATCTTCGTTCCCATACATCCAGCGTCGAAGTGAATAGATAATACTCTTGCACTTTGAGATATAATCGGGATCGAAATCTTCGCAGACATCAAGTTCTGTCTCAAAAAAGTCCAAATCCTCCGGGTATAAATCATTTCCTGAGTCTTCAAGAATTTTAAGAATATCCATAAGCTTCTCCATCACATAATGGGTTTATGCAAGCCGTTGATAAGCTGCTTTATATATTGTATCTTTGATCCAAACAAAGCCATAACGTCAACGTCACAAAAAGGGCTTACCCGTTGTAAATCCAGGAATCCTATATCGCCGTTTTCTCGTGTATAGCCTATTATCTGGTTCATATATGCAAGCTGCTGCGCGTCCATAGTGCTTTCGTTAAGGAACGATCCAAATTTAGTTGCAATGGCCTCATCTGCTATTCCCACCTGAACTCTGAGGAAAGGCAGCAAAGGCTTGCTTCCCGACCACGCAGCATAATCCACTTCGGATCCCATTTTGGTCTTGAATACATTCTCAAGTTCATTCTTTTCTTCCTGAGTAAGCTCATCAAGATTGCGTATCTTGGCGAGTATCGGATTGCCGTTGGCGATGTACTCTCTAGCTTTTTCGGGATACGTTTTTTCTCTTTTTACTTCGCCTCCCGCAGAAGTATCGATAACAAAGTCCTTTGTTTCGATCACATAGTACCGCCTGTCGTCGGGAATGTACTTCATCAGGTCGCGAAGTTCTTTTCTGACACGTTCGCATTCTTGAAGTGAGAAATTGTCGAAAAGAAGATCCGCGTTACGCATCTGGTTTATTAGCTGCTCTTTTTTAACTATTTCTGGAATAGTTTTGAGCTTGGTTAGTTCAACCAGCATTGCGTCTATTTTTTTGCCTACATTTCCGAAACCGTGCTTGATTTTTCGTATGTCTTTTGATGCCGACTCACGTTTCGGGACTTCGTCTTCAATCACGTAGATCATCAGGTCGAACGTCTTGACCTTTGCCGGGTCAGAATCCGGCGGCAAAAGAGGCAGGATATGCGTCTGTATCTCCTCAATTTTCGAATTGGTAAAACTGTCCCACTGCTCCGCGGTTCTGTATTTGCTTACGTAAGACATATTATACTGAACTTCAATGTCATCGTTGCACAGTCCCTGCACCGCATTGATAAAATATGATTTCAGCTCATCTTTATATTTCACATTAAAGGGGGTGAGCGTTTCACTTTCGATCAGTGTACGTAAAATGCTCAGTTTGCGTTCATTGATAAGGATGCTCTGCGGAGTGATATTCATGCCGGTACCGTTCGTGTTCTCGTCGATTGCGGACCAGGTATTATGTGTGCGGAAATAATTGAAATTGTCGTAATAATCAAAAATCAGGAAGCCTTTTTTATCCAAAGTAGGTCCGAAAATATCAGGACTCAATCGTGTCCCCCGCCCTATCATCTGCAGGAACTTGATTTTTGAATTAACGGGTTTAAAGAATACCAAATTCAGTACGTCCGGCACGTCGATTCCGGTATCCATCATATCTACCGAAACCGCGACCTGAGGAAGCTGGTCTCTCTCTCCGAAATTATCAATAAGGCCAAGATTGTTAACGACTTTACTGTCTATCAGTTTGCAAAACTCGAGTCCCAGATACGGATACAGACTTTGAAACCGTTCGACAATCTTCTCGGCCTCAAAGTGACTGGACGCAAATATGATCGTTTTTCCAAGCTTGTCTCCGCCATTGATTTTAAGCCCGTTCTTCATGAGATCGTTCAGCATTGCATCGATGGTGCCCAGGTTTATGAACCGCCTGCTTCTCACTTCATCGGAGTTTATGACTGTCCCGCTGAAATCTGTATTATCGTCATTCTCATCGTCACCGGAGGCGAATGTATCTTCGAACTTCTCCTTTTCCTCATCGCTAAGTTCGTCGTAATGGATTCCTCTTCGAAGCGCGTCTGTCGTTTTATCCAGCACAGAGAACCCGACAAGATATCCGTCTTTGATTGCCTTTTCCAATTCATAGGCAAAATCCGGATATCCGTTCCGAAGTTCGAACATACGATAAGTGCTCTTGTTGTCTTCGGCTCGCGGAGTCGCCGTAAGACCTATCATCAAAGAGTCGAAATAGTGAAAAAGTGCACTGTATTTTTTGAAGATAGAACGGTGCGCCTCATCAATGATAATCAAGTCAAAACGTCCTATTGTAAACTCCCGCGTATCATCGTCTATCAAATTGATCATAGTCTGATACGTGGAGAAAATCATACGGGCATTCGGGTCCCGCTGGAAGCCGCTACCGGCGTATATTGAAGTAGTGACAGAAGGTAAAAGCTTGTTAAAATTCTTATGCGCCTGACGTACAAGACTCGTCCTGTCGGCAAGAAAAAGGACATTCTTAACCCAATTCGCCTTCATTAAAATGTCAACCAAAGAAATCGCAACGCGTGTTTTTCCGGTACCTGTTGCCATGACAAGCAGGCTGTGCCGGCGCATATCCATAAACGCCTTGCAAGTCGAGCGGATTGCGGACTTCTGATACTCGCGGTTTGTGATGTTGTCGTCGATAGACGGATCGGAAATATCTTGGCGCATAGTGGCGCGAAGTTTCAAGAGCTCCAACTCTTCAATAGTATGGAACTGGAAAACCCTGCGCGGCCTATATCCAAGCTGGTCTATCACAAATATCTGATATCCGTTCGTGTAGTATACAATAGGCTTATAGCCCAGTTTAACCGCCAGTTTGTTTGCCTTTTCTATGCCCTTTGTTCTGCCCTCGATAAGATTGTTTTTTGTAGTCGTGTATTCAATAACGGCAAGCGGCCGGTTGTCTCTTCCGTAAAGAATGAAGTCAACTGTATCGCCATCGTCCAGAAGCATATTAATGCCCGCGCTGCACGGCATAGCCTGGTCCGGTTTATTAACTATCGGCCATCCCGCCTCACGGAGGCATGCAGCCATATAAAGCTTTTTGTTTTCCTCCTCGTTGCGTCCGTGCTTGACATCAAAGTTGACCTGACGCATCCTCGGGGCAAATTTCGCAATTATCTCAGGAGCTACAACAACCTTCTCGTCGGCGGCAACTACTGCCCCATCGTCTTTTTTATCAGCGGGTTTTGAGTTGTTCGATTCAGTTGGAGTTTTGAATTCCGGATAATCGTCAATCAGTCCAAGCAGAATGCAAAATTCACCGACAACAAAATGAAGTTCATCCAGAATGCTCAGCGAATCGTCAGAATTCAAGTTCCCCTCATGAACTGCAGCATTCCCCATTTTCCGGATATAGTGGATCGAGTTCAGCACAGAATTATCAGCAACGTAGTTGGTGAATCTGTAATCCGTCGTCATCTCAAAAACCGTATACGCCTGGTCATCCTGTGTGATGGAGGTAAAAATAGTTTTAACAATGAACTCCATCGCCTTCCTCGCGGCCGTGGCACTGATGTTAGGCTTTGAGAATACAAACTCCTCCGCTTCGGTGCAGTATTCGTAGAGTTTATTCAATTCAGTAATGGGTTTTATGAAATCAAAGTTCATATGGCCGCTCCTCATCACTTCTTGTTATGTTTCTTGCATTCACATGTATCACAGGGAATCCATGCTATTTTTTCTTTAAATTTGCTAGGTTCTATTTTGATTCGCGCCTTGAATCTAGTAGGAATTGTCGTCAATACATTCCCCTCAAATCTCGGACCAGTTACAATGGTAATCTGTGATAACAAACTGTCCGGGATTTTAATAAACGCCGCATCACTTTGATATGAAGCAGGCAAATCCACTCGCAATCTAGTCTCTTTTTCATAATCCCACGCAGAATCTTTAATATATCCAGCAAGTTCTGGAAAAGTGTACGGATTCGGAAAATGATAGTTTCTGTCATCGCGATTGGTGCATGTGATTGTAGTACCAGTGCTATATGCAACCCTTGTCATATGCAGTAACCCGTCACAGGGTATTGTATCTTTTCCAAGATTATATGCATCGTTTTTTTCATCATACTCAGCAGATATCAAAAAGTGAGTATTCTTTACCATTTGTTTAAAATCGGCTGCCGGAAAAGAGAGTAAAACCCCCTCATCCCATGGCTGTGCGTACATACTCCACATTGCCATACTCTCAGTTGATTGAGTAATAAAACTACAGAAGCAGATCTTTGACCAGTCAACTTGATTACTAAACGCTTTGTACTCATATAAATCATTCATCCGTTTAGGATTATTAATTAATAGAACTCCCGTAGATAATAACCGGATTACAGATGATAAGCGCATATATTTGTTGAATGCCTTAACATTGTTTAGTCTCTGCATCTCCTGTAAAAAAGTAATCAGATCAGATGTCTCTGTTATTTCATTGAAACGCTTAATGTTCATGTCATATTCCAATCTAGTCAGCTAAAAAACTTCTGCATTAAGCTGTCGAATAACAGTTGTGTCTCTTCCAGAGCCTTTTGCACTTCAAATTTTGATTTGTCGACGAGTTCGATTAAGTTTTCAAAATCAATTTGTTCTTCGACTGGTGGTAAGAATATCGGCATTTGTGCAAGCGATTTCGCCCCAAAGTTTTGTTGCGCTACTCCTACTTGGTTTCCGGTAACAAACTCTTTTCCATAGGAAGAATTGATATAGTGGCAAACAAATACCGGTCGGATGTTTGCGTCATTCTTTAGGCGCACTATTAGAGTTGTAAATGTTTGGCATCCCTCATATTTTACAGGAACGATACAAGCAATGCCTGGATATCCCGTCCTTGTAACCAACAAATCGTTTCCTTTGAGTGCTTTTGTTTTGTATTTATTAGCAAAGTCTTTTCGGATATAAATCAAATCCGAATCATCCAAAAAACCTTCTTTGATGTTTTGATTGCGAAACATTATGACGCCTTCTTTGGAATATGCATGTGTCGCAGAGTTCGCAATGCCAACAGTAACCATCTCGGAAATGTCATCCAGCACAAGATGCGATGTGTTTTCATACTTAGCAAACATCTCGACAAATCGGGCTTTGATGAGATTGTCGAACTGTTGAAGTTCTGCTTTTCGGGCATCAATTATATTCGACAATTTATCGAGGATGGTAACAATCGAACATTGTTCTTCATTATCTGGATATTCAATAATTGAGTCTTTCAACCATTTGAAATGGCGATTGTATCCAGTGTTTGGAACCCTTATGTTTTTTAGTGCGTAATAAAGATATCGATAATTTGCGTCCTTAAATCTGCTGCGTAGCACTTTTACACCGTCCGCACCTAGAAAAAACGGCTTATCGATGTATTTTACAACACGAGTATGATCACCAAAAATCAAAGCAGGAACAGCTGTAAACAATCCATCTTGTAAATCTGTGTAACCAGCAATTTGTTCTTGACCTTGATCGATTATGATATGCGCGCCACTTACGTGATACTCATCTGTTTTGACTTTGGTGCCGTATTTAGTTACATCCTCGAATACTTCATCAAAAGATTTTCTCATATTCATCCCTACAAATTCGAATTTGTTACAAAACTGTTAAATGTCAACTTTGTACAAAGGCACATCACACGACAGAATGTCACCGTCTCCGGTTTCTAATATGTAAACAAATTCACAGCCCTTGATTATTTCATACTCCTCACGAGTGCAATCAAAGAAACCTTCGCAAAAGTCTTCGTACGACTCATATGAATCCATTGATGTTTCGACATACCAATCCGATGCCTTTGCAGCTATACTGCCACCGGCACAATCGAATCTAAAATCCATACATTCACCAGCGGTATATGATGTGTCAATCACTCCTGATAAAGAAAAACCCGTTCCTATAATTTCAGCTAGTGTCCAGCAGTCCTGAAGGGCGATTTTAAAATAATGCTCTGAGTCCTGTTCATCAGCCGTGTACTTTTCTTCTTTCTCGGCATATACGAATCCTTCATCAGGTCTTGTATCCATGCCATTTTGCATAAAGAAATCCTTTGCTTTCGATAACAATTCTTCACTCTCGTTCTCAAATGTATATTTTAAAATCACGGTCATAGTATTGATGCCCTTTCCAAAACAAACTTATTTATCGTTTACCTCAAGCATTCTTCTCAGCTCTCTGGTTTCTTTTTCGATTTCAGCATTTAATCTTTCAATCTCATCGAGAATTTCACTCGTGGGTGGGTATTCGACCGCAACATACTCAGTTTTTTTGTATTTGTTAATGGACAGATCGTATTCGTTGTCAACAATTTCCTGTTTTGGCACAAAAAAGCTCTGGTCAGTACGCTCCCTTCCATCTTCTCCTGCGAGATTGTGGAATCTCTTGATGATATCGGGGATGTCGTTCGCCTCGATTGGGCTGCGCTTGTCGTCAAGGCTGAATCCGTCCGCTTTCATATCGTAAAACCAGACCTTGTCCGTACCGCCGTGACCGGTTTTGGTAAAGATGAGGATGGCTGTCGAAACACCTGCGTATGGTTTGAAGACTCCGGAAGGCATCGAAATAACGGCTTCCAGGCGGTTGAATTCCACTATTTCCTGCCTGATTGCCTTATGTGCCTTTGAAGACCCAAACAGTACTCCGTCAGGTACGATTGACGCACACCTTCCGCCGACTTTAAGCGCCTTCAGGAATAGCGCTATAAACAGCAGTTCTGTTTTAGATGTCGAAGCCAGATTTAAAAGATCCTTTGAAACAGTTTCTCTGTCAAGACTGCCCGTGAAGGGAGGATTGGCCATAATTAAGGAGTACTCTTCGCGATGCGTGTTATCCTCCGAAAGCGAATCCATCCACGTAATATTCGGCGCCTCCACACCGTGAAGCATCATATTCATGGCTCCGATACGAAGCATCGTTTGATCGGTATCGAATCCTGTGAACATTTTAGTCGTGTAGTGCTTCTTATTATCAGCGCGCATAAGTTCAGTAGCATAGTGCTCGGAAATATACTGCGCAGCAGAACAAATAAAGCCGGCAGAACCCATCGCAGGATCGCAGATTGTATCATTCAGCGTCGGCTGCATAAGTTCAACCATCATATTTATAATGTGCCTTGGAGTTCTGAACTGACCGTTTGTACCGGACTGTGCAATCTGCGAAAGCAAATATTCATAGACATCGCCCATGATATCCTTGTTGTTCAAGTCAAGGCTGTCAAGCGCATCAACAACTCTCAAAAGCACACGAGGCGTAGGGACGAGGAAAAGCGCGTCTTTCATATATTTTGCAAAAGCGGTATCTTTCCCTGCGTGAAGTTCATTCTTTATGAACGGAAACACCTTTTCGTTCATATTCTTGAACATAGCCTCGGCTTCATAATGGCGAAATATATGCCATCTGCAAGTTTGATGTTCGTTGTCAAAAGTCGGATCGACAACTTCCATGTCAAATGCGGCAGCGTTTGCTTCTTTTCGCAATTCGTTATCATCAAGAATTTTGATGAACATAAGATAAGTTATCTGCTCAATGACGGTGAGCGGGTTCGTCATACCGCTTGACCAGAAAATATCCCAAATGCCGTCAATTTTGTTTTTAAGTTCGCCTGTGATCATTGTTGTCTCTCCGTTCTGATTTTGCTAAAAAATACACCACGCAAATCTGCTATAAAAATGCAGGATTTTCAATCCCGATTATACAGATTAGCACAGTATAGGCATTATAAAATATGCTATCGCCTGTATTCTATTCAGGGCGTCATTATTATAACATATAGCATCATAAAAAAACAAGAAAAAATACTTAAACAAATCGTTTCAACCGGCCTGTTGACAGCCTCGCCCCACTCTTGTAACACATCAACAAAATCCCGGTAGGCGGCCATCTCCATTCACCAAAAATGTGACGAATCCGCGAAACCCGGGATTTGTTTATTTGATATTCAGCGTAAACTAACGGTAGTCCCCTTGTTCAACTCTCTCAAAAAGCATATCCAATTGATCATTGGTATGACGCTGTCCCTGTACGCTTCCTTTTAGTCCATTCCGAGATAATATATCAAAGGACAGTTCATCCGGCCGGAATCTTCTAATAAGGCCAAGCAGCATGCATGGACCATCATACTCGAGAGCATCGTTATTATTGACAAAAAGGGAATCGTCGATTTCAGTTCCTGAAATATCGACTTTTAAAACCCTGCATTTGTACATAATTGCTCCTACAGGTTTACTAACATATATATAGACTATGTCTCCAACTTCAAACCGCTTATGCTGCCGCCACTCTAAAGTATTGAGCCGCTTAAATGCCCCCTCAACATCGTAATAGGCAGGATTGCATGGAATAATCCATTTCGCCATAACAGTCTCCTTTCTTTTTATTGGCCTGGGACTCTATCATCGGGTTCCCCTGCTCACGCCTTCCTGATCACCCTCTTGTACCTCTCGACCGGCAGCCCGAGCTCCGACTCGCTGCACGTGAACACCTTGCGCACCACGACCGCCACGTCTCCGTTTTGGCCAGGGACGATGACCTTGTCGCCCGGCTCCACGTCGCGGATGTCGCACAGGTAGTCGTACTCCCTTTCACTCGCCGGGAACGTGACGCTCACAAACTTCAAAACGCGGCCGCCGTCGTTCGTTTTCGCCGGTTTGCGGAAAATGAATTCGTCGCACGAGAGCCACGCGACGCGCGCGTTGTCGTAGTAAAAGTCGATTCTGCTTTTCGCGCGGTTCCACTCGCACGTGTCGTACTTGAAAACAGTTTCCGCTCCCGCATCCGCTCCGGATTCGAAGGACGTCTCGAGGTTGACCGCTTCGAATTCGACCTCGGTGACAAAGTCGCAGTGTTCGAGTTCGGTTACCGTCCAAATGATCGGTTCGGGGAGCGCCTGGCGCCATTTCGGGAGGCGTTTTACCGTCACCGACGAGAGGCTGTTTTCGCCTTCTTTTAGGTCGTTTTTGCGGGTTTTATTCTTGATCGTCATCTCCGCGCGGTAGCCGTCAGAGGCAATCGCCGAAAAAATAGCGGGAAAATGAAGCGAAATTGAGGTCTGAAAATAGTCTTCGGGAATGCGGGCCTTTGTCTCCTCGAGCGACTTTTTGACGTTGATAAGGACGTTCGCGTAGCCGAAGAAATCGTTTTTGGCGGCGCGGCGGCGGGCGGCAAGGCCGGCTTCCAGGAAGAACCTGTAGGCGTTGATCTGGTCTTCGGGGCGGTCGCTTCTCTGCGAGGCAATGATGCCCATCCGGATTGCTGCGTCGGCGAAGGCGCCTTCGTTTCCGTGCAGGAACTGGTTGCGCGCGTCTTCATAGACAAGGGCGTAGAGGTTCTCGGCGGTGCGTTCGCTTTTTCTGCAGGCGTAGCCGTGGCGGAACATGTCGGCGAGCTTGTACATACCCTCGTGGAGTCCGTTGGCGGCCGAGATCACGAACATTTCGTACGCTTTTTCGTACTCGGGAACGCCGTCCGTGCACCTGCCGTAGTAGTAGATGTAGCCGAGCGTGTTAGCGTACCCGGGGGCGCCTGTCTTGTCGAAAAGGCGAATCATGCAGTCGCGGGATGCCGGCCAGTCGCACGCGTAGAGGCGGTTGCCGCCGTAGCAGGCGTAGCCCTTCAAACGGAGTGCGTCGACAGAGTCCTTCGCGCAGAGTTCGTCGGTGAAGCGGCGGCAAAGGCTTACCTCAAGGTCGGTTGCTTTTTTGAGATACGAGCCGTCGTCAAAGTAACTGATAAACGCCTGCTTACGGGCGTCGTCGAATTCCATTTCGATGGGAGTTTTTCCCTTGTTTTTGGCGAAAAGCCCGGCCTCCGCAAGGATCTCGCCGAACTCTTTGACGTCGCTGATTCTAAGATCCGCGAAGAGGTTTTCGTCGTCGGATTCGAAGCCGTAACCGTCATCGTCGTCGTCCTCGAAGCTGTATTCCTCATCGTCTTCGTCATCCTCGAAGCCGTACTCTTCGCCGTCTTCGTCTTCCTCGAGGTCGTCCTCGCCGGACTTGAAGTCCTCTTCGAAGTCCTCTTCGAAGTCGTCGAATTCGTCGCTGCAGGTAGGCTCCTTGAATGAGAGTCCGCCGTTTCTGTCAGAGCTCGTTCTAATGCCCCGGAAATCGCCGTACTCGCTCACGATGTTCTCCAGTTTGAACCATATTTCGCGGAACATCGCGGCTTCGGTGACCGGAAGGACGTCGAGCGGACCGTTTTCTTTTTTCTGCCCGGAGTCGTCCTCCTCTGCTTCGCACGCTTCCGTTATCCCGAAAACGGATTCGGCAATGACCAGCGGGTAGATCCACTCGTCGCACAGCTCCTTTACGAGAGGGTTCTTCGCCTCGATGTTTTTGACGGCTTCAAGGACGTCGTCGAGCGTGATTTGAAACGGCTGCTCGAAAATGACGTCCACTTCGGAGTTGTTTTTAAAATCCGCTATTTCGGAGACAGTCGTCTCGTACCTTGCCACCGCGCGCATCTGTTCGCCGGTTATTTTTATCTGCCTGTCACTCATTTTCGTATTCCTCCGGCTCCGGGATCACGCCTTTGAGAAGCGCCTTGATTCTCTTCCTGAGCTCGCGGTCGACCTCTTTTTCGATAAGCGCTTTGAGCTCGTCATATGCCGCCGGCGAGACCTCCCATATAGGCTGTTGGAGCGCCTTTGTCCACTCCGAAAGTGTCCTCAGAGCGGAGCTTCTCATCCGCACGCCCGGGGCCCAAAGGCACGTCAGCACCAGATCCTCGCCCTCGCACGGATGGTCAGCCAGCGCGTAAACGACGCAGTCAAGCTGCATATATTTTTCATTTTCCTTGCCGAAGCCAAGCTCTTTTGTAGGCAATGCGCGCATTTTTTCCAGATCCAGCCTGTTCCTGAAGACGTCGATCGCCTGTCCGAAATAGTCCGGAAGCCGCAGCAGATACGTCACATTGTGGTACTGCCTGTCAAAATCCTCCTCCAGACACTTCAAAAGGCTGTCGCCGTAGTCGATTTCGAGCGCTTCGGCCACCTCGAGACCCTTCCCCTGCTCCAGGCCTTCGCGGATCGCCTGTGCGCATTCTTCGCTCGCAAGCAGATCGCCGCAGTCGGCGCACAGCTCGTCAAAGCCGTTGTACTCGAGCGCAGCCCATTTGCTGATTCTGAGGATCCGCTCGTAGTCGGCGGCGTCAAGTTCGTTTTCCTTCGCGCGGGCGAGATAATTCCCGACGGCCTCCTCGCGGTTTTCGATACCAGAGATGCCCTTGACCGGCCCCTCGCTTATAAGCGCGTCAAGAATCACGCCCGCCTTGCGGAACTCGTCCGCGGTGACGCTCCCCTTGAGCAGTTCACCTACGCCGGCTTTTTCCCAGACGTCAAGCGCCGAATAATCAGGCATGACCGTGTTGTCGACGCCCTCGTCGAGCAGCCACTTTTTGATCTCCGGTCGCGAAGGCTCCAGGAATCTGACCGCGTGGATCCTTCCCCACCCGCGAACCTTCTTCGCGAGCTCGAAAACCTCGTCGTTCCCGTTCTCCCACTCGAGCATGTCCCGGATCGCGTAAAGCGTGAACTCGTCGCAAAGGCCGAGCGTTCTGATTGCCTCGCGCAGCTCCTCTCTCACCGGACCCGCCATCTCCAAAATCAAAAGCGCGAACTTGACGCTCTCGATGTTCCGGGACTCGAAAAGAATGTCCTCAGCCGAGACGAAAAGGTTCGGCGCGTTGAGCCGCGTTCTGTGCGAGTAAATAAACTCGTGCAGTCTGCCCGTGGCGGAAACCGCGCCGACGGACGCTCCGAGTGCTTCAAAACACGAATCCGCCTGACTTGAATTACGGTCAGAGCACCTGTTAACTGCGCGCATCAGCAGCGCCTCGTCGGCGATTTTGGGCGTGATCTGATCCATGTGGTAGAGCAAAATGCCGTCAGCCGCGCCGTCCGCAAAATGCATGCTGCCGCTATTCTTGCCTGACGTCAGCGGGTTGCGCGCCGGAAACGCTTGGCAGACGGAAAAGTCCTCGTTGAGGCGGCCGTTTGCGTCAATATTTTTGGCGATTGCTTCATAAATCGAGTGTTTTTTCATTTTCGTTGTTGTCTTGGCGTTCAGTCAAACATCGCTTCTACGACCTTCACCGCCGTGTAGTAGTGGAGCGTTTCCGCCGGGTGGTTGTACTTGTTCGCGAGAAGTTCCGTCGTGTCCACGCCGCTCGCGCTGAGTTTTTTCCATGCCGAGTAGACGTCGACGACCTTCACTCCGTTTTTGGCGGCTGTCTTTTTCGCCTCCTCAAAAAACGTGTCGAGCGTTCCGGAATTCTGGATCTCCGAAAAGCCCTTCGCGAGCGCCTGTTCCCGCTCCTCCTTGAGGTGGCAGCTGACCTTGGAGCACATCATGTTCTCGGTGAGGAAGATGCACTCCGCGCCGGTTTCCCTGACTTTAGCGAAAATCTCATCCAGCGCCTGCGTGTAAACGCCGACGTTCGCGACGCCGCCGCACGAGTCGTTGAGACCGTAGCTCACGACGACAAGGTCCGGCGAAAACGGCTTTACGTCGCGGTCGAAACGGTTGTTTCCGCCTGCCGCGCTGTCGCCGCTGATGCCGCTGTTGATGATATTGATCTGCGCCGCCGGGTAAAGAAGGTTCAGGATCTCTCTGACCCGGTGCGCGTACGAGGCACCGGCCTTGAAGTACGTGTTAATGTTGCCGTTCTCGTCGAAAAAGCAGTCGAAGCAGCCGTGCGTGACGCTGTCGCCGAGGAAGACGATCGTCACAGGCTTTGCGCCGAAGTTGTTTTCGTTTTTTGCCCGGATCTTGTCGATTATTTTCATTTTATCATACTCCTTTTTTGGGTTGTTTTCGTATTTTCGTGCCCGCTCTTTCGCGGACTTTTTGCCTTTATTTAGGTAAATTCAATTCTTATCAGAAGAACGGCCACCGGCTGAGCAGGAGGCCCGGAACGACCACGATCGCGAAGAAGGCCCAGCTGATCAGCGTGAACACTATCAGGAACTTTTTGCCCGTTCCCGGGTACTCGCGGATGTAGATGCGGTAGTTGATGACCGACGCGAGCGAGCCGATTATCGAAACGAGGCCGGCGGTGTCGGCGCCGTAGATGAGCCCCGCGAAATTCGTCGAGAACGGGTAGAGAACGATCGACGCCGGTACGTTCGAGATGATCTGGCTGAGGCCGATCGACCACCAGTACTCGCGCCCCGCTACCGCCCCTGACAGGAACTCCGCGATCTTCCCGTTGGCCGCGACCTGGTGCGAGAAAACGAAGAAGCACAGGAACGTCACCAGCAGCACGTAGTCGACGTTTTTGAAGATTTTTACGTCAGTGATCGCGACCGCCGCGACGACGACCGCCACGAAAACGTACCAGTACTTCGTGCGCGAGACGACCGTAAACACGACCGCGCAGAACAGGACGATATAGACGATCCTTTGCGCGAGGCGGTTTTTCTGCGGTTTTTCAGGCGCTTCGGGCTCGATCGCCTCCCCCGGGTCCTTGCGGTACATGAAGAAAACGAACGCGACGAGCAGCACCGCCGACATCGCGCAGAGCGGAAGCATGTGGAGCATAAAATGCCACGCGCTGACGTTGACGCGGCCGAAAAGGAAGAGGTTCTGCGGCGAGCCGAAAGGGGTCAGGAGCGAGCCGCGGATCGCAGCGATATTCTGGAGCGTTATGACCGGAAGGATGAACTTTTCCTTGCCGCCGCCCCTGAAGATCATTATCGTTATCGGCACGAAAATGATCAGCGACACGTCGTTCGTGACGAACATCGAAGTGAAAAAAACGCCGAAAACAAGGAAAAGAGTGACTGTCGTCATCTTCTTCAGCCGCGAGCCCAGCGCCACGACGGGCGCGAGCACCGACTCCTTTTTGAACCCCTCCAGAACGCAGAGCATCATCAGAAGGATCCCCAGCGTGCGCCAGTCTATCCCCTTCACGAGGTCGAGCGACGGCTTCGTTATGAAAAGCGACACGACGGCGGCCAGCACCGCCACGACGAGCATTATTTCTTTTTTGAGAAAGTCGAGAACCTTTTTCATTTTACGTGTTAATTATTTTTACGTTTTGCCGGATTTTACGCTCCGGCCGCGGTTTGTTTCTTTAAATCAGTCAGGAGCGTCCCCGGAATCCGCCTTTTCGAGCATCGCGGCGTATTTCGAGAGCTGCTTTTCCGATGCCTGAACGCTGCCGACGGGTGTGTAGACGATTCTTCCGGAAGGCGCGCGGTCGGACCTCATCAGGTAGATTTCTTTTACGGTCGTCGCGGCTTTTTCCACGATTTCGGGAATGTCGAACTCTCTGTCGGCGCGTCTCAGAAGCGTTACGTGCGCCTTGAACTTTTTGGTGTCGACAGGAATTCCGGAGTTCACAAGCGCCATCCTGAGTGCGTTCACGTAGCCGAAAAGCGGCAGCGGGCAGTCGAGTCCGCACCACCACAGGTCGCCGAAGCAGCCGATTTTTGAGAGCGAGATCTCGAACGGCCTGAACGGCACCTTGCGCATCGCGGCCAGCACCTTCGCGGGATTCGGGTACTCCCCTATAAAAGCGAGCGTCAGGTGGAGGTTCGCCGCCTCCGTAAAGTTGCCTTGAACGCCCTGATCGCGGATCGCGTCCTCCGCCTTCAGAATCTCCTTTTTCGCGTCGTCACTGAGGCGCGCGGCTATGAACAGCCTCATTTGATCAGCCTTCCTTTCAGTCTTGCCCGGTTTTGCGCCGGCTCTGTTTCAGTCTTTCTCCGTCCTCTCGGAGATTTTTTCGCCCTTCAGCTTCCCGAAGCGGTCCTTCAGCTCGCTCAGAAAATCGCGGTCCCTTTTCGTATAAACACGGTACTCCGCGAGGCTAAACTCCTTCTCCGTTGTCTTCCCGAAAACCGTCTCCACGTATTCGATCGATATCCTCCACGGACTGTAATCCGTTATGAACATGTCGCTTTTCAGCCGTTTTTCCAGCGATTTGAACTTCTCCCGGGCAAGGAATTTCTCGAGATCCGCGACCGCCTCATCCGCCGCCGCGTAAACGGTAACGATGTTCGGCGATCTGTGATCCTCGCGGTCGCTGCACTCAACGACCCACTTGTTTCCCTCCGTTTTTTTCAGTTCCGCGCTGTGGTAGCCGCCGAGCATGTCGCTGTAGCCCGGTTTGTAAAATACGTTGATAAGCTTGATATCCTTCATGTCGTTCTCTCCGTTTTTATCTAAATTTAGCGAAAATCATCTTTCCGGCAATCTCGCCGTCCGCTTTACTTCGCGTAAAGAATTTCCGGTCTGTGCGCGTAAAAAATCCTTTTCGGCCTGTGTGCGAGAACCGTCTCCCTGTCCTTTTCGAGTTCCCCGCGTTCATCCGGTCCGTACGCCTCAACGTACTCGAACGGTTCGAGATCGCCCGCGAAGCAGTCGCCGTTGTCAAGAATCAGCGTCACGCTGTCTTCGCTGTGGCTCGGTGTGTGAACGATCTCGCCGTCTATACCGAGCTCGGCCAGAAAATCCCTGCTCTCACCGCATGAGATCACGCGCGCCTTCGTCTCGTCGGCCTTCACGTACGCGAGTCCGTCCTTTTCGAAAATCCTATCCGGGTAGTGGACCGAATCCTTCTGCACGTCTATAAGAAGCAGCTTCACTCCTTGTTTCTGAAGCTCTCCGATAAGCCCCGCGTGGTCCGGATGCCAGTGCGTCGCGAGGACGTATTTTATATCGGCCAACCCAAGACCGTTCCGCTTCAGTTCTTTGTAAAACGCGCCGAGCGTTCCCGCGTAGTCCGTATCGACCAGCAGGCCGTCGACAAAAAACGTATTCGTGTTGCCGTACCTGAGTTTTTTCATCATATCCAAGACCTGACGCCCGCCTCTGCCCGCCGCAAAACGGTGCAAAAACGCACCTGTGGGAATCCTTATTTTCGCACAAGCTTTCCACCGGATATTATACCACGAATTCGCGCCGATTCCACATTAAATTGCGCTTTACCCTCATAAATACAAATAAAAAAACAGGCCCCGCGAGGAGCCCGTTTATCCGGCACTTAAAAAAGCGCTGTTTTGTTAACTGTTAAACACTCAAATTCCCTGAATCAGGTTTATTGAACCGGATCAGAAAAATCTCTTTTTGCGGAAAACAACAGTCGCGCAAAGAGCAATAACAGCGATAACTGCGATCATCGGAACGGTCGCGTCGCCTGTCTCCACGGGAGTCTCACCGGGCTGTTCGCCGGGCTGCTCTCCGGGCTGCTCACCGGGCTGTTCGCCGGAATCGGGTCCGTCGGGAATAAGGGTGAGGAGCTCGCCTTCAAGCTTTACAGCCAGTCTCAGAGTGAGATTTTCGTTGATCTCGCCGTTGCGGTAGTACGCGGCTTTGTCGTCCGGATACTCCTTCTGGGTCATCGGGAGAACGAGATAGTGGATCATATCGCTGTCGGTCACCTGCGAGAACTCAACAACGTACTGACCTGCCTCGAGAGCTGTATTGAAGGTCAGAAAGATACCCGTGTTGCCGTTGGCTGCTATCTTGCAGTTGGTGCCCTCGGCCTCGGTGCGTTCGCCTACGTTGGAGTCGCCCGCGAGCTGAATCTCAGCGGATGCAACGGGAGTTCCCTGTTTTGTTTTCGCGTAGTTGTCGACAAACTTGAAAACGTTGACATGGACGATCGCGTTGGTCTGGCCTGCGGTAGCGGGGTTGCTCGCCCAGTAGTTGGGTACGCCGAGCTCGGAAATCGCGCCGCTCGCGTTGATGACGGCGTCGATCGTACGGGCGGTGTGTTCGCCTGCTCCGCCGGCCTCCGAGTCATTGGAGAGCCAGAACGCGGCATCCCAGATGATGCCTCCCTCGTTGTCGGTGTATACTGTTTCTTCAGCAAAAGACGCAATGCAGAGCGCAACAGTCATCGCCACTGCGATAAAAATTGCAACAAGTTTTTTCATATGATAACCTCCTGAATCAAAATCAGCGAAATAGATTCGCACTTTTAAGTATTATATCGTTTCGCGGTGCGTAAATCAAGCTTTTTCGTTTAACGACTTTTTGCTTTTTGCTTTTTGCTTTTTGCGTCCTTATTGAGCCTTATTGAGCCGGACGGCGCCGGTTTTTGCGCTGCCGGCATCACATTTTGAACGGTGCGTCTCACCTCTGCTGCGGCGGCGCGAGCTCCTTCAAAAGGCTGATCACAAGATCGACGGTCGAATAGTCGAGTTTTGAGAGCTTCGGGTCTTCGCAGCTGACGACCGCGACGTGCTCGGAGGTGGTCTTTTTCGTGTTGGTCCGGAGGAAAAGCCTCTCGGCGGGAATCGTGTCGCCGATCGTCGCGCTGTGCTTCGTCACCATGCCGTCGCCTTCGGTGTTTTTGACCGAATTAAAGGGCAAAAATCGCGTCGGGTCGGTGGGGTTGTCGAACGCCGCGTAAACCGAGCAGGTAGTGGAGCGGCCCGTTCCCACGACGTAGCGTGTGTCGACAAGCGACGTGATGTGCGAGCCGTCCGGGTTGAACATCAGGCTCTGTTCGGCGATGATCTTGTCGGCGAGCTTTTTGTTCCAGCCGGGAATGTAGTGCTCAAGCGCCTCGAGCGTCTCCTCATACGTCTCGTAGAAGCCTGTTCCCGCGCCGTGCGACACGAACGGCCGCCAGTGCTGCTTAAAAGGCGTCAAAACGTAGATCGCCGGAATGTTGGTGATGATCTGTGCCACCGGCTCCGACACGACCATGTTTTCGAACGCGGAATACCTGATGTTTCCGGTCGTCACAAGGTACGGAAGCTCGACCGTGCCGAGGTACGGGGCGCCGACGGAAATGTGCTTGTAAACGTACTTTCTTGCCTTTTCGCCGAGCGACAGAAAATACGACGCGACGATACCGCCCATACTGTGCGAGACGAGCACGACGCTCTCATAACCGCTCTCCTCAATAAAAGCAAGCAGCTTTTTCGCCGTCTCGAGCTGGTCCTCGCGCCAGTCGAACTCAAACAGAACGATGTCGTAGCCGTGCTTGTGGTAGTGCCTGTACAGCCTGTTGTAGAGACGGCGGTAGATGTCGGTCGCGCCGTACTGAAAACCGCCCCGCTTGTTGTACTTGTTGACTGTCGGCGGGTTGATACACGTCGGGTAGACCGGGGTTCCGTCTGAGTCGCACGCAAGCGCAAGGATCTTCTCGTCGACGACCATCAGCCTGCTGACGGCCGGATCCCACAGCCTCGTCCCCTTCTGAAACGTGTTCGGAAAGTCGGCGAACCCCTTCGTAGGCGGCACAGTGATCGTCTCTGCGGCGAAGATCTGGCTGCCCATAATGCCCGGAATAATAATAATTGCTTTTTTGCTGTCCATTTTTCCACTTTCCATACCGAAAATGTCCGTTTCCCTGCCGGAATTGTCCGTTTCCCTGCCGGGAACATGCCTGAATCCTCTATTTAATGCGCTTCCCGCAAAATTTTAGCACAAAAAACGCGCAAGGTACAATGCTTTTCGTGAATTTCAAAGAGGGAAATTTACAGTGTTCTAGACTGTTTCCCTGTATATTTCGGCAATCAGACCTGCCGGTTCCAGAACTCTTATTGCGGCATTTCTGAAATCTCTCAGATTCCTCGTAACGATACAGTCTACCCGCTCCCTTAAGGCGGTCTCCGCCATAACCGCTTCCTCGAAATCCGAAACGCCTGAGAGCACAGCTTTTCTGCAGTCGACAGCGGTTGTATCGAGTATTTCAAAAAGTTTTAGAAGAGCTACCAGAGACTTTTTTATTTCTTCGCCGCTGTGGTTCGCCCGGTACAACAGATAATAAATGTCGAGAACCGATTTTGCCGTCAGGCAGCCTTTTATTCGCCGGTTTGCGACAGCCAAAAACAACCTTTGCGCGTCGTCAAAAAACGGTTCCCGCTTTTGCATCAGGTCCATAACAATACATGTGTCGAAAAGCACGAAAGTCATATCTTGCTCAGCCGCTCCTCTCTTGCCTCTTCAAGCGTAAAGTCCCCTGGCAGAACGCCTATAAGGGATTCCACAAGGTCCACCCTGTCCTGGAACGGATTTGACAGCTTGGCAATAATCTTCCCATTTTTGGTTATATAGATATCCTCTGTCGCCGATAGTAAAAGATATTTTCCAAGATTCATTTTAAGTTCGGATGCAGTAATAGACATATCCTTTGCACCTCCTTGCGCTTATTATTATACCAAGTTCGCACGGATTTGTCAATAAACCGCACGAAATATTTTCCATATCGAACGAAATTTTCCATTACTGCGGTGTTTTATATCCATTTCCGTTGATTTCACGCGGATTTGATTGTATAATAGAATCGGACAAAACCGTAAACCGGAGGCGACCTGCAGAATGAGCAAGAAAGCAAAAATAATAGTCATCGTTGCCTGTGTGGCGGGCGCTCTTCTTTCCGCGCTTGTGATCGCGTTATTTGTGCGCGAATGGTACATCTCGCGGCCGTTCGTTCCCGCGGAGGATGAGATCGCGCTGTACTTTACCCTTAACACGGAGGAGGACGTCGGACTGATCGTTTTCGACTACACCGCCAACGGCAGGGATTTCAGCGGAGGCGTCTCGAACGCAAACAGAACGCCGCTCAAAAAAGGCGAGGTCATAATCGACACGCGGAGCAGAGAGGAGCTGGAATGCGAAGGCACGACCGTCCGGCTCACGTTTGAGCTCAGGATTATCACCGAATACGTCGATCCCAACTACGAAAACATCTACCCGGAGGAGATCACAAGGCGCCTGCAGCCTGTGTCGTGGACCGCTGCTTTTGGAACCGCATACGACGTGGTCATCACGGGAAGCAAAACCAAAGGGTACACGGTGACAGTGTCAGAGCATGCCGGCGAAGCGTCTTAACAGATTCTAATCGGGTAGGAGGTCACCCATTAGTTGAGTGCCCCCCCTACCCGATTTCGTGTTCTCTAAGATACTTCTGAATTGTTGAAATCCATTTCGTGTCTTCGCTCTCAAACCGCTCAAGAAAAACGCTGAAATTCGTACTACATGAAGTCGTATCCGGAGAATTGATCGTCGCAACACGTTGTTTCATTACTTCATAGGAACGCCTGAATATCTTGCTGCAAATCTCCTTGATTTGGTCCTCGTGGGCGTCGTAGTTTTTGACGCCGGTCCACTTTTCAATCTCAGCGGCATTGGTTTTCTTGCCTTGATTTTTCAGGGAGACGTCACCAAAGTGAGAGAGGATGATTTGCATCGTGCAGGGATTCGCAAAGATGACAAGCTTGCTTGCAGCCTTCTGCTTGTTCAGAAAGCTGTTGATCTTCTTCTTGATCTGTGTATACTCCCGATACGGAGCTTTATCCGTATCGCAAAACACGAGGATAATTTCGTACCTGTCATTCTGAAAAGTGTCTTGGAACATCGCCGGGATATTGGATGCACTTTTTGCATTCATCGGAGTGAACTCGTAGGCACTATTCCAAACTCCCAGCTCCAACAAACGATTGAAATACGCTACATCCTCATATCCTTCGCAAATCACACAAACCTTGTGTTTCTTATCTAGAACGGGCAGCTTAGTCACCGTTCTTCACCTCCAGCAGAGACCGGAAGAGTTCAGGCTCCGGCAAAGCACCAAACATACCCTTTCGGTATTTCTCAATCAGATCGGAGGTCTCTCTTACTCCTGTTTTCTCAGCAGTGAACTCTGCAAGAGAGTAGAGATAAGCGTTTTCCCGATCCTTGTGCGTGAACCAGATCTGCTCTTTGCGGAAAAGCGTCCGGCAGTCAAGCAAGGAAACGTCGTGAACCGTGGCGATCAACTGCGCATTACGATTCAGCTCATTGTTAAACAATGCTATGATTGCTCTTGTTAGTCTGAAATGAAGACTGTTGTCAAGCTCGTCAATCACGAGAATACGCCCATTCTCCAACGCTTCAATCACATAGCTTGCAAGCGCTGCTATCTTTTTGGTTCCGGTTGAGTCAAAGAGCATACTTGGTACCATAACGCCTTTATAAACGGAAGCAAGATGCAGCATTTCAGTCAACGGAGCGACAGCGCTCAAGGCATTCTCTTGCGGCTTTGCGTCCCCAACGTTCTGCGTCTTCAGTACGATCTTGATTTCATCGTCGCTTAAATACTTGTAGTCATCCAGATAGAGGTCTGCGTTCAAAACGAAGTTGGCAATCTTCTTGTGAACTTCATCGGACGCCTTCAGCATGTCGATTGTCTTCTTGATGGGAATGTTGTTCATATCGACAACATCGATTTTGGACGCAAAGGCGGTCATCAATTCCTTGATCTTTTTAAGGCTCGAAAACTCTTCTGTGTCTACCAGATAGATTAGGATATTGTTTCTTGCTGCGACCTTCATGGCCGCAGCAAGTCCTTCATCTTCGGAGTAGTACTTCTTATTCAGACTATCACGGATCAGAAGATCCGTTGTTTTTACGTTCTTGTAATCGTCACGCTCGATCTGTGCAAAGCGCTCGTAGACATACTCCTTTTTCGAAGCGTCGTATTTGATTTCAAAAAGGTTTTCCGCTCCACCTTCAAGGAATGAAATAGAGGCTTCAACAATAGGATTGTTGGAGAAAAGGTTTCCATTGAGCACGGCGCCTTTTCCCAACATGATTTCTTTTATTGTCGCAATGATGCGGACAAAGTTTGTTTTACCGGAGTTGTTAGGACCGATCAAGACGGCAGTTTTCAAAGCATTTATCTTTCCAACTTTAGCTACATTATTGGGGAAACGCTTATAGTGCATGTTGGCACGCAAGGAAAACTCAACTTCGGAATTATAGATCAGGCAGTTTTTTACCTTCAGGGATAGTAACATCTTTCATACCTCCTCCCATTTAGTATTATAGCACGTTTTATTTTTTATGCAATAGTTTTACACGAAAAATATGTAATTGTTTTACGGACAGCTGAAAGCCGCTTCGCACAATGGCGAAAATAAATCCTCCTCTATACAATGAAAGTGCAAAGGAGGATACCTGTTTAAAGAACGCCCGTTTTTTTTGGGCCGTGCACGGCGGAACCGTTTGACCGTTCGATTGTTTGATTGGTTGGCGGTGACGCCTGGCGCGGTCTTTTTTGTTTGACCGGCCAGACCGAAGCGCGGCCTTTTTTTGTTGAGATTCATCTCCGGAAAGTGATATAATGACTTTAACTTCATTTGCGCGTTGTCTTTCTCTTTTTGACGGCGGCGCCGCTTGCATAAAGCTCATTTTTAACTATTTCATCGGAGGCCACATTTTATGACCGGAAACGCACGCGAAAAGCTTCTTAGCCGCTTCGAGGCCTGGTGGAGGCGCGACAACCGCGGACTGCCGCTGATGCGCGTTATCGCCATCAAGGACAACCCGCCGCAGCCTATTCCTGAAGTGAAGCAGCTCGAGTCGAGGGCCGAGCAGTACACCGGGCTCGAATTCATCCACTCGTTTATGCGCTACTACCTCGCCACGCACGAGTACCTCGCGGATTCCTTCCCTTCCTTCGGCGCGAATCTGGGGCCCGGCTCGCTGGCGCTCTATCTCGGTGCGGAGCCCATTTTCCGGCCCGATACGGTCTGGTACGAGCCATGCATCGAAGACCCGGAGACGCACCCGCCGCTCCGTTTTGACCCTGACAACAAATGGTGGCTCCTTCACTACGACCTCATCAAGCGCCTGAAGGAGGCTGCCGGCGGAACGTACCGCCTCGACATCCCGGATCTTATCGAAAACATCGACATCTACGCCGCGATGCGCGGACCGCAGGAGGCGCTTTTCGACATAATGGACTGCCCCGAAAAGGTTCACGAATTTGTAGATCAGATCGACGGCACGTATTTTCAATACTACGACGCGTTCTACGACCTTTTGAAGGACCCGGACGGCGTGTCGAGTTACACGGCGTTTTACATTCTCGGGCGCGGGCGTGTCGCGAAGATCCAGTGCGATTTCTCGGCGATGCTCTCGCCGCAGCACTACCGCGAGTTTGTGCTCCCCTCTCTGCGAAAACAGACTGAAAAGCTCGACCACACGCTCTACCACCTCGACGGACCGGACGCGATCAGGCACGTTCCCGCGATCATGGAGCTTGAACGGCTCGACGCTCTCCAGTGGACGTGCGGAGCCGGGCAGCCCGACGGCACCACCCCGCGCTGGTTCGGGATTTACGACCAGGTCGTCGCGGCGGACAAAAGTCTGTGGGTGCAGGTCTACGACGGCACGGTTCACGACTGGATCCGCGGCTGCGAAAACCTTTTTGACAGGTACGGAAAGCGCCGGTTTTATTTTGTTTTTCCTGATATGTTGCAAAAAGACGCGGATTTCCTGATGAATCACGCAGTCAAAAACTGGCAGAGCGACTGATTTTGAAGTTTGTTTGAACGCTCCCTTTTTAGCCGGACAGCGTTCCCGGCAGGATTCCGGATAACGTTCCCGGCAGGATTCCGGACAGCGTTCCGGACAACGTTCCTGTTATTATTCCGGATCGCATTTTTGAAACACATAATTATTTACGGAGGGCCCGAAAATGTTTGATTACCCCAACTGTGAAACGCTTCCCAACCCCGAAACCTCCCACGCGGTGGAGTTCGGTCACCTGAACGTTCCCGGCCGGCAGCCTTTTTACCGCGACTTGCGCGCGCTTGCCGACGACCGCCGGATCCTGCGCAACCCGCACAAGGGCTGGTACTGGCACTACATCGACAACGGCTACCCGCGGCCCAACTACCGCCGCGACCACGACCCTTCCGACCACCTCGAGGATTTTCCCGGCCTCAACCACATCTACCTGCGGTTCGACTGGGGCGACATTGAGAAGGAGGAAGGCGTTTACGACTGGTCCTACATCGACTCGATCATGGAGGAGTGGAGCCGCTACGACTACCGCTTCGGAATCAGGCTCGTGACCTACGAGGGGTCCGGGGAGATTCCGTTCGCGACTCCGGAGTACGTTTTCAAGGCAGGCGCAAAATGCTACGCGCTTCCGGGCGGCAGGCTCGAGCCCGACTACGGCGACCCGGTTTTTCTTGAAAAACTCGCGCGCTTCATGGAGGAGGCGGGGCGGAAATTTAACGGCGACCCGCGCGTTGAGCTCATCGACGTCGGCACGTTCGGCACATGGGGCGAAGGCCACACAGGCAACGGCAGCGACATCGTCTACCCTTCATGGGTCATCAAAAAGCACATCGACCTCCACGTGAAGAATTTCCCGGACAAGTTCGTGATTCTGAACGACGACCATATCAACCACCGCTGGAGCCGCGGGCGCGAAGAGAATTTCGAGTTGATTGACTACGCGGCGTCGCTCGGCCTCGGCCTTGACGACGATTCGGTCTGCGTCAGGTACTACGCCGAAAACTGCTGCTACAGCTCGCTCAGAACGCCCTGGCTTTTCGAATATTTCTACCCGAACGCGCCTGTCGTTCTTGAGTTCGAGCACTACCAAAGCGTCGCGCCAGAGATCTTCAAAAACGGCTACCCGTTCCTCGAGGCGATGCAGCAGGCCCACGCGACGTTCGCGGGCTTCCACGGTTACCCCCGCCCCTGGCTGAAACGCGAGCCCTGGTTCACGGAGTACGGCGCCAACCGCCTCGGCTACTGGCTTTTCGTCGAAGGGATCGACCTCCCGCCCCTTATGTCGGGCGTGAACAACAGGATCCGCCTGCACGTTAACAACCGCGGTTTTGCGGCGCCGTACCTGAAATACGACGTAAAGCTGCGCCTTGGAGGAACTTCGGGCGGCTGTCAGGTGATCGATCTTCCCGACGTCGACTGCCGGCGCTGGAAGCCGGGTGAAATTACTGTTGAAAGCACCGCGGTCCGGCCTCTTGTCGCCCCCGGAAAGTATATTCTGGAAATGGGTCTCTTCGAAGGCGCGCGGCCGATCGAGCTTGCGGTTAAAGAGAGCGAAAAGACTCTTGACGGCTTCTACAGGCTGTGCGAGGTCGACGTAAGGTAATATTATGAGCGGCGGCGCCCCTCGGGGCGCCGCAACAGCTTTTATAAGCAGCCGTTCCCGTGTCTGTTAGGCCTGTGTGCCGTCAGGCGCGAGTTTCATCAGCTTTTCATATATTTCCGGGAACTTTTTCTTCACGTTGACCGGCCTTCCGTCGCTTCCCAGAAACGCGTGGACAGACCTTCCCGAAAAGACTTCAGTGCCGCCCGAATTCTCCATTTTATAGGCAAAAACGAACGTCGCACCTTTGAATTCCTCTACGGCTGTATATATCGCGATCTCCTCCGGAAAAGTCGTCGGGCGCCTGAAGTCGCACGATATTTTCACAACCGCCGAAATGAGCCCCTCCGCCTCAAGAGCGGCGTAGTCCAGCCCCGCTTTCGCGAGGAAGTCGACCCGCGCCTCCTCCATCCACCTTACGTAGTTGGAGTGGTGCGTGATACCCATTTTGTCCGTCTCGTAGTACTGCACTTTGTGCGTGTAAACCGTTTTATTTTCCATTTTTCAAGCTCTTTTTCCGCTTTTCAGCCAAAGTCAATCAAAGTCGCCGCACTCCTTCAGAAACGGATCTTGAACACGACTTTGATACCGCCTTCCACCTGTTTTTCGAAGTCAAAACCGTCCTTCTCCCTGCCGACGAGACCGCCGTAATGGACCGGAATCACGGCCGCCGGTATTATTTTGTTGGCCAGTCCCGCCGCCTGTTTAGCGTTCATCGTATACGTACCGCCGATCGGAAGCAGCGCGATGTCGCATTTCACGTTTTCGGCCTCAGCGGTTGCGTCTGTGTCGCCGGCAACGTACACACGCGCGCCGTCAACGTTTAAGACGTATCCGACCCAACCGGCGCTCTTCGGGTGAAAAGGCTTCCCCACGTTGTACGCGGGCACCGTCTCGAACTCCAGACCGTCAACGACGTACTTTTCGCCGGGCTTTACCGCGACAGTTTTCGAAACGAGGTTTTCGACCGCAGCCGCTTTCGCGAGCATGTTCTCCGGAACCACCAGAACGGTTTTCGCGTTCGCGACACGCTCAATGTCTGCCGGCGAAAAATGGTCGTGGTGGTCGTGCGTAATCAGTATAAAATCGGCGTCCTTCGACTCAGAGTCAAACCTGAACGGGTCAATGTGAACCGTTTTACCGCCCGCGACGATCCTTGAATGGTTCTGCCTGAACACCTCGATTTTGCCTAAAATTCCGTCAATTTGTTCGGTTCTTTGTTCCATTTTCGCGCCTCCTTTTAGCCTACCGTGAAAAATACCTCGAGCTTCACCGCGCCGCCGTTGTCCCTGATCACGACCTTGTAGTCGCCTTCGGGAATGTTTCTGTAAGGCACCACCTGCGGGTTCTGAGGCGTCGCACAGAACCAGTCCGCCACCTCGGAAGTGCCGCCGTTTTCAAGCAGGAACCATCCCTGCCGCGACGAAGGAGTGACGTCGAAGCAAGCGTAAAACACGCCCGCGTCCTTACCGGGAACGTACGCCTCCGGGTAGAAGACAAGATAGTCGCTTTTTTCGCCTTTCGCCGTGATCAGGATCGGCTCGCCCTTTTCGAAAACCTTTTTGTTGACCGAAAGCGCCCGCGAACCGTCCTCAACGCTGTCGCCGGCGTTGTCCTCCGCCGCCTTGTAGAGCGTCGGTATCACTTCGGGAACGCTGCCTCCGTCGTTGTAGATCGCCACCTCGCCAAGCTCCGCGCAGCCGTGTCCGTCCTTCATCTTGAAGCCCGTCACCGCCACCCGCACGTAGCGCGCGTTCACCGGCCCGAAACGGAACACCGGCACCTTCGCAAGGTCAGGCTCGAAGCCCTTCTTCTCCGCCGCCGTGTACCACTTGGCGCCATCGGCTGAAACGAGGATCGCGAACGACTCCGGGAAGTATCTGAAGCACGCCGAACCCTTCCCCGCGGGGTAGAGATCGACACGGTTCACGCACGTCTCCGCGCCCAGGTCGAACGTCATATATTGAGGCGAACCGTCTTCCGAAACAAGCGCCGCCCTCGCGCCGTCGTCGAAAATGCCGTCGTGAACGTTGCACAAAAACGCCGTTCCGTCACCCGCCGCGGACGTCGCCGTAAGCCGCGCCGCCACCGCAATATCAAGAGAACGCGCCGGATTGTCCGGCTCACCAGAATCGTCTGCGGCCGCTTTTCCCGCATTTGCGTCCGGATTGTTGTTTCCGCTATTTTTAGGCAGATTCAGCTCTCCGCTTTTAACCTCCAGAAGCGCGCAGTCGCCCGCCTCGAGCGCGAGTGTGAGCACTCCGTTTTCCACCGGCGCCGCCTTCAGCCCGCCGCCGTTTTCGTCCACAAGCTTGAGTTCAAGCTTGCCGACGTTAAACGTAAGCGTCTGCGCTTTTTGGAAGTTTTTGTTGACGACCATCAGATACCGCGCGCCGTTGCCACGCCGCTCGATCACCGAAACGATCGCGTCTGTCTTCCCTGCCGCCTGCACCGCGAAGCCTTCAGGAATCACCTCGTACGCGCCGGCCGTTTTCTGCCTCGTGTGGTACACCGCCACCGCGTCGCCTGCCGCGAGGTACGTGCCAAGCGTGTGAATCTTATGGTTGATCAGGCACACCGCGTCGTAAAGGTCGGTCGGATTGTGCTCCTCGTCAAAAATCGCGTCCGTGTAGCCGCTGTCTGCGCCCCACGGCTTTTCCCACGTGAAGAATTTCAGCTCCTTGACGCCGTACGCCAGCGCCGCCATCATATTGTAGCGAAGATCGCCCGCCGACGGCCTCCGGTAGTTCACATAGCCCACCGACTGCACGTAAACGGCCGTGTTCATTCCCGTGTCAAGCGCCGCCCGCCTCAAGTCGTCGTAGTTCTTGAACAGCTGGTACTCGTCAACGCCGCCGCTCTTGTCGAAGCAGTACGTGTCAAGCGAAAGCGTGCCCCAATCTTTCACGAGGCTTCCGAAATCCGTCAGCCGCTTGTAGTACGTGCCCTCCGGATACGCGCCCCGCGGCAGGAAATTGATGTTCACGAAGCAATCCGGAACGACCTCCCGCAGCGCGTTTTCCACCCTCGCGTAAGTGTTGGGATCGTACGGCTCGTCGACAACATAGAACCCGCCGAAGCCTTCCAGCCCGCGGTACTCCTCCGCGACTTTCCTCAGCTCCTCGTCTGTGCGGCTCGCCCCTGTCTGAACGCGGTAGTCGCGCGAATAGATCTTCAGCCCGAACTTCGCCGCGTCCCTCATGATCGGCACGTACTTGTCGAAGGTATGGCCCTCCGCCACCCACCTGTCGTCAACGTAAACGTGCGACACGACGTCGACCTCCGCCTGCTTTATATACTCCAGCTGTCTATTGCGAAGTTCCTCGTTCTGCAGCTGGACGAGGTAGGCGTTGATAACGATATTTTCCCTAGTAATAGGCTTTTTCCCGGCCGCCATCTCCGCGATTCTGCCCGACGCTTCGGGAAGGTCCACAGGCGCGGGAGTCGCGGTGTTGTCTGAAATTTTTCCGCTGTCCACAGGTCTCTCCTCATTGGCGGGGCCGGTGTTGCACGCAGCCAAAACAGCCCCGAAAGCTATCAAAAATGCAATTAACAGTGCGATGCGTTTCATTTTTTGGTCCTCCTTCGGCAATAATGCGAATCCGGTCACCGATATTTCTCAATTATCAGCTATGGTCTGCCTGTCTTTGGAATCATCCTTTTTAACAAAGTGAATATCCGGCAAAATGACCCAGCTCTCTTCGTTATCCCCTTCACCTTTCCACGCAACAATGTGCCTTATCTCCGCGGACGACAATTCGTATCCTTTCGCTTTCAATGCCTCCACTTTTTCCATTGCGCTTTTTGACAGCTTTGCTACAATCTTGTTCCGTCCGTAGATCATCGCCGAAAAACAGCCGTCGGCATATTCGAGTTCGGCTCCGCTTTGGAGAAGGCTGACATCTCTTCTAACATATTTATAGTACCCAAGGTTAACGTCTCTGTGTGACAGCTGCAATGTAATTCTGTTGGGCTCACGGTACTCTTTTTGGTCGATATGATACACTGCTCCCGTGTAATTAAATCTGTCAAGGAACGGATTCACATAGTGAACATACAGCGCGTGCTTCGCCCTCGTGAAACCGACGTAGGCAGCTCTCTTGTTCTTCTCGTCGTAAAGATTGAAGCTGCCCGGCAGAACGACGTAAACCGAGTCAAACTCCCTTCCCTTCGCCTTATGCAGAGTAGAGACCACAATTGTCGCGTTTTCAAAGTCGTAAAAATCTTCGAATTTGGATTCGCTGATGAATTCCGCGAAATCGGTTCTGTAACGCTTTGGATTCAGCGCCGCAAAAGTGTTAATCATTTTTAAAACCAGCGGCAGGCACGTGCTCCCGGAAAAACGTTCTTTCAGTTTGTCAATCGAATCGTTCCAAACTTCATCTGACACCACGGGGGTGAACTGCTCCTTCTCGATTTCACTAATAAAGAAGCGTATTTCCGCGAGATTGTAAAGGTTGAATCCGTCGTTGGTTTGAATCAGTTTGGCCTGCATACCGTTATCCAGAAGCAGCCCCATGACTCTAAGCGCCTCGTCATTTGTCGATGTGAGAATACATGTCTTTTCACCGTGATACTGCTCCTTCACCTGCGCCACGACCGCTTCTTCAAAGTTGCCCTTAATGTGTTTCGTCAGCTCCACAATACCCTCATCGCTTGATACCGCGTTAATAGGTTCCCGTTTCATCCTGTCGGGAATAAAATGCGCAAACGTATTGGCGAATCTGACGATTTTGCCGTCACTGCGGTAATTGTCAAGCAAATCGTATTGCTTGGCGTCAAAATCAGATATCAGCGACTTAAGGTTTGAAGAGTCGGATCCTCTGAATTCATATATATTCTGATCATCGTCTCCGACAGCAATGACACGCATGCCGTCATTTTGGGCCATCAGAGCGCGCACCAGGGCATATTCGTTTTTGTCCATGTCCTGGGCTTCATCAATAACCAGTACAGTCTTTGTAATCCTTCCGACTTCAACCTCTCCGTTGGCTATCATATCTGCCGCCCGCGAAACCACGTCATCTGATTCAAGCAGGTTTCCGATTCTTCCCAGAATATCGAAACAGTAAGAGTGGAAGGTTTTAACTTCCACGTAATGCGCCGCAGTTCCGATAAGATCAATCAGCCGGCTCTTAAACTCCGTGGCTGCAGCCCGTGAAAAAGTCAGCATAAGGAGCTGTTCACTCTTGACGTCCTCGAGCAAAAGGAGCGACGCAAGTTTATGAACAAGCACCCTGGTTTTCCCGCTTCCGGGGCCTGCGACTACCACGATGTGCTGAGACTTGTCATCATTTATTATTTCAGCCTGTGTTTCGGAAAGACAGCCGAACAGCTGTTCATACTTCTCCGGTGTAATATTCCTGTTAATCTCACCCGCGCGTGTTCCCTTGAAATACTTGGAGATAAATGGTCTGTATTCCATCGTGAAATAATCGTTCACGAAAACAAGCGCTTCATCATAGTTTTTCAGCATCATATTGGCGTACTGCCCTACTATGTGAATCTGTTGAATTCTGTTCTGGTAGAATTCGCTTAGTTGCTTGTAGTTTTCGATTTTGTAGCGAATCTTGTTGTCAAGAACTAATCTGTTGATTGACAGCCCGTTGTAGAGGACCAAAAATCCTCCCTCAAGGTTCATGGCTCCAATCTTGGAGAGATAGAGAAGCGCATTCTGGATGTCTCCGGATGTACACTGTGTGTTGCTGTCCAATAGTGATCCTCTGGAATTGTAGTTGTCTTTCAGTTCAAGTAGCGAGAACTGCACAAGAACTTCATCCTTGATGTTAGGAGTCTTGTCATTGGACTTGTCAAACAGATATTCAACAATGAACTTCGCAATTTCGCACCGTTTTTCAATAAGGCTATCCATTTTCGACTTGTTCAAAGTCGGGAATACCGTTGTTTGCCTTTCATTGGCGTCAATATGCTTCTTGACAAAATTCTTGATTGTCCAAAAGTACAGAATTGATTTAATGTTTCTCTCAGTCGCGTTTTTAATCCCCTGTTTTATGGCGCCGTCGTTTAGTTCTTTGTAATTGATATCCTGAACTTCTCCGCTGAGTTGTGACGCGAGATACTTCTCAAGTTCACTGAAATCATTAAGAATCTGCCGTGATTTGTTTACAGATTCCGTACGCTTGATATACGCGGCCATATCCATGGAATCAGCCAGTATTCCCTCTTCCCGCATCAGATTGACCGCTTTTATTACTTCTTCCTTGTCAATTCCAAGTATGTCCGCGAGATAGTCTATACGTGACTCCGCTTCGTCATCCACCGCTTTGGTAATGTTCTTTGCGGAAATAAGTGACTTAATGATTCTCTTCGCGTTGAGTTTTTCCTTCTCGCCGAACCTGGAAGACGCCTCAATTGCACGGGATGCCTCCTCCATATTCCGTGCCAATATGCTCGTTGCGTACACCTTTGGCATATTTTTTCCACGTTCGATATACCCGGCATTTTCGAGCGCCGCAATGGCTGTCTTTACACGGGTTTCGACATCGTACATACCTTCTTCCCAACCTGCCTGACGTGCAATTTCCAGCGCAGATCTGCATACGCTTGGCCTCGTCTTGGTCAGATCTTTTATAGCCTGCCAAACCTGCTGAATCTCACTGATACTGAGTTTGGTCTGGTTGAGCATAATAAAATGCTTGTCAAGGTCATTCTCGTTGAAAAGAACATAACAGTCCGCCTGGATATTCTGGTCTCTTCCGGCCCTTCCCGCCTCCTGAACATAATTCTCCAGTGAATCCGAGATATCGTAGTGGACCACCAGCCCCACGTCTTTTTTATCCACACCCATTCCGAAAGCCGAAGTCGCAACGATGACCTTCACGTTGTTCGAGATGAATGCTTCTTGATTTTCTATCTTCTCCGCACGGTCCATTTGTCCGTTGAACGGTTTTGCGGGATAGCCGTCGTTCGTCAGTTTCTTCGCAAGTTCTTTTGTCGTTTTTGTTCTGGAAACGTAAACAATCGTCGGACAGTTTTTCTGGTCTATGAGCGTTCTCAGGGTAGTATACTTGTCCTCTTCATTATCCTTGTGGAGAACAACGTAACGAAGATTTGTCCTTGTCGCACTTGTCGTAAACAGGTCGAGCTCGATTCCCAGTTTTTGTCTGAAATAATCCCGGATATCGCTGATAACCTTCGGCTTCGCCGTGGCCGTAAAGCAAGATATAGGAATACTGTGGCTCAGTTGCTTCTCTTTTATATAATTACGGATAAAGTCGCCGATATACATGTAATCCACCCGGAAGTCCTGCCCCCACGCGGAAAAACAGTGTGCTTCATCTATTACAAAACGGACAACGTTCCTTGAAAGCAACAATCTTTCGATTGTCTTTGATCTCAATGATTCAGGCGATATGTAAAGCATGGAAGCCATGCCGCTCGCGACTCTGTCAATTGCCTCTGCGCGTTCAACAGGGCTCAGCAGTCCGTTGATGGTAACCGCGTCAACAATGCCCTTTTCCTCAAGGTTGTCGACCTGGTCTTTCATAAGAGACTGAAGCGGCGAAATAATAATAGTCAGACCTCTGGACGTCTCTCCGGCCATGAGCGCGGGAAGCTGAAAAGTGAGCGATTTTCCGCCACCTGTAGGGAAAATCGCGAGCAGAGACCGGCCTCCGACAGCAGCCCTTGCCGCCATCTCCTGCAGAGGTTCTCCACTGTATGTTCTGAAACTGTCGAAGCCGAAATAGTCTTTGAGTTTCTTCTTGACGTCGAGATTGCTGTTGCAGTACTCGCACCCTTGCTCGCACGGTGTCTCGCGAAGTTTCTTGACAACGTTCTCAATTGCAGGGTAGTTTTTGTACACCCACGGCGGCGTAATAGAATACTTATCGCATGTGGAAATGATGGCAAGAGCATAAGCCAGTTCCACAGGGCAGCTGTTTATCAGGAACGCAATGTCGGCGTTCTTGCAAATCTTTCCGGCGAAAGTTCTTTTGATATCATTCTCGATGCTTATGAGAGAGAACTGATTCCCGACATAATCAAAGAACCCCTCGAAATACTTGTTTTTATATAACAGACCGTGGAAAATGTGCTTCATTGACGAAGGCAATTTTGCGTAGGCGTTCACTTCGTCATAGAAAAGCTCCATAGCTTTTTTCGCATCGTTAGCGGGATTATTTAACTGGTCTGTCTGCAATTTGTCATCCTTGACCAGATTGTGGTAGGGTTTTGTCGGGAAAAGAAGAGGAGACATATAAAGAGTGTCAATAGGCAGATATGCCCTGCCCTTGATCAGTTCCCCGCAGTATTTAAGATCGTGGTTGATAATGTTGTGCCCGCAGACATAATCCGCCCCTGAAACGAACGCGGAAAAATCAGCTTTGGACTTCGTGTGCAGGATTCGTGAATTATCCTTCACCGCGCCGAAATCTAAAACTCTCTGGTCGTCTACGCCAACTTCAAGATCTATAAATACGATTTCCCTTCCCATTGTCCCAAAATCAGTCCTTAATAATATCTGTTATTCAACCTTCCTCAGGTCGATTTTATACTTCTTCAAATAGTACACGTACGCTGCCAGCGACACAATGGTGTCGAAAGCGTTCCCGATGCCGAACAGCAGCGCGATGCCGGTCAGGGTCGGAGTCCAGACGCCGCAGAGGTACAGAATGAACGCTGCGCCGTAGTACAACGTGTTCGTGACCACGGACTCGAAGAGCATGTAGTTCGTCTTCCCGCGGCCGTAAAACGTGGCGTCGAAAACGTTCTGGACCGCAAAAAGCACGTAAAAGCCGAGCAGCATCAGCACTAATTTGAACAGCTTGTCCACGTCCGTAAACTGAAGCACGTGCGTCATGAACGGCTTCCAGACCGGAATGCTCGCGCACCACAGCACCGCCACAATGAACGTGATTGCGAAATATCCAAGGGTGTTCTTCCGCACGTTTTCCTCGCTCTCGGCGGTTTCTTTTTTGATGAGTTCACCGAGCTGCAAAACCGGCAGCAGCAGCCAGCCCCAGATGAAATTGTTGGCAACCCAGTATGTGCCCTGCTCGCCCACCACGTTCACCATCCGCGCGACCATCAGCATGTAGGCGACGTTGCGCACCAGCGACTCGAGGCCCGAAATTCCTCCTATTTTTAGGAAATCTTTCATCCACTTGAAGTCGAGCTTTTCTTTCGTGAACACCTTCACGTCCTCTCTTGCGAGGAGGATCAGCGACACAGCGAGAAGAATCACGTTCACGGCTATATTTGAGTAGCCTATGCCGTTCACGCCCAGGTTCAGTGACACCGGGAGATTCGAGACAAGAAACGTATCAAGCACCAGCGATAGAACGAGCCGTGCGCCCGTAAGGATGTAAATATACCGGCTCCGGTTGACCGTTACCAGCGCCACCAGCGCGAACTGCGCGAGAATCGAGAACACGTTCGCAACGCTTTCGATCCGGATGTACGATGCCGATGATGCGATGATGCTTGTATCCGCCGCCATAAGTCCCAGAAGCTGCTCCGCGAAAATGAAAATCACGGCGGAAAGCACCGCGTAGACGCCGAGCGCCGTCATCATTCCCGTGCGTATGCGGTTTGAGAATTCATTTTTGTCCTCGCGCACCTTTCCCACGAAGAAGAACAGCGGCAGAATGATTGCCTCGCTGATAACTTCGTAAATGAGGTTTACCCACGAAAGCTGGCCTGCAATCGAGAACGACCAGTCCCCCGGCAGCTGCCCGAGGAAGAACACTCTGACCGTAGTGTAAACCGTCGGACAGAGGCCCAGGACAATAAGCGCAAGATACAGCTTCCGGTTGATATTTCCGAGTGATTTAAAGATTGTTTTCATTTACTGTTCTTCCGCGTCATATCGCACCGTTTTACGGGCGATGAGTAGTCATTACTTGCGTTTTTAAGCTTTTCACGCCTCAATGCACCTTACGATCTCCTCCATGCTCTCCGCGAAAAAGATCCCGCGCTGGCGCGCCTCGGTTGACAGGCCGTTTTCGATCATCGTGGCGAGCAGCTGCTTGAGTCCGTCGTAAAACCCGTTGTGGTTGTAAATTATGCACGGCGCGTCGAGGTGGCCAAGGGAGACCTTCGACATGATTTCGCTGATTTCCTCGAGCGTTCCGGTTCCGCCTGGCATCGCGACAAAGGCGTCGCCGAGCTCGATCATTTTCGCTTTCCGTTCCGACATGTCGGCCGTGACGATCAGCTGAGTCAGGCCGTCGTACTGAAGCTCCTTTTCCACAAAAAAGGCCGGCTCCACACCGATCGCCTTGCCGCCTGCAGCCATCGTACTCTTTGCGAGGACGCCCATGAGGCCGATTTCCGAGCCGCCGTAAACAAGAACGTGGCCGTTTCTGCCGATCCACGCGCCAAGCTCCTCGACCGCTTTTGTGAGCGAAACGTCGTTGCCCCCGTATGCTCCCAGATAAACCGTGATGTTCATTTTTCCTCCAAAAATATAACCGGTGTCATTCTTTGAAGCGGCGCCGTCAAGGCGCGCAAATATAAAACAAGGCAAGAACCTGCGTTCCGCGCCGGCGGGTCACTGCCCGCCGGCGCGAAACCTTCCGGCTCCTGCCGTGTGATTGGCTTGTTATTTCTGCTCTTCCGAAGATTGCTCTTCCGAGGGCTGCTCGTCGACGACGTCCGCTTCGTCCGGCGTGACGTTTTCCTCGCGGTCCGGCTTCCCGGCGACTTTTCTCGCAGTGCCAGATACTGCCTGTCCGAGCGACTTGCCTGTATTTCCGAAGCTGTGCCCGACCTCGCTCCACGTGTCGCGAAGGTCAGTCTTGATGGGCTCGCCGTTTTCGTCCTTCGGCTCCTCGTCGAGAAGCCTGTCGGCTCCGACTTTAACCGACTTCAATATCGATTTCCCGAGCCCCGCAAACGACTTGCCGATGCCCTTTCCGGTATCTTTCCATTTATCTTTTACACTCATTTTTTAAAGCCTCCTTGCGTAAATCTTTATAAGGTAATTTTACCCGATTTTCGCCGGGAATGCAATTGAGATTATTCCCGAAACCACGCAAACCACGCAAAAAAGGCCCAAAACCGTCCAAACTGTCCCTGCCGCTTAAAAGTCGATCTTTTCAAAACGCTTTTCCGCCGCGTTCATGCTCGCGAAAAACAACGCCGCGTAGATCGCCGCCGACGCGACCAGGATCGCCAGCCTGACGTAAAAACCGTCCGCTCCGGTCTTGTTTAACGCCCCGAGCCCCGGGATATGGTGGAGAACCTCCGTCGCGACAATGAAAACGAACGCCAGCACTGAAAACACTATAAAAGGCTTCCCGATCTTGTAGGCGGTTTTGTAGAAGCCGCAGATGAAAACCGTGTTGAAAATGGTGAAAACGATCAAAACGTACCCGAGCAGCGCGAGATTCGGCTGCATCAGAGCGTTTTTGTCGTACGGCGGGACTTCCGAAAGAGCCGTCCGGAGCGCCGTCAGCGCCGCAAATCCCGCAAACGCCAGCGCCTCGACGACTGCCGCAAACAGATATTTTGCCTTCACCGCGTCGCGTTTAGCAACCGGGAGAAGCACCGTGTAGAGCGTGTCGTTGGCCTCGCGCGCGTTCTGGAACGAGTAGAAAATCCCCAGGCACACGAAAAACGCGCCGACGAGAGCCGGGTAGTTCGGTATCATGCAGAACGCGGCGCCGAGAATGAAAACGTACGACAGCGGCGACGCGGAGAGTTTCAGTTCCTTGAAAACGAGCTTCGCAGTGTTACTCATTGTTCTCCCCCTTCCTCTCGAGCCTCACCACAATGTCCTCGAGACTTTCATTTCCGGTCTCCGAAAAGCGCCCGATGAAATCGTTCTTCGTCTCGTCGGCCACTATCCCGCCCTTCCGGATGAAAACGATCCTGTCCGCGCACTTTTCAAGGTCGCTCACAATGTGCGTCGAAAACAGAATCGTGACGTTCTCCTTCGTGAGCTCGCGGAAAATGTCGAGCACTTCGGCGCGCGAAAACGGGTCAAGCCCGCTCGTGGGTTCGTCGAGAATCAGAAGCCGCGCCCTGTGCGACAGCGCGAGCGCGAGGTTCAGCTTGACCTTCATTCCCTCAGAAAGCTCGGACGGCGTCTTCTCCTCGTCGAGTTCGAACTTCTCCAGCAGCCGCCTGTACTCGTCCTCGTCCCACGTCTCGTAAAACGTCTTCGTGACGTCAACGATGGTTTTGATTTTTTTGCGCTTGTAGTAATCGACCGCGCCGCCGGAAAAGCCGATCATCTGCTTGATCTCTCTCTCGTGCTCTCTCGCGTCAAGGCCGAAGAAACGCACGTTCCCCGCAGAAGGATGAACGAGCCCGAGCAGCGACTTTAGCGTGGTGCTTTTGCCTGCTCCGTTCCGTCCCACAAAACCGCAGATTTCGCCTTCGTTTACGGAAAAAGTGACGTTGTTAAGTTTGAATTTCGGGTACTCCTTGCAGAGGCCCTCGATCGCGAGCGCCGGCTCCTTTTTTGTGTCAGTCTGCGTCATTTTTCTCCTCCTCGCCGAAAATCGCCTTTCGAAAATCGGCAAAAGTGCTCTTCGGAGGGATCGCGATCCCCCGTTTGTCGTCGGCAAGCAGGATCAGCGTGTCCCCCGCCTCGATGCCAAAAATGTCTCTCAACTGCTTGGGAATGACGATCTGTCCCTTTTCGCCAACCGTGACGCTGTAAGCGTATTTACCCGCAGGTTTTTTCAAACCGGCCACCTCCTGAAAGTATGATTTGTATGATTAGTATAACATTTCTTACCGAAGCAGTCAAGCGTTTTTCGCCTGTTGAAACGTAATTTCGTATTTTCGTATTTTCGAGCAAATAATAAGTCCCGCCGATTTTCCGCAGCGGGACTCTACTTAAAACACTTATTTTCGCAATCGGATTCATCAAGCACGCGCTTTGCGGCTGCATTCGCCGGCGTTTCTCCCGGTCAGTCCGCCTTGTTTTTGTCGATAAACTCTTGACAGCCGACCTCTTCGGCGATCTCAAACACTTTTTCGATAAGATTTCCTGAATAGTTTCCGTTTTGTTCAAGGACGACCTCTTCCGCCAGTGAAAGATCGCCTGAAGACAGCACTTCCCGCAGGTATTCCTCGATCTCCGCGTCGTCCGGGATTATCTCCTCCGCGTCGTCCGGGAAGAAAACGGAAATCGTGTAGCCGTTGTCAAAAGGGCTCTCCGACTTCGCAAAGCACTCAAGCGCTAACGCATCGTCCCCCTCTTCGCGGAGCTTTTCAATTTCCCGCTGTTCGATTTCTTTGTATGCGCCGTCGAGCACCGCCTGAAGCTCCGGCACATCCTCAAAATACGTCCCGGTCATTACTGCCCGTTTGACCGCCTTTTCGATCTCCGGCTCGCAGTTTTCAAACTCCAGTTCGCAAACGTCGCTGCCCGCGTCGTATTTTCCAAGCTTCACAGTATAATTCAAAAGGAATTTCATAAAATAACCTCCAAAAGTTGTCAAACTCCGCCTTTATTATAAGAAAAACCATCCGCCCTGTCAATCTACGTTCTCCGCGCCAATATCCTGTAATCGTTCGCGCGGCTGGCCCCGCCCGTTTCCTTCCGTTTTTTCCCGCATTTATATCGTTGAATTTCTATGTGTTTTCTGATATAGTACCTGCAGTTAAATGCTTTGGCGATGACCCGGAGAGGCGCACTCAGGCAAACCGGATTTATAGAGACGAAAAGGAGAAATTCAATGAAAATCAGATACCTCGGTACCGCCGCCGCGGAGGGCTGGCCGGCACTCTTCTGCACCTGCAAAGCCTGCAAGCTGGCGCGCGAAAAAGGCGGCCGCAACATCCGCACACGGTCGCAGAGCATTATCGACGACCGCCTGCTGATCGATTTTTCCGCGGACACGTACTGGCACTTCATCAAAAACGACATCAAAATGGACGAGATCGGCGCCTGCATCATCACGCACAGCCACGAGGATCACCTCTACGCGGAGGATTTTTGCAACAGGAGAACCGGTTTTGCGCACCTTGACGAAGGATCCGCGGAGTACCTGACAGTGTACGGCACGCAGAGACCCGTTCAGAAGGTCACAGAGGCCACTTTCCGGTGCGCCCCCGATAGAATTCACACCCAGGTACTGGAACGCTTTAAAACGGCCAAAATCGACGGCTACGACGTCACGCCGATGGACGCCGACCACGACCCGTACGCGGACTCCGTCATTTATATAATAGAACGCGACGGAAAAGCGATGCTCTACGCGCACGACACGGGAATTTTCCCGGAGACCGACTGGGAATACATGACCGCGCGCGGGATCAGATTCGACTTCGTGTCGCTTGACTGTACGGGAGGTCTTTACGCGCAATACGAACGCGGCCACATGGGCACGAACGCGTGCGAAAAGGTAAAAGCGAGAATGATCGCCGAAGGGCTCGCAGACGATAAAACGGTATTCTGCCTCAACCACTTCTCGCACAACGGCGGCGCGATCTACGACGAAATTGCCCCCGTGATGGGCGAAAAGGGCTTTCTTGTTTCGTTCGACGGCATGGAAGTCGAGTTCTGACGACGGAAGCGGTACACTGTTTTCCTTGAGCCCCGGAGTATATTTTTAGGCGCAAAACCGGCCCCGCAGTTTTTTGGATTGGCGGGGCCGGTTTTGACGGTTTTGTTTCATTTTCGTTTTGTGCGTTTCATCTCCGGGATTCGCGTCCCGTCGCATTCGCCCCTATTTTTGACGTCGCGGGCATTCAGTCTACTTTGCGTTCAGCTCGAGATATTCACGCGGAGGAATCGAGTTGATCGTCAGCACTTTTACCACGCCGTCAGGAAAATACCCGTGCATTTCCCCCAGAAACATGCCTCTTTTGGCGAAACCGTGCGCGCCGAGCTCATATTGCATGCCGCCGTTATAATTGACGTAGTCGTGATAGCAGTCGATTTTTAGCCCCCATTCACCGTACTCGGCAACAATTATTATCCGGTCATCGCACCCGTCGATAAGCTTCATTATGTCGCTAACCGTAAATTCCACCGGGCCCCGGTCCTCCGCTCTTTCCGTGTTCGATAGCAGGTACGAGTTGCGGCATGCCTCTTCCTCCGTTGACCCGAATCCAACGAAATCACCGTTGGAGTAGAAAAAGACGCCTGTGCCTTTGCCGGCGGTGTCATTCGGTGACTCATGGCCGAATCTGACTGTCACCCTTCCCTTGACCCCCCGGTCGATATGTTGCAAGCTGACCGGTACCGAAACGTGGAACGGCAGAAGCGCGGGGTCATCCGCGGTATGCACTCTATGATTTTCATCCCAGAAAACATACGTACTATCGTCGAAAATAAACTCGCTTTTCATTCTGCTGAAAGAAATATCTTCGCGGTAAAGTCCGTTTTCCCCGAAAAACGTCATCATATCGGACGGTTCCGATCCGTAAATCCAGTCGTAGTCAAATGTTTTACACTCAATCAGCCAGCGATATTTTATTTTCCAACGTGCTACTAAAACTTCGTCTGTGTGCTGATAAACCGTTTTGGATTCAGCGTCTCCAAGCGCGCAGTCGATCTGAAACTCTCCGCCGTTTTCGACGCACAGCGGCGTGGACATTATAATCCAGTAGCCGAAGACTGTAGGCTTTGACTGGTAGGCAGGCGTTTCGGATACAATAAGCCTTTCGGTCGAATTCCGGTACACCCTGCCGGTGCTCTCCGGATCCTGTACGTAACTGAAGCCGTAACCGTGACCGCCTTTCCCGCCTGCAACAGGTCCCGCTACGGATATTAAAACGGCCATAACACAAACTGCCGCAATGACGGACGCCGCGATTGCGGAAAGTCTTCCCGTGTTGATTTTTTTATGCGCCGGCGCCGTTTTGACCGTCGAAGCACCGCTGCCCCGGCGCGCCGCGTCCGCCCGCTCAATAAGGTCATCGTCAATGCCCGCGACGGCATCGTACAAATCATTTATTTTCACCGTGGATCTCCTCCTTTAAAAATCTTGTCAACTTCGCCCGTGTCCGGAAAAGGATGATTGCCGCGTTGTTGGCGCGTATCCCGTTTTCGTCCGCGATACGCTTGACATCCTCGAAGTAGTAATACCGTGCGATAAAAATGTTGGCGTCCCGTTCGGGGATCCGCCGGAGGAAAGCGCTCAAACGGACACGGAATTCGCCGGCGTCGATGCCTTCCGGAATGCACCGCTCCAGCTCGGACAAAACCATCCCGTCAACGTCCGATAATTCCCCGGTTTCCACCCCAAGCGCGTCCGCAATCGCTTTGATCATGCCGTAGTCAGGCCTTCGACTGCCGCACTCCCATTTTGACACAAGATCCTCGGACACGAAAAGCATGTCCGCCAGCTGTTTCTGCGTCATTCCGCGTTGCTTTCTGTACCTGGAGATTTTTTCACCGATGTCCATACAGCGCCTCCTTTCGAAAACGATTATAACAAATTAAATGCAGCTTGTAACCCGACAAAAAATTACATCTATTGGGGCTGAAATCCTAGGCTTTAAAATGAAGGGCGCCCGGCATTTTTTCGTAATTTGCCGGGCGCTTTTTGCTTATTTTTCTGTCGCGCCTGCGATGCCGCGGTACTCCCGCCGCACTCGCTCATAGCTCTCCTGATCGCCGATGTCGTAGCGCTTTCCCGGCATTTCCATACTGTAGACGACCGAATGCTCGCACATCCAGGCGGCAAGGCTTCCCGGCGCGTCGGTACCGCATCCGCCGGCAATCGCCTCACGTATTTTCGCCGCGTCCGCCCTTGTGTAATAATAAAACGGAGGCGTACACCATTCGGTCTTCGGGTTCACGGGCTTCTCCTCCAGCGATATAAGCCGCCCGTTAGCGCCTATCTCGCACGCGCAGGACCTTTTCAGCCGCTTAACGTCGGCCTCGCGGTAGTGCATAACGCAGGACGTTCCCTTTTCGAGCGCAAATTCGATAAAACGCGTCAGCGAAAAGTCAAGAACGTTGTCCCCCGCTACGACGAGCAGGTCGTCTTCAAAACCGAGCCTCTCAATCGCGAACTGTATGTCGCGAACCGCTCCGAGCCGCGTTTCATTGGACGTCGTTCCGTCGTCGACGACCGTTACCTTCTGTTGATGTGTTTTTGCCCACTCGTCAAAAATGCGGACAAATCTGTGATTTGTAACCACCACGTATTCGTCCACCGCTCCCGCGGAGTCGATATCCTCGATGAGCCGGTCGAGAATAGTCTTCCCGCCGATTTCCAGGAGCGGCTTAGGATAGTTCTCGGTCAACGGATAAAGCCGCGTCGCATACCCTGCGGCCAGAATCAGACATTTCATTTTCCGCTCACCGCCTTGCCGTCCGCGCTGTCGCATGCCTTATCGCGTGCCGCGATGCCGTCGGCGCTCTCGCAAAGGCAGAAGCCGAATTTTCCCTTCAATTCGGGGAAAACCTTCAGATACTCGCGCTCGACCCTGTCCTGTATATACCCTGCTTTCGCGGGATCGATCAGCGCTATGCAGAAGCCCTTGAAGCCCGCTCCGCTGAAACGGCCGCCGTATATACCGTCAGTCTCGCGCATAATTTCGAAGAGCTTGATCTGCTCAGGCGCGCCGGATTCCCAGTTGTCGATCGACGACCGGCCGGACTCAAACGACAGCCGGCCAAACTCCTCTATGTCGCCTCGCCGCCACGCCTCGGCGCCCTTTTCGACCCGCCGGAATTCGGTGTACCAGTGTTCACAGCGCTTTGCCCACGCTGCAGGCAGGCGGTCTTTGTATTGCATGTAAACGTCAAAACCGACGTCTCTGGCGTTTGTCTCGCCAAACCTGCCGTATTCCGCCCCGCTCAGCGCCTTTAGCGCGTACACGCCTGCGCGAAGCTCGTCCACGCGCATGTTGTACTTTGAGCCGGTCAGGCAGCGTTCCAGCCCGCTGAAGAAAAGCGCGATCTTGTATGGCTTCATCGCAGGGTTTGCGGGAATCAGCTCGTAGCTGCCGTCGGCGCAGTCAAGGTAAAGAAGGTGATCCTTGACGGAAAGCACCTCGCAGTTCTGGTCGAGCTTGCCCAGGTTGATGCCCACGTAATTCTTTTCTGCGTCGTAGGCGATATCAATAAACTCCCGCGGCGTAAGGCGGATCCCGTTGACACGCGTCAACGCCTCCAGAAAAGCCAGTATGACCGCGGCAGAGGAACTGAGTCCCCCTACAGGCAGCGTGCCCTCTATAACGCCGCAAATGCCCTCAGAGAGCCCGTACGACTTGTTAAGAGCCCACGTCGCGCCTCGCAGGTAATCCGCCCAGTCGCCGGTCTTTTCGCCCGGATTATTAACAGACCACCGAACGGGTTTCGCAAACTGAAGGCTCCGGAGCTCCACGGCTCCGTTCCTGCTTGGACCGTACGCGACGTGAATCCCCTTGTCGATCGCGAACCCCGTGATCTTGCCCAGATTGTGGTCGCTCTGCGCGCCTATCGGGCAGACGCGGTACGGCGCAAAGGCAATTCCCGCGGCGTCTTTCCCGTATATTTCGTTAAACAGCTGTTCGCAACGCATCCGTTTGTACTCCCATATTCAACCCGGCATAATCACGGCAGCCGCCAGTCGATAACCGGTATTTTATTTAACGCCCCGGACGAAGTAAACTCAACGCTTCCCTCGTACATCAGCGACTTCTCTTTCTGTTCGTTGTAATAATTCATGTACTCCCTGTAGAACGCCCCGTTGCCCGCGAACGTCGAATCATTCGAGGCTCTCTTTTTATACTCTTCGATGTCGGCGGCGATGAACTTATAATGGAGAACGCCCATGAAGCAAGGGGCGTTGTTTATAAGGTCGTGCGGGTATTGATAATGCGCGTCGGCGCTCACCGTTCCCTTCTCCCAGTACACGAGCGGGTGTTTGTCGAGCGGAACGCCGGAATTCATTAGCCTGTATCTCGGCCCGCCGATAAAACGCCTGATGCGGTAAATGCCCGCGTTTGCGGTTCTTTCTTTGTAGCTGTCCGAATCTATCCATCTGAAATCCTTCCGGATGTCCGCCGATTCTTCAAACAACGGTTTGTCGCTATACGTGTCGAGGGTTATCGCCTTGACGCGCTTCACTCCCGCATTTTCCAGCCTCGCCGTCAGCTCGGGAAGCGGCATTTCTTCCATGCCCGGGTAAACGGCCAGCTCGTCGGAATCGGTAACGATGTACCACCTGCCGAACCCGTAATAACTTATCAGCCTGTTGATCCAGCCCTCCTTAACGTTGGTCTGGTACTGCGCGCCGCACCGGTAGAGGTCCACGTCCGGCTGGTCGCTGAGCCACTCGAACGTTCCGTCGTCAGACCCGTTGTCCATAATCGCGAATTTAGTAACGCCCAGCTCCCTGTAATGCTCCACGAGCATCCTGACGCGCCTGACGTCATTCTTGACGCACAGCACAACGATCGGGACGTTTTTGTCGCCGGGCTCCGTTCTTTTTATGACCTCGAAATGCGACTTGCAGAAGGAAAAAACGATCTTCCTACGGCGGAATCCGTAATGCCCCTTCACCCAGTATTCCTTCACCATCTCGCACATGGAACGCTTCCAGACGCCGCGCTCCTCTTTCGGGATATATGAAAGCTCGCCGTTTTTTCTGAAAGCCTTCGCGAATTCGATGCCGAATACGGCTCTATATAGAACATAGGTCAAGTAATAGAATATGCGTCTCAAGAACGATTTGATTGATTTAAGCATAGGATTGTACCGCCGTAGTTTGATTTTTATGCGTGAATTTTGGCTTGAGCGGCGCCTTTTTCGGGAACCGCCGCCGCCTTCGTATTATATAGTAATTCGCCGGTTCGTTCAAGGTTCAAGCGAGCGCACGCACGCGAAAAAGCTGAGAATAATCTTAATTCCACTTCACTGTCGCAGGCGCTTACACTGAATTCATTGAATAACGGGGCGAGTTATGATATATTATTGTTTGTTGAAAGAAATCGGCAAATCGGGAGTTGACGAGGTGGATCGTGAATAACAAAGAAATAGTTAAATACTTTTATGAGAATGTGGTTTCAAAAAACCTGATTGACGAGGCTGCGCATTTTCTGTCAGCAGAGGATGTGGAAGAAATGTGTCAACATCTTATAGCTGTCCGAAATACATATCCTGATTACACAATGAGTATCACCCGACAATTTGAAGATGGCGAATATGTTGTTTCAGAGTTTGTCATGCGAGGCACTCATAGTGGTGAGTTTTTAGGAATAACGCCAACCAATAAGACCATAGAAATCAAAGGTGTAAATATAGATAAAATAGTAGATGGAAAAATCACCGAACATAGCGGAGTGGCAAACACTTTTGAAGCCTTTTGGGAAAATGGTTTGATTAAGTCAGTATGACAAATTCCAGTTTGTCGGGATGACGCAAAATCGCAGTTTGCAGGAAGGATTACGTGAAAATAGAAAAAGATGTAATAACAATCCGAGATTTTACGGAAACAGATCTTCCACTCATGTTTAAATGGTTGACAGATAAGAGAGTGC
>CADAZX010000015.1 GCA_902792515.1 uncultured Ruminococcus sp.
TCAGAGAGATTTGTAAAACAAAATTACAAATGGAAGTTCCCGCAAGACAGAATTCCACTTCGCGCCCCCTGAAGTGGAAGTTAACTTTTCACTTCACAGCCGTGTTAAATCCTAAAGACGGGGTTGACTTCAGCAAGCAGTGATTGTATAATAATTATGGGGTTGATTATTCTTTCTCTTGATTTATTATTTGGAGGCTTTTTATGAAACGAATTTTAATTGTCATTTTATCCATTTGTTTGTTTTCAAGCATTTTAACCTGCAATGCACAGGTAACCTCTTCTTCTCCTGATTCGACTATAGTGGATGCATATAATTCTGTTGCTATTAGAAATGATATAATCAGTTACTATAATCTCGAATCAAAAACTAATGTCACGGTTACATATAAGAGTTCAAATTATACATACCTTGTGAATTTAAATCAGGCGCAATTGGAATTCTATTATGGCGTAATGACCGGCAATTATGCAAATGAATCGTGTTCATCAACAGCTGTCGTTGATTTGATAAAACACTTTAATGGACTAATGGACACGCAAAACGCATACAATAGTTTCCTCAATCAGGCCTATATTAATGGCTATTTTACTTCTAACAGAGGGCAGTTACAGGGGTCGAAGTATAAACAGGGAATAACCCTTTGCGCATCCCAAAACAGTGTAAGCGGAAACGGTGCTGAGTATACTTACAATAAAAGAGCTAGAACGAGAAATGCGTTAAACAACGATCAATTGGTATTACTTTCTTTAGGCTGGGCCAATCATTCTGTCGTTGCAACAGGAATTGAAAAGTATACTGTATCCTATACTGAGGGAGGTACAGTTCATTCTTTTGAAGCCGAGTACTTTATGGTTAATGAAAACTGGGCGAGAGCGGGGGGCTCTTTGGTGTTAGCACAGCGTTTTTCTGATTCCACCGGAGCGGCATTCATTCTTCAGTAAATGAAATGTCTTTGTGATTTGTTTATCTTGGAGGTTCAAGATGAGTTCCGTCAAAAAGAAGCTTATCCCGATAATTACAGTCGTTGTTTTGGTTCTTATCGCGCTGGTTGTTTTTATTGTTGTTTCAAAACTCCCCAAGGATTCCGGAATGGTTCATGTTCAACAAGAGTACCTAGACGGAACTTTGCTTGACCTCGGAGAGTGGAAGGGAACGCTGTCAACTATCAACGAGTATTTCAGTGCATCTATTGAAGATTTAGACGGTTTACTGGATGCCGTGCGAAACAGTGATTTTTATGATGAAAAGCTTGAATTTGACTGCCTTTACGGGTACTATTCGACTATTATATATTTGGTGGTTGACGGTAAAGCATTTTCTTTACAGTTCTGGGGTGGAGATCATATTGCCATCGCCCCGCTTCAAACAATATACTATGACGTTCTGTTTAAAACCGATCTCTCGAGGATGATGTATGCGCCTGTTGACACATGGAATTCCCGAAAAACAGACAGCAAAACCGGCAAATATGTTGCATCCGAATGGATGGCGGCAGTATCACTTGACGATATCAGATATCTTTACTCAAAAATCGATAGCGATATGTACGAGATTACCGATGACGCCATTTACGCTAAATGCTATGTTCAGGATGTTGACGAAATCTCCTGGGAATTGATATCAATTGATAAGACGGATAAATATGGGGTTAAGATTTATGAAGACGAGACCGGAAAAGTTATGGTGGAAGTCCTTTATTAAATGGCTCATAGTCATCGTTATTCTCTTTTCCGCGCTTATTCTTACCAGGGGGATTATCGAGAACGTCAATGCAGTTTCACTGTCCGTTCAATCCATTTTAGGAGATACCCTTGATCTCGGTTCATACTCAGGCTTAAAATCTGAGCTTTCAAGCGGTTTTTCCGGCAAAATATTTAACCCGGACAGGCTTCTTGCGTCAGTCAAAAAAAGTGAGTTTTATGATGACAGACTATTCTTTGAAAAAGATGACGGCAGCAAGCTACTCTACATAATAAAAAATGACAGTGTTTTCTCACTGCAAATTGATGGGTACCAGGTTGAATTTAAAGCTCTTGCCGCGGTTTATTCACAGAAGGCTGTCTTTTGTATAGTTGACGCTTACGGCGACAGTTATCGCTCTCCGTACGGATATCAACCCGGTGAATGGCGCGATGATGACATCAATATGAGGGATATATTATATTTGTATAGTCAAATGTCCCCGGATCTATATATGGTGAAAAATGATTCGGTATATCTTAAAGGCTATAGCTTACTTCATCCTGAGCAAAGAAACCCTACGGATGATTATGTTTTTCGTGTTTTTGAAAACAACGGCAGAATTTGCGTTGAACTGTTAGGGAATTCGACAAATGAATAACATTACGAAGAATTACGGAAAGAATACAGTGCTAAAAGATGCGTCCTTTTCATTTGAGAAAAACGCTGTTAACCTTGTTATAGGTAAAAACGGCAGTGGAAAGACGACTCTTTTTAAAACTCTTTACGGTCTTATCAGGCAGTTTGAAGGCGAAAAGGAACATCTCGATTACAAGATGATGAGTGAAAATTCAGTTTTTTTCAAGAGACGAAGCGGAATGGAAAACCTCGAATACTTCCTTGACAAAGTAGAACTTCAAAATGTTGACGAGTTTATTGAAGCGTTCGGTATGCGCGACTTTATTCATCGAAAAGTGAAGACATACTCTCAGGGAATGAGAAAAAAGCTTGCATTGACGATGATATTGTCTTCAACCTGTGACGTGATGCTTATGGACGAGCCCACCAACGGTCTGGACGTGCCTTCGGTGATGATTCTAAAGTCGATTATTGAAAAAAAGAAAAACTCTGTGACAATCGTTATATCGAGCCACGACGTTGGTCTTTTTGACAAACGGTTCGCAGACGCAGTATTCCTGATTAGGGATAAAACCGTTTCAAGAGTTATGACGGATGAACAGACGTCGTCTCTTTATATTGTCGCGACATTGAGACCGATTGATGAAAACATGTTTTCAGTTATAGACAGATACACTGACGGCAGCTATTGCATCAGGATCAACAAGGGTGAGGAAGCGGATGCGGCATGCGCACTTGCGGCCTTCGGGCTGGTGTTGTTTAGACCGTCGGACGCTGCGGGAATAAAAGCGGGGTTGCTGTCATGAGAAAGCTGTTTAAAGAAATACTCGGAAGCAAAATAATAGCTTTGCTGTTAATATTCGGGACAGTCATATTATCTTTATATGCCGTCTATTTTAACGCCCGTGCGGATGAAAACATTCATTCACACCGTTATGATTACGGGCAAACAGGATCAAAAGAGGAAATACAAAAATCTATTGACGAAGCTGAGGCAGAGTATGAAGATCTGATAAGCATGTCGTCTTACGATAGTAAGAACGTGAGATTACAGAGAGAGAAACTATTTGTCCTGAAGGAGCTTTTCAACCACGCTGACGAAGTAGGCTTGACGGATTTGTATGAGGGTTTGAAAGCAGATCAACAGGACGCTTGCTCATTTATTGCCGAATCAGTTCCCATTGCGGCTGTACTTACTGTAATAATGGTGGTTGTCTTGGCTGCTACGCTTATTACTGCGGAGTTTGACGAGGGCGTGCAAATTTACATCTATTATACCTCCAGAACAAAACATATGCTGAAACGCGCAGCCACGGTCCTTATCACGGGCCTTGCAGCATATCTGTGGTTCTGCGGCTTCGTGTTTTTCATTTCAAAAGCCTTCCCCGAGTTTCACACTCACGGGCTTATAGTAACTGCTGACCGGGCATATATTGTCGGCATCAAGTCGTATTTGTTGACGTATGTTTTCGCACGATATTTCTTCATCTTTTTATTCGCCTCTCTGCTGATAATACTGACCGCGGTCATTGTCCGCAAATCCCTTCCTCTTTACGGAATAAGTGCCGGAATCATAGGTGTTTATTACGCGCTCGGAGCTTTTTATCCAAAACCCCTGGCGTTGCTCGGACTGGGTGGAGAAAGGCTGATGTACTTCTGCACCAAGATATATTATGATTTGACACCGCTTTATTCCTTCTTCATTGTGGCATTGATCATATTGTATCTCAGATTGGTTTTTGAGCGGATAGATTTATAGAGAAATAATAGCTTTGAGTACTGAGCGCACTGTTCTAGCATCTATTAAGACCTAACGCAAAATCTTTTAAGGCCTGACTAATTTGGAAAAATCGACTGTACGGCCTTAAAAGATCGGATTTTCCGCATTTTTTGCCAAATCCGATCTAAAACGGCCGCACACCACATTTACGGGGTTGGAAGCAACATTCCAGCCCCGTTTTCAGTAGAAAAGCTAAGCCCGGTGTGATAGAATCATATCGGCAAATCGGGATTTGCGGAGTGAAATCGTATGAAACAGTTAGGTAATATAAGAATAGAAGAATCTGGGAAAGATGTTGATTGGACATACGACAGTGTTATTGTTACGCTGTATTCGATAGAGTCGCCCGATAAAACAGTTGTTTTACGATATAACATTGATTAACGTTAGCGCTTAAGACGTAATACTAGGGGGGAGGTTCTGCCTGAATGAATCCTAAATCGTCAAGTTCGGAAATAGTTACCACAAAAGCGGAAGTGTTCGAAATTATGGGCAACTATTACGGCAGCGCTATATACCGAGATGCTATTAGAATTAAGCTGACAAAAGCGGAACTGACTCTGATCACCTCATTGCTTGACGAGATCAACGCCCTTGGTTACCAGTTCTCAAACCTTCACAAACTGACTGACAAGGCAGATTTACGTTTCATGCCAATTCTGCTGAAGTATTACGAACTGTGTGAACGCAAAGAATGGTTGATTGATTTGATGTGCCACAAGGAATACGCCGAGTACACTCCAATCATTGTCGAAAAATATCAATGTTCAACTGATCGAGAACTTCGATTCAGACTTTCAAATGCGCTTTACGCAATGAGGAAAAGGCAATATGTTCCGTGTTATCTCGATATCGTAAACAATCCTGATTATATTGGTCAAAACGATTTGATTCCCGTGATTCTCTGTAAGTATCATGTACAATTGTTTTCATCACGGTTTATAGAACTTTACAGACTTGTTCCCGAGGCGGTCGTCTGGAATTTGGCAAAGTACGGATACATGCTTCGCGATCCGAATATGCTTCCATTGTTAGAGGAACTTACTAATGCCGAAGACAAAGACATTGCGGCTTTTGCCAGAAAATCCGTACGAGCGTTTGAATCGTAATTTGCGATGTTCTTTGATTTCTTTTCCGATAGTAGATTTCTCCTTTCCAAGAGTATCTGCAATGGCAGACTTAGTGGAACCGTTTCTGATTCCGGTTTCGATTATTATGCGCTCTTCTCTGGTAAGATGTTTTCCTGAATTAGATTTTTTCATCATTGTCACCTCGAAATTAGAGCCGGCGAGGTATTATCCGATATTCAGAGAGATTTGTAAAACAAAATTACAAATGGAAGTTCCCGCAAGACAGAATTCCACTTCGCGCACCCTGAAGTGGAAGTTAACTTTTCACTTCACAGGCGCCCGTGGCGCCCGTGGCGCCGCTAAAAAACTCTTGAAGAACGGACAAAAAAATGGTATAATACAATGAAGTGTTGCGCGCAGCATTTCAGAAAGCTTCATGAGGGACGCTCCGGACACGGTCCGGCAGGCGGTTCAGGCGGTTTTAAAAGCGCGCATCACGTTTATTTTTTGATATGAGTCCCGGCGACGGGTTACTCGACACATACACTTAATTTGGAGGTTTTAATTTATGCTGACAGCCGGTGATTTTAGAAATGGCGTAACTTTTGAAATGGATAACGGCGTATGGCAGGTCGTTGAATTTCAGCATGTGAAACCGGGAAAAGGCGCGGCGTTCGTAAGAACGAAAATGAAAAACGTCATTACCGGTGCCACGGTTGAGAGATCCTTCAACCCTACCGACAAATTCGAAAACGCGAGAGTAGACAGACGCGACATGCAGTATCTCTACAGCGATGAGGACCTTTACTACTTCATGGACCTCGAGACGTATGACCAGCTGCCCATCGACGCGGCAACGATTGGCGACTCGCTCAAGTTCGTGAAAGAGAACGACATCTGCAAGGTCCTCTCGTACAAGGGCAACGTTTTCGGTATTGAGCCGCCCATTTTCGTTGAACTCGAAGTAACCGAGACCGAGCCCGGATTCAAGGGCGACACGGCGACCGGAACGGTCAAGCCCGCGATCGTCGAGACCGGCGCGATGGTCAGAGTTCCTCTGTTCATCAACGTTGGCGACAGGATCCGCATCGACACGCGCACCGAAGAGTACATGGAGAGAGCCTGATTTTCGGCTTTTGATTTTCGGCTCTTTGCGCAGTCAGCGGGGTTGTGATAATTATATAAGGAGCCTTCGGCAGATTGGCTGCTGACTGCTTCGCGCGAGCGAACCTCTCGCAGTATTCTCATACAGCTTCGGATTCGCGCACGCGAAAATAGCTCGAAAATCCCGTTTCGGCTCTTAATTTTCGGCTCTTTGCGCAGTCGCACTTTACGGCAGCTGTTTCGGCAGCTTGGATTTAAGAAAGGGTAAAACCATGGGTTATTTGGCAGAACGTGTTAGTTATTTGAGAGGCCTCGTGGACGGCATTTCGCTTGACAAATCTTCTCCCGAGAGCAGAATTTTCGACGAGATTCTCGAGCTTTTCGAGGACATCGTTACTTCGGTCGAAGCTATCGACGAGAAGCAGGACTCGCTGACGGAAGAACTCGAGTATACCCGCGAGGACGTCGACGCGCTTTACTACGACGACGATGACATCGAAGACGATGAAGACGGGGACGAGGACAACGAGGAATACGAGGAAGAGGAGTATTACGACGAGTTCGAATGCCCGAACTGCGGCGAGATCCTTCCTGTTGACGAGGCGCTTCTCGACACCGAGGACGAGATCACTCTGACCTGCCCCGGCTGCGGCGAAAAGGTTACCATTTCGTTCGTGGACGAAGAGGACGAAGAGGACGAAGAGGATGAGGCAGACGGCGAAGACGGAGAAGACGAGGGCTTCGATTGCGACGGCGACTGCGACAACTGCCCTGCGGGGGACGACGAAGAGCTTCCGTTTTAAGAGCGGCGCATCGCGAATCTAAGATTTAATATGGCAGCCTTGCGCGGATTGAAAGTGACGCCCTGGCTGCCGTTTTTGATTTTATTTCCGGGAAATTTGGCGGATTTCCGGGAAATAACGAAAGGATTAGTTTATGAAAAAGTCACTTATCAGAAAATACGCGAGAACCGTCGCGGTCGTCGGCGGGAACGTTCAGAAGGGCCAGTCGGTGATAGTCTGCGTCGAGCCCGAGAACGAGGATTTCGGCGTGATGCTGGCCGAGGAGTGCTACAAGGCCGGCGCCGGCTGCGTTGCGGTCGAGTTTTATTCGAACAAGGTCACAAAGGTCGACGTCAGGTACAGGACGCTCAAATCGCTGGAGACCGTTCCGAAGTGGGGCGAGGCGAAGGCGCAGCAGGAGGTCGACGACTGCGCGGTCAGGATTCTGGTCGAGTCGGACGATCCGAACGCGCTGAAGGGCGTCAACGTGGCGAAAATGCGGAAGGCGCACAACGCGCGCAGGGCGGTCATGAAAAAGTACAGCGACGCGCTCGAGGGCCGTCAGCAGTGGTGCATCTGCGCGGTTCCCTCTAAAAAATGGGCGAAAACCGTTTTTCCGGGGGACAGGCCGGCTGCCGCCGTCGAAAAGCTGTGGAAGGCGATTCTGGAGACGGTTTACGTCACTGATGACAACGACCCGGTGGAGGCGTGGCAGAGGCGGCGCGAGGATTTCGAGCGCCGCTGCGGGATTTTGAACGGGCTCGGGCTGAAGGAGCTTGAGATCAAGACGGCAAAGGGCACAGACCTTAAGATCGGGCTCATTCCCGGAATGCGGTTCGAGGGAGGCGGCTCGACGACGCTTTCCGGCGTGTATTTCGTGCCGAACCTGCCGACGGAGGAGATCTTCACGTCGCCGATGCGCGGTGTTGTCGATGGAACGGCGGTCGCGACGATGCCGCTTTCGTACAACGGCGTCATGATCGAGAACTTCAGCGTGACGTTCAGGGGCGGCAAAGCCGTCGAGTGGCACGCTGCGAAGGGCGAAGAGATGCTTACGCAGATCATCAAAACCGACGACGGCGCGGCGATGCTCGGAGAGGTCGCGTTCGTGCCGGTAGGCAGTTCGGTCGGAAAAACGGGGCTGCTCTTCCTGAAAACGCTTTTCGACGAAAATTCCAGCTGCCACCTTGCGCTCGGAACGGGCTTCCCGGACCTTATGCCCGGCTTCGAAAACATGACGCTTGAGCAGATCCGCGAGGCGGGCGTCAACGACTCGCTCACGCACGTCGACTTCATGATCGGCGACGAGACGTACTGCGCGACAGGAATTACGGCCGACGGCAGGCGCGTGAAGCTCCTCGAAAACGGAAAGTGGGTAATCTGACGTGTTTTAGCGTCGTTTTCATGGTTTTTTAAGGAAAGTGCGCTACCATAAATGCGAAAATCAAACAAAAGAAGGCGATTTTATGAAGTCAAAAGCTTTTAAAATAACAATTGCGGCGCTCTGCCTCGCTCTCGCGGCGGCTCTTTGCGTTTCGTGCGCGAACTTTAACATCCAATCGATCCAGAACTGGATAAACGAGCAGCTTGAAGAGCCCGCGACCGACGGCGGAAGCACAACCGCTCCGGGAACGGCCACGCCGAAGCCTGTCACGACCAACCCCGGCGCCGCCAAACAGTTCAAGTACGGCAGCAAAAACGGCGAGACGTACACGGTTTCAGAGGTTTACGCGAGAAGCGTCGACAGCGTGGTCGGCATCCGCTCCGAGAGCGTTTCCAAAAACGTTTTCGGCCAGACAAGCACCACCGCCAGCCTCGGAACAGGCATAATTCTGACGGACGACGGCTACATTCTCACAAACAACCACGTTGTCGAGTCGGGAACGAGCTTCAAGGTCGCGCTCTACAACGGCGAGTCATACGACGCGACGATCGTCGGAACCGAAAAAACGAACGACGTTGCGGTGCTCAAAATCGAGGCGACAGGCCTCAAGGCGGCGACGTTCGGCAACTCCGACGAACTTGTGGTCGGCGAGGACGTCATCGTTATCGGCAACCCGCTCGGTGAGCTCACCTACACGCTCACGCGCGGCGTCGTCAGCGCTCTCAACAGAGCCATCAACGAGGACGGCACGCCCATCTCGATGTTCCAGATCGACGCGGCGGTAAACGAAGGTAACTCGGGCGGCCCGGCTCTCGACGCATCCGGCAACGTCATCGGCGTTGTGACCGCGAAGGTCAACTCCGGCATCGTAGAGGGAATCGGCTTCTGCATTCCGGTCAACGACGCGCTCGGAATCGCGAAGCAGCTTATTGAGTTCGGCTACGTGAAGGGCCGCGGCGCGCTCGCGATCGGCGCCACCGAGGCGTACCGCGAATCGTTCTGGGGCACCACAAGGGTCTCCGGCGCGTACGTCAGCTACGTCATCGAAGGCGGTGCCGCCGACAAGGCGGGAATCGTCGAGGGCATGCTGATAACGTCTGTCAACAACTCCCAGATCACGTCCTCCGACGACCTTGCGGCTGTGCTCAGAGCGAAAACGGCCGGAACGACGGTCACGGTGAGAGGCGTCAACGGTAAAAAAGACTTCGAGGTGCAGGTCGTTCTCGACGAGTACTCGCCCGAGCTGATCCCCGCCAACTGGAAGACGAACGACGGCATCATCGTGTAACATTATATTATTTAACAGGTTTACCGTGCCCCGGCATGCGCGCGCATGCCGGGGCGCTTTTTTCGCAAGCCGGCGCGGTCAAAAAGCAACTTGAAATTGCTTTTTGACCGCGGAAGGAGTATCATTAAGCAGTCAAACAAAAGAGAACTCGGAGGCGGCGGAAATTGCGCAAGGGAACCGTTTTCGTCTTTCTGTCGGCAGTGCTTTTCGCGACAGGAGGGCTTTTTTTCAAAAAATGCGGCTGGAACGCCATGGCAATCAGCAGCGCGCGGTCGATTATCGCGGGGGTGTTCATACTTGCCGTCATGCTCGCGACGAAGCACAAGTTCAAGATCAACCCGAGCGTCATCGTAGCGGCGGTCTCGATCTCGGTGACGAACACGCTTTTCGCGCTGGCGAACAAGCTGACGACGGCCGGCAACACGATCGTGCTGCAGTTTTCGATGCCGGCGTTCGTTATCATTATCATGGCGGTCCTGTTCAAAAAGAAGCCGACGACGCTCGAGCTTGTCACGTGCTTCGCGGTCCTGGCGGGAATCATCTGCTTTTTCATCGACTCGCTCACCGCGGGCAACATGCTCGGGAACGCGCTTGCCCTGATCTCGGGCGTCTCCTACGCCTGCTTTTTCATTTTCAACAGCCGCGACGACTCGGAACCGTTTACGGCGGTGCTTCTGTCCTATGCGCTGACCGCCCTGATCGGCCTTCCGTGGCTGCTCCGCACGAACGTTGCCGCCACCCACGTGAACGAGCTTCTCTGTGTCGTGGCGCTCGGTTTCGTGCAGCAGGGACTGGCGCAGATCTGCTTTTCCGTTGGAATCAAGCAGACCCCTCCGGTCGCCGCGTCGCTCATCTCCGGCATCGAACCCATCCTGAATCCGGTGCTCGTCGCGGTTTTCTACGGCGAAAAGCTAACGTGGCTGTCGCTTGTCGGCGCCGCGATAGTTCTTGTGTCGGTGCTGGTGTTTAACGTGCTGACTGCGGGAAGAAAACAAGTGGAAAAAGACGAAGCCGGAAAAACAGACGCGGCTCCGGAATGACGCATGAATTTTGAGTATAGTAAAGAGAAGGCGCCCCGCCGATAAGAATTATTTCCGCCGGCATATTCCTGCCTGCGAGTTTTTTGTATTCTTTCGAAAGATCTTTCAAATATAAATCAGGATTCGATTTTTTAAAAACATTATAGTATTCAGACGACATTCCTGACATCGCTTTCTACGATATTGAACCGCATAAACTCGGGAATGGCCGCTGCTTCGGCGCTCTCGAGAATGCCTTCATCTTGCAACACGGCATATTTGGCGAGCACGCCTGAAGGATAAACCGGCTTTTTCAGTTTCATCTTACGCAGATCGTTGTAGGCGTCGACAAGAGGAATGCCGTTCACCCTGCTGATATAGTCGACCAGCGCGAGGAGGTACAGGCATTCGGGAAACCACGATTTCCGGTAATAGGCCGTAACGTCGTCGCCATCCAAAACCTCGATCAGAAAATCGATATCGCCGAGTTCCTTCAGGCGGTGGCAGACATTGCTTTTGAAGAGGTCGAACGACGGACGCGGAGCCAAGTGAGGTGTTAACAGTTCCTCCATCGATACACCGAGTTCTTTTGACAGTTTATATACTGTTTCCGCGCTGCATTTTCCGAGCTGTGTTTTGCCGGTGCAAATGTCGTTCAGCGTCATATAGGGTATTCCACTGTTTTTTGCGACGCGATATTTGGATGTTTGATTGCGGCTGATAATTTCGCTGACATTCATTTTTATTCACCTGCCTCAAGATTATTATAACGGCACACCGTTATAATGTCAAGAGAAAAAATGGTGACGCAAATGCGTGGAATAAAAAACGCGCCCCACGGCACTGGCGGCCGCGGGGCGATGCTAATAATATCTACATTACTAAGAGTTCCGCGTCGCGAAAGTTCCCGGGCTTATTTCTCTCCGGTTACTTCGCCGGTTGCGTCATCGGTTACTTCCTCCGTCTGCCGCTGGCTCTCCGACGACAGCACGTCCTCGATGGCCATCATTTTAATGATGTGCTTGATCGTGGTCTCGAGGGGCGAATTCTCGCGGTAGTCGGCGGGGTAGATGTAGTCCACGCGTTCCTTGCGGAGAAGTTCCTCGACCTTGGCCATTTTCGCGGCGTCGGTGCTCTGGGCCGGGTCGTAAACCGCGATGGACTTGCCGCCGTAGGCCTTCACCATCTTCATGCAGGGAACGTCGGAAAGACCATCGCCCAGGTAGACCATGTTGCTGAAGCGGATGCGCTTGTTGTTCTCGGGCATGGAGGCGTTGAGATCCTTGTCGTTGGAAATGTCCAGAATGCCCTTGTTGATGCGGTAGATGAACTGGGTCTTGTTGGTGTAGTTGACGCCCACCTTCGGCCAGACTGGGTCGCCTTTTTCGTTGTACAGGAACTCGCAGGCGAAAATTTCCTTAAAGCGGTCGCGAATGGCGCACCCCTCGATGATCTCGCGGAGGCCGGAGGAGATGACGTAGTGCTCCACGGAAACGCCCTGCCGCGCGCCGAAGCGGTTGATCCGGTCGAACCAGGACTCGACGCCCTCGAAAAATTCGATGTTCCGGCCCATCTTCACGAGGGTCTCGCGCCTGAAGCTAACGCCTTTTTCCTTGGCCTTTTCGATCATGACGTACATGTACGCCAGAATTCCGTCCATCTTGTTGTCGCGCGCGAACTTGTTGGCTTCCTTCCAGAAAGCGTCGGGTTCCATGTTCAGACTCGGTATGAATTGGTAATTCTGCATGTCCTGAGTGGACAGCGTACGGTCAAAATCGTACAAAAGAGCGATAATCGGTTTGGACACGGCCGCTCAACCTCCTTTTCGCGTAGCGCGGGCAATTAATATGCGTAAAAACTCTTATTTTTCGTCGACCAGCGGGATGAACATCTGCTTCTTGAGCTCTTCGCGTGGCAGGAACGGTGCGAGATCCTCAAGCGGCGGGCTGAACAGCGAACCGTCCGGGTTCCTTCTGGCGCCGCTCTTGGGCTCCCAGACCTGCACTGTGTCGGTGAAGATCTCGGTGAAAACGGGACCTTCCAGCGCGAGAACCTCGTCCACGACCTTCTTCATCTCCGCGTTGGAGTGCGCGCAGAAGTAGCGGTAGCCGAACGCCTCGGCAATCTTTTTGAACTCGGGGAACGTCAGGTCGCCGGATTCGGGCCCGATGCCGACCTTGGTGTGGTGGCCGAAAATGTTTGTCTGCGTGATCCTTATGGAATGGTATCCGTTGTTGTTGATCAGGAAGATCTTGATCGGAAGGTTGTTCGTGAGGATCGTCTGCAGCTCCTGAAGGTTCATCATGATGCTGCCGTCGCCTTCGAGGCAGATCGTCTCGCGAGTGCCGCCGCCGATACACGTTCCGATTGCCGCGGGAAGGCCGTAGCCCATGCTTGCGATCGCGCTGTTGTTGGCCATGCGGCTGCCCTTCTGGATTACGTAGGCCTGGTTGCCGACGACACAGCAGGCGCCGTTGGAGACCGCGGTCAGACTGTTTTCGGGAAGGCGGCTGGACAGGTACCTGACGAACGCGTAGACGTTGGCGGTTGTTCCGTTCTCCTCCCACTGGCGCGGAAGAACCGCGGGGTAGTCGTTTTTCCACCTGCGGCACGTCTCAAGCCACTCTTCGCCCGTGAAGACCGGCCCTTTGGCGGCCTTGTCCATTTTCGTCAGGAAGTCCTTCGCGTCGGCCCAGACAGGGTACTCGACGTGGAGGGTGGGCTTTTTGAGCTCAGCCTTGTCGATGTCGACCATTATGACCTCGGCCTCGCGCGCCCACGTTTTCCAGTTGTAGCCGACCTGGCGGATGGAGATTCGCGTGCCGACGGCGAGAATGAGATCCGCGTTCTGGATCGCCCAGTTGCCGGGTCTGTCGCCCATGTTGCCGGCGCGTCCGCAGTAGAGCGGGTTGTCGTCCTCAATAAGATCGACTGCGTTCCAGTACGTGACGACGGGAATGTTCAGCTTTTCGAAAACCTTTCTGAACTCTTCGTAGCCGCCGGAGAGTCTGATTCCGTAGCCCGCGTGGAAAACGGGCCGCTTTGCTTTCGCGATTTTCGCGAGAATCTCGTCGATAACGGATTCCTCGACCGGGGGCGGGAGCTTCGCGTCGTCTTCGGCGGGGTCGTAGCCCTTGAGGTCGTCGGTCTCGATCGTGCAGCCCTGGAAGTTGACCGGAACGTCGATCCAGACAGGACCCGGACGGCCGGTGGTGGCGAGGTGCCACGCCTTTTCAAGGTCGTACCTGATTGTGAGCGGGTCCTCGATCATTACCGCGTATTTTGTCATCGCGGAAACAGCTTTGGTGATGTCGTACTCCTGGTCGCCCATCGCGCGAAGAGGCTCCTCCGTGTAGGGGAGCGCGTACCTCGCTGTGGTGTCGTAGCGGACCTGACCGCTTACAATGAACATCGGAATGGAGTCGAGCCAGCCGCCAACCACGCCCGTGATCGCGTTCGTGCCTCCGGGACCGGAAGTGACGCAGACCGCGGCAATTTTGTTTTCGAGGCGGGCATATGCCTCGGCAGCGATCGCGCACGCCTGTTCGTGGTGGTTGTATGTGACCTTGAGGCCGGGATTGTGTCCGATTGCGTCGTTGAGATGCATCGCGCCGCCGCCGACAACGCTGAAAACGTCAGTGACGCCGTGTGCGACGAGAAAATCGGCCAAATAATCCGCTAATCTGATTTTCATAAATTTATCCTTTCGTAAAAAAAGTAGTTAGTCTGCCGGCGCACAGTGCGGTGTTTTATTACGCCTCATTCACTTTTGCCGGCTTTTTCGCGTTTTGTGACTACAGTATACCTTATCAGAAGCAAAACCGCAACAAGAACGATAAGAATTCCGACGAACGCGAGGTTTTTGACCGTGCCGTCCGGGAAAACACCGGGATCGATGAGCCGCAGCAGGCTGTCGTCGCCGATGAAGAGCGTTATGAAGCACGTTCCCGCGAAAATCGCGGCGAGCGCGCCGAAAATGAAACCTTTTTTCAGTTTGAGCGCTTCCGAAAGCGTCGAAACGCAGTCGAGGCAGCCCCTTACGGTCAGGATCACCGTAAGCAGCAGGACAGCGTAGCTCGTGATCTTCGTGATGAGATCGCGCGAAAAATCACGCGTGAGCGGGTTTATCGAAATGAGCAGCGCCTGCGTGAGCGTCATCAGAACTATCGAAGCCGTTCCGGCCGGCGTCTGTTCGTGCTCGCCGTCAAGCAGGAGAATGATCGGAATGATGAAAAGCGCGAGAAGGTACGTCGTGCACGTCGCCTGGTAGCCGTAGATGATCGCGCAGCAGAGTGCGGCGCGCTGCCATTCCTTTTTCGCGAAAACGGCGCCGATTGCCGCAAAAACGGTCAAAACCACTTTGAAGAAGCCGCCTGCCGCAAGCAGCGTGTCGTTGGAGAGACGGCTGTTCGTGAGCGGGAAGATTATCATTTTCGCGAAATTCAGCTGCGATCCGATCTCAAGACTGTGCTTTCCGTCGTAGATCAGGAGGTTTTCGGCGATCATTTTTATACTGTCGAAGCCGCCGAAGAATATGAAAACAGGCGGAACCGTCAGCAGCGCGGTGTAGAGGCCCGTTTTGAGAACGTCCTTGAACCGTTTCTCGTGAACGAGCATCAGCGCGAAAACCGCCGGATATATCTTGAACGCGGCCGCGAGGGCAAGCGCCACGATCGCGAGCTCACGCTGCCACCGCTTTTCGGAGTCCTTGTTGGCGATAAAGAACAGAAGGAGCGCCAGCGGGATGATCAGGTTGTTCGCGCGCTCGTACATGAAGAGCATCGGCGCGGAAAGCATTGTCAGGAAAATGAACGCGGAAACCTCTCCGACAGAGCCTTTTTTTGCGGATTTGATCGCGAAGAAGAGCATTGTGAGCGAGAGCAGCGCGTAGATTATGAACGGAAAATAGAGCTGCTGATAGAGCTTCACGTCCGTGCTGAACGCTGTCGACGACTCGCTTGTCACGACCTTGTCGAGCGTTGCCTGCGGAACGAGCATCAGAAGCAGCTTGTAGAACATCATCGCGAACGGCGGGTAGAACGAGTAGTGCTCGTACGGGTTGCCGATCGTCGAGAGCATGCTGTTGAAGAAGTCCATGAACGTCTGGTCGCGCTGCGCGTACAGAAGACCGCGCATGGAGTAGCCGTTCGTGAGTAGCAGGAGAGTGAAGAACGCGACGGAAAAAACGCCGGTTATAAAATAGAAAATGAACTTGTAGTAAAGCTTTTTTCCTGTGTCTTTCTCAAGCATCGTTTTCCGCCTCCTCTCCGCGTGGTTGTTCGCCCGCTGAAACGGGGGCGGCGTTTTCGGGTGAGTTTTCCGTGAGCGTGGGATCTGCTTCGAGGGTTTCCGCGGTTTCAGGCGTTGCTTCCTGCGTTGATTCCGGCTGCGTTACCGGTTCTGTTTCCGGTTGCTTTTCCGGTTCTTCTCCCGGCTTTTCCTCCCGCACGGTTTTTGCTTCCTCGACGCCGTCACGCTCTTTTTTCCGGAAAATATTCTTAAGCGAGAACTTCTTTGCCGGGGCGCTGTCGAAAAGCGTCGGCTGCTCTTCCTTTTTGTCGAGGTAGAGCATGTATTTCAGGTAGTCACGGACGGTAGCGAACGCGGTCGCAAAGAATCGTTTTTTGTCGCGTCTGCGCGCCTCGTTCCACGCCGCGAAGGCGAAAATCATCTCGAGGAACGCGATGAAAACCATTCCCGCCACGGCGAGACTCGCGATTTTCGACGGCCAGTAGCGGTCGTATTCGCTGCCGTGCTTGATGATCATCGGAACGATCGTCAGCGCGAGACAGAAAAGGTACGCGTAATTCCGGACGTTTTGTTCCTTTTCGTCGTCGAGGAACATCGCGAGCGGGATGATCATGAACAGAAGAATGTACGTCGACGCCGACCCCGGGAACCCGTACAGAACGGCTGACAGCAGAGCGACACGCTTCCACTGCCTTTTCGCGAAGAGGCCGCAGAGACCGCAGATGAACGACAGCCCGTAGCGGAAGAGCGTCGCGTAGAGTTCGCGCCTCGACTCGGTGATGGTGATGCCGGTGTAGCGCCTGAGGCCGCCGTAGAGGAAGAAGAAAATGCGCTTGAAATCGAGGTTGCCCGCGATGTTGTCCTCGGTGGTGCGCTTTTCGTCAAAGCCGCGCAGGTTGCGGAGCATCAGCCTTATGCTGTCGAGCCCGTTGTAGAAAATGAAGAACGGCAGGATCAGGAATACGAAAATATAAATGCACTCGCGGAAGAATTCCTTGTATTTCCGGTCGGCGATGAGCAGAACGAGAAATACGACCGGGTAGATCTTGAGCGCTATGGCGACCGCGAGGGAAATCAGAGCGACCTCGCGGAGAATTTTACTGTCGTGCTTGTAAAAAACGAGGAAAAAGATCGTAAACGCGACCGGCAGAAGCACGTTGTTGCCGCGGTCCGCCATATAAATAAAAGGCGCCGACAGTATCGCGACCGTCGCGAAGAGCAGTTTTTCGGCAGTGCCTCCCTTTTTGAGGAACGCGAGCGCGGCCAGGAAAATGAGCAGCGCGATGACCGCATAGAGGATGAACTGGAACGTGAACGACTGACCGACGCGGATAAAGCGCTCCTGGGCCAGTTCGGCGGGGTCGGTGACAACGGTGACGTAGTCGTCTGCCGGAATTATCATGTTGCACAGCTTATAAAGAAGCGACGCGAGGGGCGGGTAGACCACGAGAATCTCGTACGGGTCGTCGACCTGGTTGTAAACGACGCTGTTGTAGTGGTCCATGAACGTGTCGGACGAGTCGGAAAAAAGTGCCCCTTTGAGGCTCGCGCCGTGCGTAGAATAGATTGAAACGAGAAATAACGCGAGAAAGACCGCAAAAACAACATAGAAAAAGACCTTGAAATGGGGCTTTTTCTCTCCCGCGCCTGCGATTGCCGCAGGTGTGTTGATTGCCGCGGGCGTGTTGATTGCAGCGGACTTATGCGTTTTCCCGTCGTTTTTTTTCTTCAAAACAAATACTCCGTTTCTCTTTGGCTGCCCGCAGGTTTCCGGGCGGCGCAACGGTTAATTTTCGTTGTTGTCCGCGTCGCAGACGATCAGGTTGCCGTCAAGGTCGTAAACCGTCACTTCGGGCAGTTCGTCGGCGTGTGTCGGCCGCCTCAGTTCCTCGGGCGGGAGCTTCATGAAATCGTGGTATACGAAATTGAGGTATGCGTCCGCGTCGTGAATCGACGTGAATTTGTGACCGCGGATCGTGTACTCGGCCGTCTTGTCGAACCATTCCGCCTTAAAGCGCGGGTAGACGAAGAAAATGCGCTCGTTGAAAACGTTCAGATGCTCCGTGTCACGGTTCTTTTTCGAGACGGAAGCGGCCTTCTGACCATTCATTATATATTCCATCGTCTTGCGGCGGCCGATCGAAGAAAGCAGTTTAATGAAAGGAACCTGCAGAACAGGGTACTTGGAGTAGTCGAGTTTTCTGCGGTGGCCCATTGCGTAGCCATACCATTTTTTGAGGTTTAGAAGCTGAAATCTGAACGCGAGACCTTTTTTTGGGTTGTCGAGACAGAAGACGTCGAGAGAGACCTTGTTGTGCTTTTCAAAATAAAAGCCCTCCTCGATGTCCTCCTTGTGCAGGCGGCTGGCGTCGTAGTTGATTTTCGGGATCATGTCGAAAAACCTGCCGTCCTCGCCGGGGCGGACAAGCGTGAACCCCTCGCGAAGCTCGCCGTCCGCGATCTTAAGAAAACGCTCGAAATCCTCGCGCTTCATCGCGATATCGACGTCGTCGTCCCACGGAATAAAATCACTGTGCCGCACTGCGCCGAGAAGCGTTCCCGCCCAGAGAAAATACGTGATATTGTTTTTCCGGCAGACACGGTCAACTTCGATCAGGAGCTGTTCCTGCGCGTAGTGGATTCCCTTGAGAAGTCCGAGGTTCTTCGTGTCGATGTTTCTTGTCTCAGTGAGAGACTCGTCCGAGAAAGCGTGTTCCATAGCTGAATTTAACCTATCTTTAGTAAAAGTTTAATAATATGACCTCGCGGCGGGCAATCACGGTTCGCATCTCTGCCTTCCGTAAAAACCGCCGCGGGATGATTCGAAAATGTTACGATACGCGGCTTCCGGCGGGAATGTCGCCGTCGACCGTGAGAAGCTTGAGAGACGACCCGTCAGCGGAGGTTGACGCGAGCAGCATACCCTCGGAAACGATGCCCTTGAGCTTGGCGGGCTTCAGGTTGTCCACGAGAATGACCTTTTTGCCCGAAAGGTCCTCGGGCGCGTAAAATTTCGCGATGCCGGAGACGATCTGCTTCTCCTTTTCTCCGTTCGTGACGGTGAGGCGGAGGAGTTTGTCGGAACCTTCCACGCGCTCGCACGTGAGAACCTCCGCAACCTTCAGACTGACCTTTGCGAAGTCGTCAATCGTGATGATGCCCTCGGGAAGCTCTTCTTTTTTGGACTCTTTCTTCGCGTCTTTGTTAGCGCCGTTTTCCGCGGGCGTGCCCTTGTTTTCGGGTTCTGCGGGTTTCTGCGCGCCGGCGTTTTTGATCGCCTCAAGAGCCTCGAGTTCCTTTTCTACGTCGAGCCTCGGGAACAGCGCCTCGCCCTTCACGCACACAGCCGTAGACGGGTAGAGCCCCCATGTTTCGGCCGACTGCCACGAAGTAATCGCGTCGTCGCCGGCGATTCCAAGCTGAGCGAAAATCCTGCCGGGAGTGTTAGGCATAAACGGTTCAAGAAGAATGCCGATAATGCGGATTCCCTCCGCCAGTACGTAGAGCACCTGCGCGAGCCGCGGAATTCCGTCCTCGGTCTTCGCGAGAGCCCACGGAGCGGTCTCGTCGATATATTTGTTGAGGCGAGAAACGCACTTCCAGATCTCTGCAAGCGCGAGCGGGAACTGAAGCTGGTCAAACTGCTCCTCGACACGCGCCTTGAGGCCTTTAAACATGTCGATGATCTCGTCGTCGATAGGGGCGGCGAGCCTGTCTTTGGCTTCGGGAAGCGAGCCGCCGAAATACTTAAGCTGCATTGAAACCGTCCGCGAGACAAGGTTGCCGAGGTCGTTGGCGAGGTCGGAGTTGATTCTGTTGAGAAGCGACTCGGGGGTGAAACTGCCGTCGGATCCGAACGGGACCTCGCGGAGCAGGAAGTACCTGATCGCGTCTGAGGAATATCTGTTAACAAGAACAACGGGATCCACAACGTTTCCCTTCGACTTGGACATTTTGTCGCCGTTAAGGAGCAGCCAGCCGTGGCCGTAGACCCTTTTCGGAAGCGGCAGACCGAGCGCCATCAGCATCGCGGGCCAGATTATCGTGTGGAAACGCACGATTTCCTTGCCGACGAGATGCAGGTCGCAGGGCCAGAACTTGTCGTAGAGAGACGTGTCGTCGCTACCGTAACCGAGCGCGGTGATGTAGTTGGAGAGCGCGTCGACCCACACGTAAACAACGTGCTTTTTGTCGAACGTGACCGGAACGCCCCACGTGAACGTAGAACGCGACACGCAAAGATCGTCGAGCCCCTTTTCGAGGAAGTTCACGATCATCTCGTTTTTACGGGCCGGCGGATTGATAAACTCGGGGTGCTCGTTGTAGTAGTCGATCAGGCGCTGACTGTATTTGGAGAGCCTGAAAAAGTAGCACTCTTCCTTCGCCAGCTGCGTCTCGCCGCCGCAATCCGGGCACCTTCCGCCCTCTTTGAGCTGCGTTTTCGTCCAGAACGATTCGCACGGCGTGCAGTAGTAGCCCTCGTACGCGCCTTTGTAGATCTCGCCCTTGTCGTAAAGCGTTTTGAAGATCTTCTGAACTGCGCGAACGTGGTAGTCGTCGGTCGTCCTGATGAATTTGTCGTAAGAAATATCCATAATCGACCAGAGATCCTTGATCCCTGCCACGATCTCGTCGACGTACTGCTGCGGGGTGACGCCTTTCGCCGCCGCGCGCTTTTCGATTTTAAGGCCGTGTTCGTCCGTTCCGGTCAGGAACATCACGTCGTATCCGCTCAGCCTCTTGTACCGCGCCATGCAGTCCGCGGCGACGGTCGTGTATGAATGGCCGATGTGGAGCTTGTCGCTAGGGTAGTAGATCGGCGTGCTTATGTAGTATGTTTTTTTCGTTTCTTTTGTCTCAGACATTTTGCCTCCGTTGCAAGCCGCGAAAAAACCGGCTTCTCAAAAGGATTTTGTGTTGCGTTTGTACACGGAAAAACGCGAAAATGCGGTCCCGGGGCATGCGCAAGAGGCCGCCCGATTGCAAACGCTCTTTATATATTACTACACACGCGCGCATTAGTCAAGCGCGAGCGCGTCCGTGTTTCGGTCGTCCCGGTCGCGTTCCGGCCGGATAGCCCTTTTTACGCAAAAACCTGCCGCGGCGTTTGTTTCGCCGGGCAGGCCTTTTTAGGGGTTCAAACAGAACCGGTGCTTATTTTTTGCTGTTCTTCTTTTTGCCGAAAATCAGTCTCCAGAGGAAGATGATCAGGCACGAGCCTGCGATCGCCAGAATGACGCTCATCACCCAGCCGCCTCCGATTCCGATAAGACCTCCGAGCCAGCCGCCGAGAGCGCCGCCGACAATACCGAGGATAATATTGCGAAGAAGGCTTCCGTCACTCTTCATGATTTTGCTTGCGAGCCAGCCGGCAAGGCCGCCGAGAACGATCGCAACAAGAATTTTCCACAACATAATGATTGCTCCTTTCGCCCCTCTTGACCGCTACCGCGAGCGGCAGGGAACTTTTGCTGAATGTATTTTACCCCAAAAGCGGCCGCGTGTCAAAGAAAACCGCGGTACACAAGTAATCGGAAAAGTGATTTCCATGGTCAATGGAGTGGTAGAAAAGCCCTCGGATAATTAGCGAGAGCAGTTCTCTCAGCGAGGTTTTATATAATTGAATTCTCGGTAATAGACGAATTTCGTAGCGCAAAAAGTCGTCGCATATTTCTTGATTCAGAGTGTGTTCGGATGCAAATAACGAGATATTCTCCATGGATTATTATCAACCGTCCGATACTTGAACTAATGATTGCTTTTGTTTTCGTTCATCCTAAGTTGATATATGTTTTCCGCAAGTGTGTAAAGAGTTGATTTAATTGGCGGATACAATTCAATAGCATCTGGATTCTCGTTTTTTAGCGATAAGAGGAATGTGTCAACATATGATTTCCTTTGAGATTGGCTTCTGAGATTAAGAAAAGATAACTCGTTTCGAGTATTGAATTCAAATTCGCTTAGTTTTGCTTGAACCCATTCCTTTGCTTTTTTAGTGGCATTCATTTCAATAATTCTTGCGTCCATGGGGAACTGGAATGCATTCGCTTGCCACGATTTCCAAACTTCAAAGTCGGGATCCACTATAAAGGAGGTAAAGACTACACCTTGATTTATAAAAAACAAGGAAATAGACGTGGCATGGTTTCGAAAAAGCACTTCGTCTTCTTCGTGATATACAGGATATTTTTTTAACCACTCGGATTGAGTATTAAAGTCCTGTCTTAAAGATTCCTTTGCGGAAGCCTTGTATTCGCAAAAATAACGATTGGAAGGATGAGACATACGCACCGCCCACTCTTCTTCAAAAGCCTCATCAAAATCATCTGTAAGCCAAAGGTCGAGTTCTTCATAAAGATTCTTATAAATAACGACACTTGGAGTATAAATCTCGAGAAGCGCAGTAAAAACGTTAATATCACAACTCACGACGCTTCCATTAGATTTGGAATAATCTGCTTCAAGCCACTGGATGCCAGTGAATTGTTTCTTCAATTTAGAAAATTGGTTTTCTGCGATAGTACAGGTTTCCAATGCGGTTCCCTCCAAATTTACATAATGATTATCCTGCTATTACAGTATATCACAACAGCCGATTGATGTAAAATCATGGTCCTGTAAAAAGACCACAAGTTGGTTTCCAGGTCCTTGACAAAACACTCCCGGAATTGTATGATTTCCGTAGGAAACCCGGGAGATCCGGAACTTGAAACAAAAATGTCAGAAATTGCCGCAAAAAGGGCAAATTCCATTCTTTAACGGAGAATTAAAATGAACAACGTAACGAAACTCACAATTCTTCATTCCAACGATATGCACGGCGATTTTCTGCCCACCGTCAAGGACGGCGTCGAAACGGGCGGTCTCGTCAGGCTTTCCGGCTACATCAACAAGATCCGCGAGGAGCGTAAAAACGTTCTCTACCTGATTGCGGGCGATATGTTCCGCGGCTCGGTAATCGACTCCGAGTACCAGGGCCTGTCCACCATCGACCTCGTCAACAACCTCAGGCCGAACGCCGCTACCATCGGCAACCACGAAGTTGACTATGGAATTGCACACCTTCTTTTCCTCGAAAAATGCGCCCGCTTCCCGATCGTCAACGCGAACCTTTTCGTCACGATGAACAACGCCCGCCTCTTTACGCCTTACATCAACCTCGAGATCGACGGCCTCAGAATCCTGGTCATCGGAATCCTGACCGACGAAGTGCTCGCATCCACGAAAGGCGAAAAAATCATCGGCAGTTTTATCGACCTGAAGGCTGCCGCGAAGGAAGTCGGCATCATTTGCGACAACTACCGCACCGTCAACACCGACATGACCGTTCTGCTCACGCACATCGGCTACGAAAAGGACATTGAACTCGCGCAGCACCTCGATCCGGAGTGGGGCGTCAACATGATAATCGGCGGCCACTCGCACACGTTTTTGGAAGAGGCTACGTACGTGAACGGTGTTCCGATCGTGCAGGCGGGAACGGGCACCGGAATCATCGGAAAAATCGATCTCCAGTACGACCGCGACAGACGCGAAATCGTCGATTTCAAGTGGAAATGCGAGCCGGTCAACGAAAAAACCGCGCCGAAGGATCCGCTTATGGAGGACCTTCTCGAAGGCTACAGAACGGTTACCGACGGCAAATACAAGCGTGTCGTTACGCGCTGGGCCAGAAAACTCACGCACCCGAGCCGCGAACAGGAAACTGAAATGGGCAACCTTTACGCCGACGCGATGCAGTTCGAGAGCAGCTTCGACATTATGCTGATGGGTTCGGGTAGCATCCGCAAAAAGGAACTCGGCCCAATCATCGAGTACCAGGACATGATTGAGAACACTCCATTCGACGACTGCGTCTGGATGCTGAAGGTGACCGGAGCGCAGTGGCGCCGCATTGTCAAACACATTCTCCGCGACGACGCATGGAAGGGTGAGACTGAGTTTTACCAGTTCTCGACCGGCGTCCGCATAAAATACAACAAAACCACGAGAGTTATCGAGGAGCTCAAGTTCAACGGCGAGGACGTCACGGACGACATGGAGCTCAAGATCGCGGTCCAGAACTACCACTACAGGAATTTCGATGAGTTCCTGGGCGTGCCGCTTGAGGAGGTAAAAAAGAACATGCGCCCGCGCGTCGTCGCGACATCTTTGAACAACATTGTTGAGGAGTTTTTCATGACTCATGACGGACTCGACGCGCACGTTGAGGGGCGACTCGAAGTAGTGGAATGAGGCCCTGCGGAGGCAATTTGCGTAATGCTTCGTTCCTGCCGGAAACCCCGCATAAATGTTCCACGTTGAACAATTGAGTTTTTGGCTATTTATAGGCGAAAATCAAAGTTCATGTCCTGAAATCGCCCGCAGCGTAAATCGGGAGTTTTTCGAAGCCCTGAAAAGGTGGTTTGCGATTGAATTCACGACCGCCTGCTGATATAATACAGTCAGGATTATAAACCCGCAGAAGGAGGTTTACTTTTATGAAAAAAGTTTTTGCAATTATGATTTCGCTGTGCCTTGTCATAGCTCTTTTCGCGGCGTGCGCGAAAAAACCGGACGCGCCCGTGCCGACAGAGGTCCCGCAACAGGCTACCGAAGCGCCGGTGGAACAACCCACCGATGCTCCGACAGAAGCTCCCACCGAGGCCCCTACGCCTGAGCCGACGCCCGAACCGTTTGTCGACCCTTATAAGGTTGAAATTGGTGACTGGGACGACGCCGAGGTAAGGGCTATGTCGTTCGATACCATTTTCTTCGACAAAAAGACGATCACCGACGGCAAAGTGGACGCGTGGAAGAGCGACCACGAAGAGACGATCGACGGGACAAACGGTAAGATCAAAGTCGTCGGCATGAGAGGGTGGGCCGGCTTCCTGGAGGAAGATATGGTCGCAATGGGCTACCGGATCGACAACAGAGAGCCTGTTTTCGTCGAAAATCCGTTCGAGGCCACTCAGCCCGAGGTTAAAGCGGCAGGCGGCGACTACGCGCAGCGCTTCCGCGTCAACATTCCGGTTGAGGGTCTTTACGGAAACGAGCACGAACTCAGAGTTTTCGCCAAGCTTGAGAGCGGCGCGTGCTACTACATCAACCCCGAAGGCCCCGGCTTCCTGCTCTACTACAACGGCCCCGAAGCGGTCGAAAACAAGATCGACGGCAAGATCAGCGACGGCGAGTACAACGCGTCCTACATTCTCGACTCCTCGAACGCTGTTACGTGGACGAACTCCGAGATTGGCGACCTCTCTGTGAAATACTACCTGAGACTTGCCGCGGATGCGGTTTACGTCGGATTTGACGCCGCCGGATTTGTCGAAGGCGACTCCGTTCAGCTCAACTTCAACCCGGGTGCGAGACTTGACGAATCGTCCGCGGGCGGCCTGTTTGTGTCGCTTGTGATAGGCGAAAACGCGAAGGTCCTCCAGCACAACCACAAAACGCAGCTCAAGGACGAAATCGAAACTGCGGGAACCGACATCACCGCTCTCGTTGAGGCGAAAATCGTCACAACCGACACGGGCTACGCAGGCGAGGTCAAGCTTCCCGCCGACTTCTTCAAGGTCACCGACGTCGAAAAGGCTGCCGACTTTACTCTCGGCTCCGAAAACCTCTACTTCGGCATGTTCGTCGTGACTATTAACGGCCCCGACGGCTTCACAAACCAGTCCACCGCTCCCGGCTCCGACTGGTCGCCGAAGGCCCTCGGCCTCCACGAGCACGTCGTGTACTGATGCATTTTATAGGCTGATCAACAGCCGAATCTTCGCCGCGCTCCTCCGGGCTTTCGTTGCCTGCTTAGGGCTTGCTTGGGGGAGCGCGGTGCTTTGTTGCTTTCCGGACCGGAATGTGGTACAATAGCTCAAATTTCCCTACGACGAGCGGAAAAACCTTTTCCGCATGCGCCGGGATTTTTGCGCCGTTTGAGATTTTTTGAATTCCTGCCAGGGTTGACATGCACCGGTGATTTTTGCGGAAGGAGGGCATCAAAATGAAATACTACGTCGTTTCCGACATCCACTCGTTTTACACGCCTCTCCGCGCGGCGCTCAAGGAAGCCGGCTACTTCAGCGACCCGGAACCGCACAAGCTCGTGGTGTGCGGTGATATTTTCGACCGCGGCAATGAGCCTTTCGAAACCGAAGAATTCATCTGCAAGCTGCTGGAACGCGACGAAGTCATTATCGTCCGCGGCAACCACGAAGACCTGATGATGTCCCTCCTCGAAGACGTCGAGATTTTCGAGGGAACGTCCACCATCCTCCACTCGCACTACGAACACAACGGCACCGTCCGCACGCTGCAGCGTTTCACCGGCGCCTCCAACCGCGACATCTGCGAGCGTCCTTCCGAGGTCGTCGCGAAAATGCGCAAAACGGAGTACGTCCGCACGATAATTCCGGCTGCTCGAGACTGGTTCGAGACAGAAACCTACATTTTCGTTCATGGATGGATCCCGTGCCGCGAGGCCAACGAAATGCTTGACGAGCAGCCTCCAACCTTCAAGGAATGGCGCAAAGCGTGCCGGATCGATTGGGAATGCGCACGCTGGATGGACTACCTTAATGTTCTGAAAAACGGCCTCCCGAAACCGGACAAAACTGTGATTTGCGGCCACCGCAGCGCCTCTTACGGGCACGAGCTCTTCAAGAATACTGCGAACGCCCGTAAACGACCCGCCGGTGATTTGCGGGATGAAAGCCGGGAGCCCTCCCGGTTCCGGCCGTTCTACGCAGACGGCCTTATAGCGATCGACGCCTGCACTGTTGTGAGTGGCATTACGAACTGCATTGTCATTGAGGATTGACCAAGCAGTCGGTCGATTCCGGCAATTTTTCACAATTTTACGAAATTTTACGAAATTTTACAAAATTTGCGCAATTTCGAAAAAAACGCTTGACAACGGGTTAAATCGGGGGTATAATACCCTCCGCGTGTGAAAGCACGCACCTTTAGCTCAGCTGGTAGAGCAACTGACTCTTAATCAGTGGGCCCAGGGTTCGAGTCCCTGAAGGTGCACCAAACACAAAAAGAGGCGGCCAAACGGTTGCCTCTTTTTGTGTTTTACGAAAATTACCAACGGGACTCGAACCCGCGAGGGTTTCGGCGTTAAGCAAATTCTCCGGTGGAGGATTTGTAGCCGAAATCACGATGAGCTGTGCTCGAGCAGTAAGCATGCGAGCGAATAGACAGGCAACAAAGAGCGAAGCAGGGCCCCCAAAAAGTATTTGGCGCAATCCACGTCCGGTGCGCCAACACTTTTTGGGGAAAAGGAGCCGCGCCTTCGCAAACGAAGCCGTTCAAACAAAGACCGAGAACCGGGTTTGAACGACGAGTCGACGATGGCAGCGGCGACGCAGTCCCTGAAGGTGCACCAACACTTTTTGGGAAAAGGAGCCGCAGCGACGGGAACAGAGTCTTTCAAGAGAAGAAGATAGGAAACCTCTTGGAGAATTATGTTTTTATTCAGAAAAATCGAAAAAAACCGAAAAAGTGACAATTTGTCACTTTATTCGGGCGAATTTGTCCTGTATAATACTTGACGGAGGCATTGTATGAGATTAGACGACGGCGAAAAAATCAAAAATCTCAGGATCGATAAAGGATTGACGCAGGATGAACTTGCAGAGAGACTTAACGTATCGCGCATTGGTTTGCAAGTGGGAAACCGGCAGCAGACTGCCCGCGTACAGTAACGTTGAAGAACTTTCGACCATTTTTGACGTCGATTCCGAGTTGCTGATGTAATCCTGGAATGCCTTGAGAATAAAGGGCCTCTTTACGAGCCGGACGATCCCGAAACCGCGGAATACGTTATGATCGGTTAGACTAACTTATATTTCTAATGATAAGAGGAGAACTTTACTATGAAATTGAGGATAGCACTGATATGTTTCATGATTATTACTACGTTTTCGCTTTCATCAGCTTGCAAAAAAACCGAAACCAAATTTAAGATTGACTTTGGCACTGTGGGAAATGACCATTGGGACATTTCGAATGTGAAATTATATTATAATGCAGATGCATTGGGGAAAAAGGTTCCCGAAAAAAGAGGAGTCGTTTATATGGCTTTTAAAACAGTAAATTATGAAGCGATTGCAGAGCAGTTCGGGTTTGATGTCGCTCACCTTTATCCAAGCGTTGACGATACCGTAGAGTATTATGATGAATCGGATTTACTAAAAAGAAGGCTGCTTATAAGACCAAACGGTATAATATGCTATGAAACAGGTGTCGCTCAGACGGCCTTTGAGTCAAAAGTCAGTAAAGATGACTGTGTCGAGCTTACAAAAAAGGTGTTAAAAGAATATAAGCTGACAGATCATAGTTTTGATGATGAATGCTTTTTCAGTGAAAGATTGCTAACGGATCCGTCAAATAACGAAACAAAAACTGTCGGGTACACTGTATTTCTGTATTTTTTACTAAACGGAGTAAAGCTTTACGGAGAGCCTCGTGCAACGGTTCAGTTTAACGGTAATGGCGAGGTTGTTTCCATAATATACAATATGCCGGATTATTATGAGGCCGGAGAATGTGAACTTATAAACATACGACAAGCGCTGAAATCTATAGAAAAAGGGAATATACCAATGATGTACGGGTTAGAAGATGCGCCAGAGAAAGTAACGATTGAAGACGTTGAATTGTGCTATTATTCTCAAACCTTTGATGTTAACACTGTTGTTGCTCAGCCGGTATACGTCTTTTCTGCCACCGGACATTACAAGGAGGAAAATCGGCAGTTTCGCATAATAGTTCAGGCCAACTGATTATCTCCGGAGTTTCGCGTTACTGGAGCGTGTTGAAAAAGCATTGCGCATATGCCTTTATGCATGTTTCCCTGACACCGTTTCATGGCCTCGGACTCCCGGAAACGGTTTTATCTCATGATTTTGAATCGATAGAGGAATCACTTGTGATCAGCTATTTGCAAACGTATAATATTCGTTGAGTGTTCTCATGACAGTAATCTAAATAGCATGTACAACAAATCTAAATAGGATGTACAGTGCCCGCGAAAACCCTTAAAAGCCCGGGAAATAACGCCAAGAAATATAAAACGACTAGCTATATTAAAACAAGAAATAACGGTTTGTTGCCGACTGAGTGATGAAACTTCAGCCGGTTTTTTTATGCAAAAGCAAACTTTTTGTGGCAAGACAAGACGAAATGAGTTTGGTATAATTTGCAATGTAAAAAATAGCCGGCATTTTTAAGACGGGAGGTGATTCTGCAAATGAACACAGCTGAAAAAATCATAGCGCTCAGAGCCGAGAGAGGCATTTCGCAGCAGGAACTTGCTGACGCAGTTTTTGTTTCGCGATCTCTCGTGTCAATGTGGGAGGCGGGAACACGCATTCCGGACAGTTTGAGCGTTGAGAAAATGGCTGCGTTGTTCAATGTAAGTGAGGAGGAGATTTTGAGCGATAGGAAATACGCTTTTGCGTCGTCGCTTGAGAGGAAACTCATTGGCGATGAGATTGCGGAGTTTACCGATGTTGACAGTTCACCGGGTAACAAGGAACAGGTAAAAAAGATAATGAACGGTTTCCTTCAAAGCATTGGAGGCGTTGACCGCGAGTTGTTTATGAGTCGATACTTCGCAATGAAAACATGCAAAGCCATCTCAGAGGAGAGGCATATGAACGTTTCTACAGTCAGGTGGAGATTGTCCAAACTGAGAAAGAAGCTTGTTCTTTACGCGAAAAAAGGAGGAAAAAAATGAACGAAAAAGACTTTAGGGAGGCTTTGTCTGAGATTGGAAATGACTTCGATGCGCCAATTTCGGGCGACGCAGTGAAAAAAAAGAAAAGTAAATTCAGAAACATTGCGATCATGTCTGCCGCGGCGGCAATTGTGCTGACTTTTGCGGTCATTGCCGCTGTTATTATCGGTATGATCGGATCGAATAATCAAAACATAAGCGGGGGAGGTCCTTCTGACAAGGTCCTTTTGGCGAATACTCCTTCACCCGGAGATATTGACAAGACTGAAGAGCCCGGCAATAAAGAAGACCACCGTGCAACGTCCTCGCCGACCGCAGACCTGACTTCAGCGCACACAAATCCGCCAATTTCTCAGCCCACTGAGATTCCTGATGGACCTCAAGGGACTCGGGAGCCTTATTACGTTGAGCCTTTCTGGCTTAAGGGGGAGTCTTTGACGGTCAAAAAGCTTGGCTACGGCGGCTCCTCAAACATCGTTTCCTTTGGCGAGGGGAGTGTCAGCGCAAAGATTATCCCCACAACGGTATTCGGCGAGCATGAGAACTGCGGGAAGGTCTACTATAACACTGAGACCAATGAGATATATTGCGTTTACCACGAGTTTCTGAAGGCCTCGGGCGTGACTGTGCCGGAGGGTTATTACATCTATTATGAGCAGGACACGGTGCGGGACGATCTGATGTGCATAAAGATTGTTGATCCGGGTGACCTTGGCACCACGGACCTGTGGCTTTTTGACATGGACGACCGCCTGGCAAAGAGAGTGGGGCTTCCGGAGGGATGCGGCAGCTACAAGGATATAAAGATCTATTCGCCGGGCCTCTGCAACGGGAAGCTTGCCCTTTGCGTCAGCGATGACATTGGCGATTGTTACATAAGTATTTTTAACAGCGGGACCGGTGAATATCAGGACTTCGGCAAGGACGCAGGCCTTAAGTCTTTGACCTGCACCTTCCTGACGGAGACTGTGCTTGAGGTGTCGACTCCCGACGGGTATTACGCCTGGAACACCGCCAATTCCAGAATGTTCAAGCTTATCGGTGAGCACAATATCGTGTTTGACGGGCTCCTTTATTCCGTGAAGAACTGGTGGGGAGGCTACCATAAGGACGTGGAAGTGGCGGTATATAACGTCGAGACCGGGCTCTTGAGGAAGGGAAGCGGCGGCGTATTGGCATTGGCGGTGATGGACGACGGATCCTGCGGCGTGCTTTCTATTGACGACGAGACCGGAAAAGAGACGGTCATCATGAATCATTATACGGAGGGCGCAACTGCCTGGAGCAAAGATCATGCCTACTTTTACGCATATTCCGCCAGGGACAACAGAGTCCTCTGCTATTCGGTCTCCGCTTGCCAATGGACTTTTGCAGACGTTGCTCCGATAACAAAAGATCCGGTACTCGTCGAAGGGACTCTTTATGCGGTGTTCAACAGCTGCAGGCTTGCCGTCGACGACAACTGCAGGGTGGTTACGCTTTACCACACAAGAAAGCTGGAAGAAATACCGGACCTTCCGGATTTTGAGGAGCAGAGGGTTGACTCCCCTTACTGGGACGACTACCGCGATATTGCCGCCAATAACCGTTTCTCGGAAACCGACCGCTGGTATGTCACCTACAAAGAGGACCGGGTCAGCACGGGATGGATCGGACATGACGTCGCCAACATGGATGCCTTGCGGGATATCATACTGCTTTGCCTGGAGACCCGGGGCGAAAGACTAAAATACGATTTGACTGAAAGCGATTACGACTTCTTTAAAATGAGTTTCAGCTACAGTACATTCAGAATGGAGTTTTTTGAAAAAGACGGCAGATACTACTTGAATCTCAGTGCCAACAGACAGCCTCCAATGGGTTTCGTGAGTGAATTCAGCGAGATACCGGAAGAGACTTTCCTAAGGGTCATGGATATGCACAGCCCTTACGTTCAGTTCACGTGGATATCGGTATCAGCCCGAATCGACGATGTTTCAGATCCAAATTGCAAGGTGGTACTTGATGAGAGCGAGAAGAGTTATTTGAAGAAGTTAATATCTTCCGGCAATTGGAGGCAAAACGATTTTCAGGGCGTTATGTATTTCAGGTACGCATGCTTTTTCATTGACGGTGATCTTTGGTTCTGTTATGAGCCCAACATGAAAATCTTGCAGGACTATATACACGCAACATATATAGAGCTAACAGACGAGGAGTGCGCCGCCATCGACATAATGCTGAATTGACGTGCAGGGTTCAAAAGGACAGGTCGGCGGATGTGACGGATTGAACAGCGCATCTGTTTGGCCTGCACACTGTATCTATTTAGGATGTACAGTGCATCTTTTATGGGTGCATTGCAGGGTAAAAACAGCTCTCTGCATCTAAATCGACCAAGGCGTGCAGTCCATTTAGATGCAATAGCAAAAATCGGCTATTTTTAGCCGATTTTTGCTATTGAAAAGCGATTATTTGAGCAGTGAAATAAAAAGATGCAAATGCCCATTTTTCGAATCTCAAGGGACCCCAAAAAGTCGGAGACTTTTTGGGGAAAGGAGCCGCAGCGACGCAAACGTAGACTTTCAAGAGAAAAAGAGAGAAAGCATCTTGAAAGTCGGAGTCCACGTCGCTTGTGGCGACGTGGCGATGCAGTCCCTGAAGGTGCACAAGAAATAATGTCTTAATAGTCATTACACTGCGGCATTTTCTGTTGAAATTACGTTGAAATTACGTTTCCTGTGATTTTTCGTGATTTTCGTGATTTTTGCCTAAACAAATTGATTATTCCGCACTATTCGATTATAATTAAGCAATGAGAACTCTATTGAGCGGGGAGTAACTGTATATGAGAATCCTTCGAATACAATCAAACTTGAGGAAATGTCTCTGTTTTGGGTTGGCAATTTGTATGACACTGATGACTCTTGCTGCCTGCAGACCGGGAAATACGATTTCTTCATCTCCTTTCCCGGATTCCACGGATATGCTTGATAACCCTAGTGAAGAACCCTCCGCGAGCGAAGATCCGATGTTCAGTGAAGAGCCTTCTTCTCCGACTGAAGCACCTGCCCCCGCTGAGACGCCGGCATCTACCGAAACCCCGCCTCCAAACGAAACGCTGACACCCACGGAAGCCCCGACTCCCGACGAAACTCCGACTCCTACAGAAGCTCCGCCCCATACAGAGACTCCGGGACCCACTAAGGCTCCAACGCCAACCGCGACCCCGACGCCTACCCCCACCCCGACTCCTACACCGACTCCGGCGGATGAACCAAAGCCGGGGACGCTCGAATATTATGAAAAATACGCCTATATTTGTACGGTTAAATCCGACTCGAACATAAAACCGTCTCTGTATACCGGAGGAAAAGAGATTCCGGACACGCTGTCGGGCGTTTTCTATACATCCGATTCACCGGGAGGAGAACCGACACGCGAAAACGGAAAGCTCTGGCTTTGCCTGAAACCGCGCAAAGGCTATTCGATTGACAGAGTGAACGTTTCGGGCTCGTATACGCAGATCGAGAACCTTGGGCGTGATATTTACGTTGTTACCGGAGTGAAAAGCAGTATTACGGTGACAGCGTCGTCGAAGAGAACGCCGACCGCGTCAAACGGAAGCACGCTCTTTGATTCGTACGGGTACTGGATCTCGGACAGCGGCATGTTGAACATCTCCTGGACCGAGGCGGAAGATGAGCCGCTGCGTTACGTGGAGATCAAGGTTTCATGCAGTTCGAGCTCGAGAACCAAAACCTATGACGGGGAGCTTGGCGGATGCGAGTTTATGAAACTCTCAAAGGACACCGCGTATACGATCCGGCTGAAATGCTACGGGTACAACTATATCGGCAGCGATGTAAGCGTCAACGTATGCTACGCCCCGGACGGGAAAAACGTTGCCTTCCCGCGCGTGGAGATCACGACCGAGGACTATATCTGGCCGACTTGCGAATACGTCAACCCGCCTGCCGGAAACATCGGCGCCGGTATCCGCAACGCGACCTGGGAAAACAGCGTCGTTAAGATTTTCGACGCATCCAACGCCGTCGTTTACGACTCCTCGCCGGAAAGCTCCGAAGAGGAACAGTTCCTTGGCGCAAAAATGAAGATCCGCGGCAATACGAGCGCTTACGGCGTAAAGAAACCGTACAAAATCAAACTGAGTAAAAAATGCGACCTCCTGGCGCCGTTTATCGACCGGCCGGCGGACGGAAAGTCCTATGCCGACAAGGAATGGCTCCTTCTCAATTATGGAACGGACATCTACCGCGTTGCCGGTGACGCAATTTCAGACCTCGTCGGGACGCCCTGGTCGCCGGATTACACCTACGTTTCACTGTATGTTAACGGCGATTTCCGCGGAATCTACGTGCTTTCGGAATGCGTCAAACAGGGAACGGGCAAGGGGGACGCCAGGTGGCGCTGCCCGGTCGAGGACGACGGGTTTGTCATCGAGTGTGACGCCTACTGGTGGAACGAACCGCTTTACTTCACCACTCCCTCGACCGAGAACTTTGTGATGAAGTACACCTTCAAGTATCCGGATACCGACGATATCGACGTGAATTCCGACGCCTATAAGTACATCAAGAAATACATGACCGATTTTGAGAGGGCGCTGAACAGAAACGACAGCTCTTACCTCGACTACATCGACCTGGATTCCTTCGTTTCGTGGATTCTGGTCGCGGACTACATGTGTCTCCTGGACTCCGGCGGCAACAACCTCTTTATGTGGAAGAAGGATTCCACCGCGAACAGCAAGCTCGTGATGGGACCGAACTGGGACTTCGACTCCTGGAAGTGGACAATCGATTCTATGGCAAATATCCACAGGGACGGCTCGCATTTCTATTTCCCGCAGCTTTCCCGGAAGCAAGAGTTCGCGCAGGCATACGTCGAACTGTTCCGCAAAACCTGTGATAAAGTGTCAGCCGCCGTCAACGCCGACCTGGATAAGATTAACGAGACCGCATACAACGAACTTTATCGTCTTGAAAGTGCACGCTACCAGTATGGACAATCCCGGACGCTCTCCTCTATGCGAAACGACTTTAATACGTGGTTCAGCGCCCATCTTGCATGGATGCAGAGCCAGATCGGATAAGAGCGGACCCGAAAAAACTTCTGCATTAACTTATGGAGAGACCGAAATCATGAAGCGACATTACAATTGGAAACTGTTTCTGATCGGTTTTTTGATGAACACAGTCAGACTGTTCTTTATCGTAATACCGGCGCTGATTCTGCTTGTGGTCGGAATCTGGGTCCTGCCGTGTCTGTACATCGGGTTTGCGCTTCTCGCGATAGCGCTGATAATTGCGTTTGTTCAGCAGCTGATGATCAAGCACACGGCGGAAACGAGCGACGACCCGAAGCTTGTTCCGCTTGTGGAAGCGATCTGCTCCGACGACTGGAAAGAGCGGACGATTGAATGGACAAATCAAAAAATACAAGAGCAGAAGGAAAAGGAAAAGGACGGCCGGGGCCCGGATGATGCGGATGGCCAGTAATCTTTTTGCGTAGTCTTTTTGCGAGGTCCCGGGCCTGTAAAAGATGAGTTAACAAGACCTGCGGCTCCAACACTGCGGGTCTTTCTCCATAATCGATCATAGGCTTTGCGGGACATTCGGAGCCGGTAAAAAAGGGAAGAACCTGAAGTACCCGAAGTGCGTTTAATCAGTATTCCTCCGACAAAAGAAAATCTGCAACGTGCATTGTTTTGATTCCTTCATAATTCCCGCCTGCGAACTCGTCCGCACGAAGCAAATACTTCGGATAATTGTCACTGATTTCAAGAAGACGGTCATATTCGCGCTTTTCCGTTTCGTCTGATCTGATTTCTTTCGTCACCTGAATGTAGATTTTATTGTTCTGTTTTTCGGCAATGAAATCAATCTCACCGTTCTGAGTCTTTCCGATACAGACTTTGTACTCTCTGCGAAGCAACTCAAGGTATACCACGTTTTCAAGCATGGCGGCAACGCCTCTGTCGTTGTACCCTAAAACACTGTATTTTAACGAACTGTCAGCAAGATAAAACTTCTCCTGAGTCTTCAAAAGCTCTTTCCCCTGAACATCGTATCTGCTGCAGCGATGCAGAATATATGCGCCCTCGAGTTTCTCAAGGTAACTGTAGACCGTCTCGTTATCGATCGAGCGGTTCTCGGATTTGAGATAATCGGAAATAGATTTGGCCGAAAAGGTTCTGCCGACATTGTCGAAAACAAACTTTACCACCCGTTCAAGCTGATCCACCTTCCGGATCTGATTCCTTTTTACTATATCCGAGAAAATAGTTGAATTATAGATATCCCGAACGATCGTATACGCGTCATCCTGAGAATAATCGCGCAGGTGAACAGCCGGAAAACCGCCGAGCTTTATGTAGTTTGCCAATTCTTTATGCGCATTTTCAACCGGCGCATACTGTTTTTTGAAAGTCAGATACTCGGAAAAGGAAAGAGTAAAGATACGGAAAGATACATAACGTCCGGTCAGATAAGTGGCAATCTCGGAAGACATCATCCGGGAATTGGATCCCGTCACGTAAATATCTACGTCAAAATCGGCGTAAATCGAATTGACTGCTTTTTCCCAGGACGGAATTTCTTGTACTTCGTCAAGGAAAATGTACGTTCTACCTGTATTTGAGAGCAAGGATTTCAACGTTTCGTACAGCTGTCCCGAAGTCAGTCCTTCAAACTCCATTGAGTCGAATCGCATGTTTACGATTCGTTCGTCGGGAACTCCTCTATTTCGAAGTTCATCCATGAGCATGAGCATTATTGTAGATTTGCCCGAGCGGCGAATACCTGTAATAACCTTAACAAACGGTGTGTCGGCAAAAGCCATTATTCTTTTAACGTAGTTTTCTCTGAATATCATTTTCATATCACCTCCGGGGAGTTGACGATACTATAGCATTTATCGAACAGGTTGTCAACGGTTTTGCGGATATAACCCTAAAAACATTTAAGAAAGAACAAGATTTGCGGTTTAGACCGAAAGCCTGGACGGTCTGCTCCGGATCAAAAGCATCAAATCGTTGAATACGCGTTTGCGGACAATTCTATGTTTGACGGGAACGGGCGAATGAAGCAGTTCGACAACTACCTTCGGGAAATCGGGGAGTACGCAAAAGACGAGGAGACTTAAAGTTATAAAAGAGAGTAAAAGCAGTGAAGACGCTTATGCGAGTTTTGCCAGGAAACTTACCGAAACCGGGTGCGTTGACAAAAACTTAAGAGCGTCCATCCCCGCAAGCTTATGGTACAAAGAGGACTTTTGAGCTTTGTTCGACTCAGCCTTTTTTTCTTTGGAAGAGAATGCAGCGCTGCGCTGTCAATCACAGAGTACGCAGAGTATGATTATTGAAGATAAAGCGGCACGATCTCCCTGTTTATAAGATCAATCGGCATGTCGTGCCCGAGCACCGCGAAGGATTCCCTCGTTTCAGGGAAAACGTAGACGACCTGGCCGTAGGCTCCGGCCGTGAAAAACCACCGTCCGTCAGGGGAGTTCGTAACCCCGTACCCGTAGCTGCCCTTTTCGCAGCGGGCTTTTTCAATCCACTCGGGCGTCAGGATACGCTTGCCTTCGAACTCGCCGCCGCACGCCAGCATCAGACCATACGCGCAGAGGTCGCGAACGCGGGCGAACAGGCCGGTGCCGCCGAGAGTGTGGTTTTTCGGACAGGTTCCCCACGCGTGACCGCGCCAGCGCAGAATGTTGAACATATTGAGTTGCAGAAACTCGTAAAGGGTCATACCGGTGATGCGCTCGACGACCACGCCGATAAGGTAGAAGTTTGTGTCGCAGTAGACGAACGGTCCCTTCCCGGGCTCGTAAATGATCGGCAGACTGAGCATGTAGGCGAGGAAGTCGTCGTGTCCGTCGGCCCAGAAATCCATCGAGTCGATGTCGATGTTGGCCTCGGGTCCGACGCCGGTGTGGTGGCGCATCACGTTGGCGAGGGTCACGGTCTCCCATTTTTTGTCGTAGCCTTCAGGGAAGAGGTCGGGAATGTACTTGAAAACGGTGTCGGTGTCCTTGATGCGGCCCTCGCGTTCCAGAATGCCGACAGCGCATGCCGTGACGGATTTTGAGAGCGAATAGGTGTTGTGGGCGCCGGCGCCGAGCCGGAACTGCTTTTCGACGTAGCCCGTTTCGGTCATCTCACCGGCCATATACGCGCCGGGAGCGTTCTTTTCCAAAAGACTTGTCAGAGTTTCGAATTTTGTCATGTTGCGCGTTCCTTTGCTTGCGGGAATTATATACGTTAAGTTTATACGAACGTTCACGCTTTGTAAAGAAGCAAGTTTGGGAATCCACCGGATTCCGGTGCAGACGGCAAAACTGTTGCCCTTTTAAGGGAAAATCAATAATTCGGCGCTACACTGATAATACTGGAATTTGTTCGTTTTTGCCGGCGTGTGTTGACACAGCGGTGCGTAGTGGGTTTGACTGAGTGATTTGACGGGAACGGAAGGCGACAAGATGAAAAAAGAGACTTTTAAGGGAATTGTTGCGGCTGTTTTGGCAGTTGCGCTGGCTGTGTGTATTGCCTCGTGCCGTAAGCCGGGAACTGATGAGGTTTCCGGCTACCACGTTACACCGTGCGGCAAAATCAGACTTCAGTACTATGAGGAGATAAACGGGGCGAGTGAGAGGGCCGTGAACGCATGGGTGAATTCGTTCCGGGCCGGGTATCCGGACGTAACTGTTCAGGTCGAGTATATTCACGATCATCCGGATTTTCAGGCTTTAATTGCGGCGAGATCGCTCGGTGACGTTGTTTCCGTCCGGTTGGCGGATGTTCCCCAATATGTTTCGGAGTACGGTGCGCTGAGAGCGCTTGATGTTTTTGCGGAAGCACTCGAAATATCTCTGGATGATGTAGATCCGACTGTACTGAACTCTTGTATGGTTAACGGAAGAATGTATGCCGCTCCGTGCATGTCGGACCGGTTTGTTTTGAAATACAACCGGGATCTTGTCAAAGCCGCGGGGCTCGCCGATCCGGTTGAGCTTGAAGCGAAAAACGAGTGGACGTGGGACGTTTTCAAAGAGTATTGCAGAGCGCTTACGTTCGCGGATGAATCCGGCAGGGCGGTCGGTTGCTCGCTACAGCTCGGGAACAGCGGAATCTACATTCCGTTCATGGAAGGATTCGGCGGTCACTGGTTTGACAGGGAGTTCTGGCAGGAACACGAAGAGCTTCGCTTCATTTCCGACGAACATGTCGTTGAAGGAATACAGGAGATGATCTCTCTGGTCGAGTCAAACATATGTAAATACACCTTTTCGAAGTACTTTCCTGCCGCAGTCAAAACCGAAGGGCAGAAGGCGCTGGCGGATTACGATGCCGAGACGGAGATCGCGTTCAACGACGTCACGTTTTTCGATTTTGGGAAGACCGGGAAGGCTTACGAAGAGAAGGGGGTTGACTGGAACGTGGTTTCGATGCCGCGCTTTCCCGTGCCGAAGACCGGTTTGTACGCAACCGGATTTGCGGTTTTCGGCGGTACACGCAATCAAGATGCCGCGGCGGCGCTCTGCCTGTCAATAGTCACTCGGGAAGGACAGAGCGTGTATTGCAGCCAGGATGGCAGAACGATTCCGTGTATTAAGTCGCTCGCCGAGGGAAAGACCTGGAGGCTTTCTTATCCGGACATCTCCGATGACCCTGTGAACGGCAAGAACTATGACGCGTTTATCCGCCATCCGGAAGATGCAACGGCGGGGACGGTGGAAGCGGTGCTTCCGGTCAAAGTCGCGACGATTGTGAACAGATATATGAGTACTCTTGTTCCCGATGTGGTGAACGGCACAAAAGACCTGACCTCGATACTGACGGCGCTTGAAACGGAGGCAAACGAGGCGCTGAAAGAAATCAATGACAACAGTTGAAGCGCGGCTCATTCCCGCATAGAAAGCGGATATTTTTAACAGAGAGGAACCGTTTTGGAACCTCTCTTTTTTGTTCTCGAAAGGGCTACAATCGGCGGGAATACCGGCTTACGAAAACTGTTTTCAAATCTCCGATAATTGTTCCACGTGGAACAATCGAGTTTTCGGCTAATTATAGGGAAAATCTTAAGTTCAATACTGAAAACGGCCACAAAACTCATCGAAGAATAACTTGCCGAAAAAGGATTTGCGTGGTACAATCAATTCAGAAACACAAAAGCCCTGTAATCCGTGGTTCACGCCGCGGGAGGGTAAAATGCGTTTAATAGAGGAGAATGACTATGAATCGAAGAGTTTTCGGGCGGAAGGTAACCCCTGTTCTTTCGGCAATTCTGGCGGTGGTTCTTATTTTTACGGCCGTTCCGCGCAGAGTTTTCGCAGAGGGAAGTGAGTATCCGGTTCGCGAGGGAGATTTTACGACTCCGCGAACGGGGAACGTGCTGATGGGCATCGAGGGGGAGTTCGTGACGGTTGACGAGACCGCGAAACAGACGCTGCTCGCGCGAATCAACGAAATCCGGAAAGAGGCGTGCGACAACGGTTACCCGAGTCCGACAAACAGAAACGTGGCGTTGACGCCGGCGGATTACGTTCCGCTCAAGTGGTCCCGGCTCGAGGAGCTGATTGCGGCGATGCGTGCGGTTGAGGCGTCGGTCAGGATCGGGCACGCAAGGCTTGCGGTTCAGACGAGTGTTTTCATAAACAACTACGGCGCGCCTTCGAACTACGAAAACCTCGCGTGGAACTACGGTTCGGCGACGGTCGACGGAATCCTTCACGGTATTGAGCAGTGGTACAGCGAAAAACAGGACTGGCTGGACAACACTGCCGGCGCGGTTACAGGGCACTACACTTCGATGATCGACCCGCGGTCGAAGCACATCGGTATTTCCGGATTCTATAACGCAAACGCCAGGTGGCCCATGACTGTCACGAACCATATGTCGTTCAGCACGGGGCTTGACGAAAATCCGGCGGGAATCGGCGGAAAGGTTACGCAGATCACGGAGGTCAACCCCGCGCTTATCACTTCGCTGACGGTCAACGGCAAAAATATGATGACGGTCGGGGAGACCGGAACTTTAACAAACAGGGCGACCGTGACGGCTGCGGTAGGATACGCGAGCTTCGGACAGGGGCCGGTTTTTTCGGGTATTACTTGGACGAGCAGCGATCCGGACGTGGTCGCTGTTGACGGAGACGGGAACGTTACCGCGGTTGCAACGGGTTCGGCGACTGTCACGGCGACGCTCACCGGGGGACGTTCGGCGGAACTCGACATTACGGTCGCGCGGGAGCTCGACCCGGAGCTGAGGATTTCCGACGCGGGGCTTGTTCTCACCGAAAACCTTTCCGTCAGGTTCAAGGTGCCTGCCGCCCCGTTTACCGGCTCAAACCCGGCAGCGACGGATCCGTTCCTGAAAATAACGTTTTGCGGAGTCGAGTACACGCTGACGAATTACACGGAGGAATCCGGCAAATACGTGTTCGTTTTCAAGAACATTACGCCTCAGAAGATGGCCGACATCATCAAGGTCAGACTTTTCTGCACGCTGGCGGGGGAAACGGAACCGTCGCAGGTCGGCGCAATCGACTACAGCGTGGTAAAATACTGCAAAAACATGCTCGACCGCTACGGCCACACGGCAGGATACGAGAATCTCCGCAAAATGCTTGTCGACACGCTCAACTACGGAGCGGCCGCGCAGAAGTACGTCAATTACAACACGGGCAGCCTAGCGAACGGAGTTCTGACGCCCGAGCAGGCGTCGTGGGGCAGCTCCGACAGCATTTATTACAACCCGAACGGCTACAAACCGGCGTACCGGACGGTCGACGATCCCGAGGTGTTCTGGAAGGCTTCGACGGTCGTTCTCGACGAAGGGTTCACCTTAAGGTTCAAGTTTGCGGCGGATAATATCGAAGGACTCACGCTCAATGTAACGGGCACGAACGGAAGCTCGTATACGATTCAGCCGGCGTCGTTCGAGCCGATCGGGACAACAGACGACGGGAAACCGCTTTACCGGGTGTATTTCAGGGGGCTCAACCCGGCTCAGATCAGGACGGGATACATGTTCACGTTTATGAGAAGCGGGGAGGAGGTCAGCAACACGATGCGGTTCGAGATCGACTCGTTCATCGGGAAAAAACTCGGGGAAACGTCTACGACAGATCCATTGTACATGTTCCTTTTCCGCATACTGTGGTACGGCGATTCAGTCGCGGCATACGTGGCGTCGCATTGACCGTAATTGACTGATTGATCGGGAACGGGCCGGCGCCTTTTAACAACGGGGGCGCCGGCATCTTTCTGCTCCTGTTTGCGAAACACCCTATTTTTACGGAAAAAACACGCGAAAAAAACGCCGGAAACCCGTAAAAACCTCCGAAAAACGCGAAAAAAACGCTTGACAGGTGGCGCAAAAAGTATTATTATTACACGGCAAGAAAGCAGAAGTTACCGCTTCTCACCTTGGTCGCGATGCGCGGGCGGGTAAATAAATCGGTTTTTCAGGAAACAGGTGTGCGGTAAATTTTGACTTTCGGCACACTGTTTTTTTTTGCACTGGAGGTGTTGCGTCATAGCTAAAGAGGATATTTTGATCAATGAAGAAATCACTGCGAAAGAAGTCCGCATGATCAACGAAGAGGGCGTTCAGGTCGGAATCGTTGATATCGATACTGCGCTCAAATATGCGGCAGAGAGAGATCTCGACCTTGTGAACGTTGCGCCGAATTCCGTTCCGCCCGTTTGCAAGGTGATGGACTACAGCAAGTACATTTTCGATCTCAGCAAGAAAGAGAAGGACGCGAAAAAGAACCAGAAGACCGTCGACATCAAGGAGGTCCGCCTCACGCTCAACATCGGCGATCACGATCTGCAGGTCAAGGTGAAGAGCGCTTACAAGTTCCTTCAGGACGGAGACAAAGTTAAAGTGACCGTTAAATTCTACGGCCGCGAGATGAATTACACTAAATCAGGGGAAGAACTGCTCGACCGTTTTTCCGAGAGCGTTTCCGAGGTCGGAGTCATGGACAAAAGACCCAAGATGGAAGGCCGTCGCATGACAGCCATGTTCTCCCCCAAAAAATAAATAGTATTCGCGCCGGCTTTAAGCTGCCGTAGCGAGATGAAAGGAAGTTTATTATTATGCCAAAGCTTAAAACACACAGCGCCTCTAAGAAGAGATTCAGAGTCACCGCTAACGGAAAAGTCAAAATGACTCACGCCTTCAGACGTCACAGACTCGTCAGCAAGACCAGGAAGTCAAAGAAGCAGCACAGAAAAGATTTCTATGCCGCCGACGCAAACGCAGCAACCGTCAAGAAGATGCTGCCTTACGTCTGATTTTCAGGGAGGTGTACGAACATGGCAAGAGTTAAGAATTCAGTTGCTACAAGAGCAAGACGCAGGAAAGTTATCAAGCTCGCGAAGGGTTACTTCGGAAGAAAGAGCACAGTCTTCAAGATGGCCAACCAGGCTGTCATCAGATCTGCCAACTATGCTTTCCGCGACAGACGCGCCAAGAAGAGAGATTTCAGAAAACTCTGGATCACCAGAATCAACGCGGCCGCCAGAATCAACGGAACGAGCTACAGCAGGCTTATGAACGATCTTAAGAAGAACGGCATTGCCCTCGACAGAAAGATCCTGGCCGACATGGCAGTCAACGACAGCGAAGGATTCGCAAAACTTGTTGAACAGGTTAAAGCCTGACAATAATGAGGAAAAAGGGTGCGGCGGTTCCGAAACGGCGGAATTCAAAGCATCCTTTTTTTAGGGAAATTCCGGCAGACGGACATCAGGCATAAAGGTGCACCGTGCGCCGGCTCGACGGTGTGTGGCGCTGCGGAGAACGCGGATCGGATTTTCGGAGGAACGCACAGATGGTTGTAACGAGTTTCAAAAACGAACAGGTCAGATTTTTGAAAAGCCTGTCGCAAAAGAAATACCGGGAAGAGCACAGGGTGTTTTTCGCGGAGGGACTGAACGTGGTTTCCGAGGGGATCAAGAGCGGCGCCGACGTTAGGAAGATCGTTTTTTCCGAGTCGTTCGCGTCCGCGGAGGGGTTCCGGAAGATCTGCTGCGAGCTGCTGACGCCTTCCGCTGAAGGGCCGGGCGGTCCGCGATACGCGCAGGCGGTCGGAAAGATTCTTGAGGAGGCGCTCGTTTTAAGCGACCCGGTTTTCGAGTCGGTCAGTCTCACCGAGACGCCGCAGGGAATCGGGGCGGTTTTCGGAATGGGCGGCGCCGGCGAGGAGGAGTGCCTTTCCGGAAACGCTGTCGTGGTTCTGGAAAACGTTCAGGACCCGGGAAACCTCGGAACCGTGATCAGAACGGCGGACGCGGCAGGGTTCGACGCTGTCATTTTGATGAAGGGCTGCGTTGACGCATACAACCCGAAGACGATCCGCTCGACCGTGGGCTCGATTTTTCACATTCCTGTACTGAGAATCGCGACTTCGAGCGCGCGCGAGGCGTTCGGAAGACTTCAAAACGCCGGATTTACCGTCTACGCGGCGCACCCGAGGGGCGGGCACACGTGCTTCGAGGAGAGTTTTGAGGGAAAATCGGCGATAGTTATCGGGAACGAGGCCAACGGACTTACGGCAGAGGCGGTCGCCTGCTGCGACACTCTTCTCACAATTCCGATGCCCGGGAAGGCCGAATCGCTGAACGCGTCCGTTGCGGCGGCGCTGCTCATTTACGAAAAAGCGAGGAAAAGCTTCGCGAACGTTAAATGGAATTAACGTTGCAAACGATACACAAAGCAAAATTATTAAACACAAATTAAGGAGACAAAAATGGGACTTTATTCTATCTGGCAGGAAAAAACCGACGACTCCGTTCTGGGAGCGGAGCGCGTTAACGCCTACATCAGGGAGTATTTTGGAAAAGAAAAGGACGCCTACGCTGCGATCCTGGCTGCCCGCGAGAACAGGATCGAGGGAACAGTTGGCGAGCTGGCCGAAAAATTCGGGCTGGAGCCTTTTGAGGTGACAGCGTTTATCGACGGAATCAACACTTCGCTCAATTCGCAGATCGAGGTTGAGACTCTCGAGGCAGACTCGAACGTTGTTCTCGACATCGACTGGAAAAAGCTTTACTACAATATGAACAAGGCGAAGGCGCCCTGGCTCTACGAGCTTGAAGAGTGGGACGGCATTCTTGACGCGGACGAGAGGATCGCGATCAGGACGCAGTACAGGAAGGACGTTCAGGCGGTCAGCACCAAAGTCGGCAGGAACGACCCGTGCCCGTGCGGAAGCGGCAAGAAGTACAAGAAGTGCTGCGGTCGCAACGAGGAATAAATGATTAATAGCCCGGAAGGACCGGATAAAAGGGAATCCGCGGAAAAACCGACTGTTTTTCCGCGGATCCTTCTTTGTGCGCTCGGCATGCGCGATTACTTGGCGGTGAAAGTCCGCTACAGACTTGGCAGTAGGAACTGTTAGCCGAAGACAAGGGTGTCCGTCGTGAGG
>CADAZX010000016.1 GCA_902792515.1 uncultured Ruminococcus sp.
AACACGTAAAAAAGGTACTTTTTTGTCTTTTTGACAACAAAAAAAGAGGCTGTTACATCCCCGGCAGAATTGCCAGTTTTTTAACAGCCCCCTTTTTTCGTCATATTCGTCTTCACGGATTCCCGCACGACTCGCTTACGTTCTTTTCGCCTCGCCCTTCGTCTCGCAGTAGATGCAGCGGTAGACGCGGTTTTCGCGGTCGGTCAGTTTGAAAACGTGCGCGAGCTCCTGCTCCGTGGATGTAATGCAGCGCGGGTTTTTGCAGCGGATCACGTCTGTGAGGAGCGCCGGCATGTCGATGGACTTCTTCTCGACCAGAACTCCGTCGCGGATTATGTTGACGGTCGCACACGGGTCAACGTAGCCGATCACGTCAAGGTTTATTGCCATGTCGCCGTCGATTTTGATGATGTCCTTGCGGCCCATTTTGGTGCTCGGGACGTTTTTCATTATCGCTACGGTGGCGTTGCTGCTGCCGAGGCCGAGCAGCTCGTAGATTTCCATGCCCCCTCCCGCGGTGATGTGGTCGATGACCACGCCGTTTTTGATCGAGTCGACTGTCATATCGTTCCCGCCTCCTTCAAAAGCATCAGAATGAGCGCCATGCGCATATATTTTCCGTTGAGGACCTGCTTAAAATAGCAGGCGCGCGGGTCGGCGTCGACGGCCACGCTGATCTCGTTGACGCGGGGCAGCGGGTGCATCACGATCATGTCCTGTTTGGCGGTGCGGAGCTTGTCGGGCGTGAGAATGTAGCTGTCCTTGAGGCGCACGTAGTCCTCCTCGTTGAAAAAACGCTCGCGCTGCACGCGCGTCATGTAGAGGATGTCGAGCTCCGGCATCGCCTCCAAAAGGTCGGTCGTCTGGGTGTAGGGAATGTTCTTCTTTTTGAGGACGTCGTTTTTGACGTAGGAGGGAAGCTTCAGCTCCTCGGGTGAGATCAGCACGAACTTCACGCCCTCGTAGCGGGAAAGCGCGTTGATCAGGCTGTGGACGGTGCGGCCGAATTTCAGGTCGCCGCAAAGGCCCACGGTCATGTTGCCGAGCCTGCCTTTTTCCCTATAAATAGTGAGAATATCGGCCAGCGTCTGGGTCGGGTGGCAGTGGCCGCCGTCGCCCGCGTTGATGACGGGAACGGTCGCGTTTTGAGCAGCCACCAGCGCCGCGCCCTCCTTTGGGTGACGCATCGCGATGATGTCCGCGTAGCACGAAACGACCCGCGCGGTGTCCGCAACGCTCTCCCCTTTTGCCGCAGAAGACGAGTCGGCGCTTGACACTGAAAGAACGTTCCCGCCCAGCTCGTACATCGCCGCCTCGAAGCTCAGCCTTGTTCTGGTGGACGGCTCGAAAAAGAGCGTCGCCAGCTTCTTGCCGCGGCAGATCTGCGCGTATTTTTCCGGCCGCTCGATAATGTCGCAGGCCACGGAAATGATGCCGTCCAGCTCCTCCACGGACAGGTCAAGAATGTCGATAATGCCTCTCATATTAAGCCTCCGGTTTGCCGGGTTCCTTTGCGCCGGCTATCCACGATTCGTCGGACGGATCGTTCCTGAACCTGATCAGCTTTTCCACGTCCGCGCGGCTCACGTAGCCCTCTTCGGCCGCGACCTCCGCGATCACGTCGAAGTTTGTGAGCGAGTGGTTTTCCACGTCCGCCGCCTTGAGCCGTTCAAAGCCTTTTGCCATATTATAGGTAAAAATCGACACGACGCCGAGCACGTCCGCGCCTGCCTCGCGAAGCACGTTCACGACCTCGATAACGCTTCCGCCGGTCGAGATCAGGTCCTCGATGACGACCGTTTTCGCACCCTTTTCAAGCCTTCCCTCGATCTGGTTGCCGCGGCCGTGGTCCTTCGCGCCGGACCTCACGTAGCCCATGGGGAGCCCGAGAATGTGGCCCGTTATCGCCGCGTGGGCGATTCCCGCCGTCGACGTTCCCATCAGCACCTCCGCCTCCGGGAAGTACTCTTTCACCGCCTCCGCGAGCGCGTTTTCGACGTCGTTCCTGACCTCGGGCGCCGTCAGCGTCAGCCTGTTGTCGCAGTAGACCGGGCTCTTGATGCCGCTTGCCCACGTGAACGGCTCCTCCGGCCTGAAAAAGACCGCTTTAATTGTCAGAAGGTCCTTCGCTATCAATCTTTCTCTCTCTGTCATTTTCTCAATCCTCCAGGAATTCTCTGACTGCTCTGAAATACGCCGCGCACGGATCCGCCGCAGCGGTAATCGGCCGCCCCATCACAATATAGTCGGAACCGGCTTTGCGCGCCTCGCGGGGCGTCATCACGCGCTTCTGGTCGCCCTTTTCGCCGTCATCAAATCTGACCCCGGGCGTCACCGTCAAAAAGCTTTTTCCGCAGGTGTCGTGAACGGCTTTTGCCTCAAGCGGCGAGCACACAACGCCGTCCAGCCCGGAATTCTTCGCGTTCAGCGCGTAGCTCATCACCACTTCCTCCATCGGCTCCTTTATAAGCAGCTCGTTTTCCAGCGCCTCGCGGTCCGTAGAGGTGAGCTGGGTCACCGCAATCAGCAGCGGTCTCGTGCCGTCCTCGCGGGTCAGTCCTTCAAGGGCGGCCTTCATCATGCTTGAGGTGCCTGCCGCGTGGAGGTTCGTGATGTCGACGTCGAGTTTCGACAGGACCGCCATCGTTTTTTTGACAGTGTTCGGGATGTCGTGAAGCTTCAGGTCGAGGAAGATCTTATGACCGCGCGATTTGATCTCTCGCACGATCGAAGGCCCTTCCGCGTAAAAAAGCTCCATCCCGATCTTCACGAACGGCTTCCGGCCCGTATTTGAGTTCTTTTCGAAAAGATCCAGAAAATCAAGCGTCGTTTTCGCGTCCGCGAAGTCGCACGCCACAATTACGTCTCTTGCCATTATTTTGCCCCTCCGATCACGTCTCTAAGCCTTGCAATTCCGTATTTTCTCATCGTTTCGGGAAGATCTTCGATTATGTCCCTGCACGCGAACGGGTTCACGAGGTTCGCGGCGCCGACCTCAACCGCCGTCGCGCCCGCCAGCATCATCTCGATAACGTCCTCCGCCGACGAGACTCCGCCGCAGCCCACGACCGGAATTCTGACCGCGTCAGTGACCTGCCAGACCATTCTCATGGCGACCGGAAAAACCGCCGGCCCCGAAAAGCCGCCGATCTTGTTCGCGATAACGGGGCGCTTCGTTTTCAGGTCGATTCTCATGCCTGTCAGCGTGTTTATAAGGCAGATTCCGTCGGCCCCGGCATCTTCGCACGCCTTCGCGATCGCGACGATATCGGTAACGTTCGGCGTAAGCTTGACGATAACCGGCTTTTTCACGACCTTTTTGACCGCTTTTACGATCTCCGAAACCTTGTTCGCGTCGGTTCCGAGGCTCATCCCGCCGCCGTGAACGTTCGGGCAGCTGACGTTCACCTCGAGCCAGCCTACTTGCGGCTCCCTGTCAAGCTTCCCGCACGAGTAAACGTAGTCCTCGACCGAAAAGCCGCTGACGTTCGCGATAACGGGCTTGTTGAAGCACTTTTTGAGCTTCAGCAGCTCCTCCGCGACCACTTTTTCGACGCCCGGGTTCTGCAGCCCGATCGAATTTATAATTCCCGCCGTGCACTCGGCGATGCGCGGAAGCGGGTTCCCGTACCTCGGCTCGCGCGTGGTGCCCTTGAACGAAAACGTCCCGAGCACGTTTATATCGTACAGCTCCGCGAACTCGTACCCGTACCCGAACGTTCCCGAGGCGGGAATGACAGGGTTGTCAAGCTCGATTCCGCAAAGATTTACTCTCAGATCTTCCATTTCCACTCCTTTGCGAGCGTCGCCGCCTGGGTAGCGTGCGCGCGTTCTCACCACAAAAGCTCGCTCTTTTCAAAAACCGGCCCGTCCTTGCAGACCCTTTTCGCGCCGTTTGCCGTCATCATACTGCAGCCCATGCACGCGCCGAAACCGCAGCCCATCCTCTCCTCGAGGCTGAACTGGCCGCCGGTTTTCGTCTGCCTGAAAACCGCCTTGAGCATCGGGAGCGGTCCGCACGTGTAAAAATGCGTGTATTCTTGGGGCAGCGCGTCGGTCACAAATCCTTTATGGCCGTACGAGCCGTCGACCGTCGTCACCACCGTTTCGCAGCCGAGTTTTTTGTACTCTTCTTCGTAAAAAACGTCCGCCACCGAGTTGAAGCCGAGCACCGCGACGGGCTTCGCGCCCTTTTTCACAAGCTCCTTCGCGAGATAATAGAGCGGCGGCACGCCGACCCCTCCGCCGATAAGAAGCGGTTTTTCGCCGGCTTTTTCGAGATCGTAGCCGTTCCCGAGTCCCGTGAGCACCTTGAAAGCCTCTCCCGGCGACGCTTCGGCCATTTTCGCGGTGCCTTTTCCGACTGTTTTGTAGATGATTGTCAATCTTCCGTCCGCGACGTCGCAGACCGAGATTGGCCGCCTCAGGTAGAGCCCTTCGATCGCGAAGTTCACGAACTGCCCCGGTTTCTTGATTGCCGAGGTGTCGCCGGAGAGCTCCGTTTTGAACACGCCGTTCGCGATCTTTTTGTTCGATATGACCGTAAAAATAACGTCTTTCATTTAAAAGTAGTGTCCTTTCCTTTATTTCCCGGAAATATTTTCCAAAGCCGCGGGAATTATTTCCCAACCGGCGGGAAATATCCGTATTCGCGGGAAATTTTTTCCAACCGGCGGGAAATATCAAGCGTCGATCGTCGAAATCGTCAGCGTGGTCTCTTCCAGCACGTCCAGAAGCACCTTCACGGTGTCCAGCGACGTGAATATCGTCACGTTGTTTTCGGTCGACAGCTTCCTGATCTCGACGCCGTCGCTCTCCTCGACCATCGAACCGATGTCGCGCGTGTTGATCACGTACGCGATGTGCCCCTGCCTGATTGCGTCCGGAATGTCGCGGCTTCCGTCGGAGATCTTCCCGAGCACGTGCGTGCGGATACCGTTTTCCTTGAGGAAGCGGCCCGTTCCGGCGGTCGCCTGGATGTTGAAGCCCAGGTTGTAGAAGCGCCTGATCAGCGGGAGCGCCTCGTTTTTGTCCTTGTCGGCAATCGTCGCGAAGACCGTTCCGTAGTTCTGGAGGTGCGTGCCGGCCGCCTGCAGCGCCTTGTAGAGCGCGCGGTTCAGCTTGTCATCGTAGCCGATCGCCTCGCCCGTGGATTTCATTTCCGGCGAGAGGTACGCGTCGAGCCCCTTGATCTTGTTGAAGCTGAACACCGGCACCTTCACGTAGAAGCGCTTCTTTTCGTCCGGGTAGAGGCAGAAAATGCCCTGCTCCTTAAGGGAGTTGCCCAGAATGACCTCCGTGGCGATGTCCGCGAGGCTGTAGCCCGTCGCCTTGCTCAGGAACGGAACCGTCCGCGACGACCGCGGGTTGACCTCGATGATGAAAACGTTTTCGTCGGCGTCGACGATGAACTGGATGTTGTAGAGACCCACGATCCCGATCCCGAGGCCGAGCCTCTTCGCGTAGCCGAGGATCGTTCCCTTGACCTTGTCGGAAATGCTGAACGCCGGGTAGACGCTGATCGAGTCGCCCGAGTGGATTCCGGTGCGCTCAACGAGCTCCATGATTCCCGGCACGAAAACGTCCCTGCCGTCGCAGATCGCGTCGACCTCGACCTCTTTTCCGAGAATGTACTTGTCGACCAGCACCGGCTTGTCCGCGTCGATCTCCACCGCCGTCTTCAGGTAGTGGCGCAGCTGCTCCTCGTTCGCAACGATCTGCATCGCACGCCCGCCAAGCACGAACGAAGGCCTCACAAGCACCGGGTAACCGATCTCCGCCGCCGCCTCGACGCCGTCCTCGATTTTTGTTACCGCGCGCCCCTTCGGCTGCGGAATTCCGAGCTCCAGAAGGATTTTCTCGAAGCTGTCGCGGTTTTCGGCCTTTTCGATCGCCGCGCAGTCCGTTCCGATTATCTTGACGCCCCTGTCCACAAGCGGCTGCGCGAGGTTGATCGCGGTCTGGCCGCCAAGCGACGCGATAACGCCCTCCGGATTTTCGAAGTCGAGAATGGCCATCACGTCCTCAGGCGTCAGCGGCTCGAAGTAGAGCTTGTCCGCCGTCGTGTAGTCGGTCGAAACCGTCTCCGGGTTGTTGTTTATAATAATGGACTCGTAGCCCGCTCGCCTGATCGTCTGCACCGCGTGAACCGTCGAGTAGTCGAACTCCACGCCCTGGCCGATCCTGATCGGACCCGCGCCGAGCACGACGATCTTCTTCTTGTTCGAAAGTCTGGAATCGTTTTTGCCGCTGTAGCTCGAATAGAGGTACGCGATGTATTTCCCGGTGTGCAGCGTGTCGACCATCCTGAAGACCGGCACGATCCCGTACTTTTTGCGCTTCTCGTAGACCTCGAGCTCCGTGAGGTTCCAGAGGCCGGCAATATACTTGTCGGCAAAGCCCATTTTTTTCGCTTTTTCAAGCACTTTTACGTTGTTGACGTTCGCGGCAAGCTCCTTCTCCATCGCGACGATCTTCGCGAAGCTCTCCAGGAAAAGCTCCGTGATCATCGTCACCTCGTGGATCTTCTTTATGCGCGCCTCCATGTCCGCCTTATTGTCCGCTCCGCGGCGCAAAAGCTCGCACACCGCGAAAATGTTATCGTCTCTTGTTTCCGAAATATAGGCAAAAAGTTCGTCATCCGGCATGTGGTCGAACTTGGCGAGCCTAAGGTGCGTGACGCCCGTTTCGAGCGACCGCACCGACTTCAGAATGCACTCCTCGAGCGTCGATCCGATGCCCATGACCTCGCCCGTCGCCTTCATCTGCGTCCCCAGAACGTTCGGCGCCGACGTGAACTTGTCGAACGGGAACCTCGGGAACTTCGCCACATAGTAGTCCAGAACCGGCTCCGTCGCCGCGTTTCCGCCCGCCACCGGGATCTCCTCCAGCGACATGCCCACCGCGATCTTCGCCGTCACGCGCGCGATCGGATACCCGCTCGCCTTCGAAGCAAGCGCCGACGAACGCGACACGCGCGGGTTGACCTCTATCAAAAAGTACTCGCTCGACGTGGGGTTCAGCGCGAACTGCACGTTGCACCCGCCCTCGATCCTCAGCTCGCGAATGATCTTGATCGCCGAATCGTTGAGCATCTTGAGGTCGTGCTCGTTGAGCGAAAGAATCGGCGCCACGACTATCGAGTCACCCGTGTGAACGCCCACCGGGTCTACGTTTTCCATGCCGCAGATCGTGATCGCGTGGTCGTTCGAGTCGCGCATCACCTCGAACTCGATCTCCTTGTAGCCCTTCACCGACTTTTCGACAAGCACCTGCGAAACCGGCGACAGCTTGAACCCGTTCTGCGCGATCTCGACAAGCTCTTCTTCGTTGTTCGCGAACCCGCCGCCCGTACCTCCGAGCGTGAACGCCGGCCTCAGAACGACCGGGTACCCGATCTCCAACGCCGCCGCCTTCGCCTCCTCGAGGTTGTACGTGATCCTGCTAGGAATGACCGGCTCGCCGATCGACTCGCACATCTCCTTGAAAAGCTCGCGGTCCTCGGCCCTCTCGATACTGTCCGCCGGCGTCCCCAGAAGCTCCGTGCCGCACTCCTTCAGAATGCCCTTGCGCGAAAGCTGCATCGCGAGGTTGAGACCCGTCTGCCCGCCGATACCCGGAACGATCGCGTCCGGCCTCTCGTAACGCAGGATTTTCGCCACGTATTCGAGCGTGAGCGGCTCCATGTAGACCTTGTCGGCAATCGACGTGTCCGTCATAATCGTAGCCGGGTTCGAGTTGCACAGAATGACCTCGTAGCCCTCTTCCTTAAGGGCGAGGCACGCCTGCGTTCCCGCGTAGTCAAACTCCGCCGCCTGACCGATAACGATCGGGCCCGAACCTATGATAAGTACTTTTTTGATGTCTGTTCTTTTTGACATTTAAATTCGCCTCCCGGACGATTTTATTAATTTGTCGTGAATTATATTCTCCGGCCTGACCTGTTTTTCCAGTTAACTGGAATTTCCGGGGTCTGCCGGGTAATTCTGTTGTTTGCGTGGAAAATCCACAATTTTCCAAAATCCTGTCGTTTCTCCGTGGAAAATCCACAATTTTCCAAAGGTCGGTTGTTTCTCCGCGGAAAATCCACAATTCCAGAAAATCCACCGCCATTTTTGGAAATATCTCCGTTTCCGCTTGGAAAATCCACAACCTTGGAAAATCCACCGCTTCCCCGGGAAATATTTCCCGCTTTTAATTATTTCCCGCCGTGTAGACCGTTTTTCCGCCGCAGCTGGTGAGCACGCATTTTCCGTAAACGCCCCACCCCTTGAACGGAGTCGCCCTGCCTTTCGACGCGAACGCCGACGGATCGACCGTGTAAAAAGCGTTCAGATTGAAAACAGTAAAGTCCGAAGGCCCGAGCGGAATCCCGAACCGTTCGCGCGGGTTCACGGCCATCAGCTCAACGAGTTTTTCCAGGGAAATGATCTTTTCCCGCACGAGGTAAGTGTAAAGAAGCGGAAACGCGGTCTCGAGGCCAACCACCCCGAACGAGCTTTTCGCCAGCCCGCGCGACTTCTCCTCCGCGCTGTGCGGCGCGTGGTCGGTGGCGATCATGTCGATCGTTCCGTCCCGAAGCCCCTCCAGCAGCGCAAACCTGTCCCCGGCCCCGCGGACCGGCGGATTCATCTTGAACCGCCCCTCGTTGCGCAGGTCGTTTTCGTCCAAAAGCAGGTAATGCGGCGCGGTCTCGCACGTCACGTCGACGCCGTCCCTTTTCGCCTGCCTGATAAGCTCAACGCTCTCGCGGCACGAAATGTGGCACACGTGGTACGGCGCCCCGGTCTCCTTCGCGATCTCAAGGTCCCGCTCGATCGGCCGCCACTCGCTCTCGGAGCAGATCCCCTTGTGGCCGTGCGCCCTCGCGTAATTCCCGTCGTGAACGTACCCGCCCCGGACCAGCGCCTCGTCCTCGCAGTGGCAGACCGTGATCTTCCCGGCCGCCTTAATGCGCATCATCGCCTCGCGCATCATTTCCCGCGACTGAATTCCCTTCCCGTCGTCCGAAAACGCGACAACATTTCCCGCCATCGCCTCGATTTCCGCAAGCTTTTCGCCCTTTTCGCCAACCGTGATCGCCCCGTACGGAAGCACCCTGACGACCGCGTCGTTTCTGATTATTTCCAGCTCCTTTTCGAGATTTTCCGCCGAATCCGGCACCGGGCTAAGGTTCGGCATCGCGCAAGCCGCCGTAAAACCGCCCCTCGCCGCCGCCCGCGACCCGCTCTCAACGGTCTCCTTATAAGAAAAACCCGGCTCTCTGAAGTGAACGTGCACATCACAAAAGCCGGGAAAAACCGTCAACTCTTCCGCAACGGGAAGTATTTCCTCTGAAAGAACCGGAGAAAAGGAGGGAATCCTGCAGCTCCTGAACACAGAATACTTGCGCATTATGTCCGCCATACTTTCTCCTCCGTCTTGACGGCCTCTCTGTGCCGTCTTAAAGACACGCCCGAAACGACTCGCAAACGCGGTCCGTTTTCGAACCGGAGTTATTATACCACATGGGCGCGGGCGTGGCAAGAGGGAAATACGTCAAATGAACGTCAAATGAACGTGTCAAATGAACGGTCAAATGAACGAAATGGTTCTACTCCCCGTTTCCGTAGATGCGTGTTAGGCCAGCGGCAGATAGACGTGTTTCAATTTGCCTACTACAAGGCAAATCATCTCCGTATATCCATCGATTTTATTTCACCCACTGGCTTTTCTCTTTGCAGTCTGAATCACACTGCCTCGAATTCCTGTCATGAATTCTGCTTCTGTTTATTCTGTCTGGATGCAGTTATCTTTTCTACGTTTTCCCGGGAAAGGATTAGCTCATTTGTCCCCGGATTGATGATAATCCCATGAATTATTCCTGTAGTATTAGTTCTAGATGAAATAAATGCAATTATCTCTTCGTATGACATTACTGCAACTCTGAAATTGCTACCCAAAAGAGCGCGCATGGAATCAAAATCAGTAAAGCCGCATAAATATGTGTTGCCATTTGCTGTTATTGTACGTAAATGCATGGTTCTGCCTTCGCTAACTGCTGCCTCTTTTGCAAATCGATAGCGTTCGCTTCCAAATAGAAATTCTTTATTAAGCAGATACATCGGTTTTCCGGAATCGTCCTCCGCCACGAATCTTGCGCCGCTGTCTTCGCTTTCGCGGACTTTCTTTTTCAGCGCTATATGAGTCATCAATTCAGTGCCGCCGCGCGTTGTATGAATAATCCAATCGGCAACGTCATCCGGTTCTCCGTCATAAGAAACAGGCACAATTAAAGGAGTATTATAAAGTTCATTACATATAAACTGCCACATCAACGTCGCACTCACGCCGGCGCTCTGATTACTCTTCACAGCGCGGCATTGCTTATACCGGATAATGGCCTGGTTAAGAAAAGAACCGGCGTAATCCCATTTCTCAAAGCCCTCAATCGGTAAATAATCATCACGCTCCAGTTCGGCATAATGATCATTGATCCCGGGATTTAGTTTGAATCGAGTTATACCTAATCGGTACCACGACTTAATAAATAATTCAAACTCCTCTCTATCCATTTTCTTGCAGTACATATCAACCCCCGGATTGGCTTTCATTGTGTTTTCCGCATATTCCATTTTGGAGAAAACCCATGCATACCCCTGCATGTCAACTGAAGGGATCTTTTCGCCGGTCACTTTCATAAAAGTAGCATATACATTATCGAGTGATTTGACATACTGAATCGCTGCACGTTTTTTATACTTTTGATATGCTCCGTCGTCCATCGTTTCGCATTTGGAATTGAGATGTAGTTCACCTGCAGGTTCGTTAGACCCAATCCGGAAATAGCCGGATCCGATGAGTCTGTCTTTTGGAATGTGCTGAAGCAACTTGCCCACCAGTTCATTCATGGCGGCGGTATCTCTGTTAACTGCCATGATTTTGTATTCGTCCTCGGTCAACGCAAAGGCCGCATATCCCGCAATGCCGACAGCCCACATAGAATCCGAAAGATACTTTCGCGTAATATCGTGAATCTCTACAAGATACAGATCCTTTTCCGGAATGCTTTGAACCAAATAATTAACACCTTCTTCGAACTGTCCGCTAAGCACTTGAGGTTTTTTCAAATTAGAAGTAGCTTCTTCTGCGGTTTGTCGGTTTGCGGCAATGATGTCCTCAAGTGTTATTCCCGCATTGGCACAATCAGCGCAAAGGAATCCGTTGTGGCGGTATTTTGCAGGCAATTCTCTCTTGCACGCCCAGCATTTGAATACTTGCTCTTTTTGTGCAGTCGCACCCGTTTCAGCAAGCACAGGAGGGACAACCCTATTGTTCTCACTTTTATTGGCTTGCAGATACGCCTCCTTATTATCGGGATTTCCTTGTCTGGGCGCAGTCTGTGAAGTGACTTGCTCTTCACCTTTCCGTTTGGATTTATTTCGTACAGCCCTGACAATTGCCAGTATTATTGAAGCATTAAATGTTCCCCAGCAAATTAAAAACAATATTGTTGAAACCGTGGAAGGCTCTCCTTTTTCATTATAGGGAAAAAAGAACATGGCCGCAAATGAAACAAAGAACACAATTAGACATTTTTGTGCCGGGGTAAGCGCCTTGAACAGGTTCCCCTCTCGAATTTTGCCTTTTTCGATGCGGAGTCTCGCAACGGCAAGAATTACTAAGATTGCCCCGAGAGCAACCAGCGAGGATATGACCGCACTGTGGATTTTTGCCGACACCTTAAACGCAATCAGTAGAATCACAGCAACAAGCACGGCAATACCGCCAAGGAGCATCAATGTTCCCATAATGGATTTTCGTTTAACCGTCACCGGTTTATCTGCAATCATAATCGGGGGCACGTCACCTCGTGCTGTAGCCGATTTATCCACCGGAGCAATTTCCGGTTTGTCTGCATGGGTAGTGGATGCCCCGCTTTCCGGCACTGGCGCAAATTCCTCCGTTTGTACATCTGCCCTGTTGTCTGCGAACAAAGATAATGAATCGCTCTCCGATTCCGTAGAAGATTTCTTCACCGGATCAGCTTCCGGCACGGTCGCGGATGCCGGTGTTGCGAGCGCCATGGCATCCGGAGTGTTGAAGGTTCGTCTAATGACTGTTTCAACGTAGCGAGTGACAAGCGATATATCCTCTGTTGCTCCATATACTCGCATTCTGTTGGTCTGGTTAAACCACAATATTCTGACAGGCAACTCAAGTACTTTGCTGTGACCCATGAGGGCAAGAGATGAATATTCCGATTCCAGCTGCCTTATTGCCTTTACAGCACATCTTGCCTTAGTCAGTTGGTCGTATAATTCCACCTTGCTTCCCGAAAGGTCATATACCGTCAAGTCTGTTGGTGTTATATCTGAATTGGCCAGGTAATCCGCGCTGTCAACGATATACTCCCATCCGTACGGCCGCGTGTCCAACACCACGTCAAAGGCTTTCCAGCCTGAGAGCGGCACATATGCAGTATTATTTATGCTAATATAACGAATATAGCTTCTGTCTGAGAGAGTTTTTATTTTATCGTCTTTCGTCTTATCTTTCTCAATCAGTTCCTCGGCTATAATGTTAGAAGATACTTCACTCACCGACAGCCAGGGATACAGCTGCATTATCAACAGTTCCCACTTCAGCATTCCTTTTTTCCCGCCAAGCGGAATCTGTAATTCAAGTGTTGCCTTTGGGAAAAGCATAGCATTATATGAACCATCAATCTTTTCAAGCCGATTCAGAACAGAAAACATTGTGCATCCAACAACTTTTTGAATTTTATCGCTAAATTTAACCACGATTTTAGGTTCGGTTAGCAAAGGGTTAAACTCTAACAGCCCAAAGTCGGATAGAATACTAATCAGCTTTTCTCTTTCTATTTCGGACATAGCTTTCACCATGTCACGACTGACGGGCTTATTATCAATTGAAATGAGCCCGCAACTATTCTCGGTCTCCCGAAGCGCGATCTCTTCAAGTTCGGACAACAAATCACCTATAGTCTTATTGTTCTCTGCCTTTTCATACACAAGTCCAATCTCGTCGAAACAGCCCGAGTTCCAGTTTATTTTTCTTTCCACATCCGTTCCCTTTCTCCAAAAAATGTTTAATGATTATCGCTGAACGCTTGCGTTGGAGAGTCCGACAAAAAAGATTTCTTTACTCTCTCCAAAAATGAAGGATGAGAACTGAGTTGATTCGCCGCCATGTCGCCGGAGCTAAACCTTATTGACCCGTTTGTCTCGTTGAGGTGGGTAATGAACAACGCCACTTCAGCATCGCAGCCGTCAACATCCGTCAGTATCCGCGATGCGAGAGATGCGGGAGACTCATATCTGCCATAGCGGAGTTTTCCCTGCCACTCATTCTCCCTATTAGTAAGATCCTCTGAAATGTTGCCCAAAGTTGCCTTTTCACATTCATGCGGTAAAGGGCCGGCACCATGGCGAGTGACATAACTTCTCATCACATACACAATCAAATCCAGCTTCAACCCGTATTTTTTGCAAAGCGAGACCGGATTTGCAAGCCCTGTACGCGACGCAGTGACATGAGGGGCGTATTCTTTGTTTTCGGAGTCGAGCAAAAGCCCTTGAGCTCCTTCAAATATTACTCTGTCTTGCCTTGCAAAATAATCCTCGCAATTATTCACAACATTCACATAACAGGCATTTTGGGCCATTTGTTCCGCAAAATTGAAAAGTACCGTCTTACTGTCAAGCAGTTCGCCGTATTCACCCAGTTCGTTCCTTTTGAGCCCAAGTGACTCGAGTCTGCAGGCAACATACTCCTTGCGGATTCTGAGCAATTCATTGTATAAACGGCTAGCATCGCAGGTTTTGATAAATTGAATGGTCAATCCAAAACCTGCGCAAATTCGAAGAGCAGCTTCATTTATTCCCATGCCGCAGCTGCCATGCCGTTTCTCGCCACGGCTTTTTTCCAGCGCCATATTAATCAATATATCGTCGAGAAAAGTCGGGCAGGTATCCGGATCGGCGTAAATTACCGGCATATACTCGGAAACCTCTTTGAAATCCGAAAGTTCGGCCTCAAGTTTGTAAAGATCCGGCATGAACGTTTGCGCCCAGTATGTGTCAGCATGTCTGAAAGAACCGGAGGAAAGCTGATGAAACACGAAGCGCCTGTCGCCGAATATCACGGTATGACCCGCCTGCGCGCCGCCGTTGTGGCGTATGACAGTTGCATTGTCAAATCCCGCGCACAAATAATCCGTTGCCAATCCTTTTCCTTCGTCGCCGAATCCGACGCCAATCACCGCGGCAGTTCTACCTGTCAAAAGTTTACCTCCCCTTTTGACTCAATTACAAGGCCGGAAAGAGCCGATTTGATTATCGGGCGAATCTGTTCCGGAAGTTCCTTCAGTATCTGCTCAAGCTCAGTTCCTTCGCTGAGTCTGATAGTGCTTATAATAATGTCAGGTATATATTCCACCTGTGCTTTATTAATATTGATTATCCTTCCCGGAATAGCCGATTCAAGCATATATGTACGGCTAAAGCTTATTGAAATGTGGAAAAGATGGTATTTTTCCGATGCTTCACTCGCTAAATCCAAAACTTTGACGCCTTTTGAATCGTCGCCGAATACTTTTCTTATATCATCCGCGCGCAATGAGTGGTGACAGTCATTGTCCCCGATGGTAAAAAGATAGCCCTTTTTATGGCGTTTTGCGTTTCTGTCGGTGGTCGTGTGCCTTGAAGCAAAATACCAGAGAAGCGGGTAGTCCTCTGGGCTGTCCCCGCCGCGGCCCTCGAGCCAGAGCTGCAGAAGCTGCTCCGCGATACGGATGTCCGACTCAAACTGAGTTACTTGAAGAGGAGCGCGGTCGCAACAATCCCCTATTGCGGCAAACAATATCTGAGGATCGTTCACGGACTTGGTGGAAAACAATTTCATCATTGTTTCGTGAAGTCCCTCTTTGGCAATTTTTTCCGCGAGATAACCCATCGACCCGGTCACGTCAAGGCCTATAATTATAGGCGTCGAATCCGGATGCTCCTCTGAATCAAGCGACAGCCTGTTCTCGATGAATTTCGGATTGAATTTGGGATCCATTTCTCTATTTTTGAAAAGATCGTTGGCCCTTGAAGTGGTTGTAATTCCGCTGCTTTCCTTGAGTTTAACCCAGTCTGAACTTGTGTAACTGCCGTGTCCCATGATAATTCTCCTTATACGTTAAGATTGTTAAGATCAAGTTTTTTGAATCTTCTGCCCTGGAAACCGTCCCGTATCACCGTGTCCCAAAGAGCAAAATCGTCAAAGGCCGAACCGGCCGGTTTATTTGATATAAAACGCAGGAATTCGTCCGGCGCTTCGCCGCAACGTATACCCATTACTCGCTTTGCCGTCTCCCGTATCGCTTCCAGATCTTTTTCGGATCCGCCTTCACATTCCCGGGCATTCTGCCAGCCACCGGCCAGAAACGCCTCATGAGTTCTCGGATTGATAAGGACGTTATCCAGATTAATGCCTCCGTGTGAGATGTTGCTGTAGGCAAGAACGCAACAAATGTTTTCGAGTCTCGAAACAATCCATGCCGCGTGCTCAGGCGGAAGGCTTCCAAACGCGGAGAGAGGATAGCACTCTTCGCTTTTTGAAAAAGACAAAACCGTCTGCCCGTTTTCGAGCGTGAAATTACCCGACAATGAAGGGAAGTACCGGTTAAGCCCGCGGATATCGGCCGGCGGATATTTCAGTTTTGATGGCATCGAAATAAATCTGTCAGCCGCGCCGGCAGCGCTCTTCGAAAAGACAAATAATAAATTGTATCTGCAGGTGTATACGGTTATTCCGTCGTTGTTTGTCTGGAAAAGATAATTGATATTGATACTCTTCCCGTCACACGTTTTTAGGGCCAACGTCTCCGCCCTTGACCAGATCCAGTCTGTCTCTTCCGTTTTCGGACAATCGGACAGCGCGCTCAGGTAGGAGAGCAGATTATAACGGAACTCCTTGTAGCCCTGCAAATCCTTGTCTGACAACACGAATTTACTGCCGCAGTAGCTGCATTGAAGTTCCCCCGCTTCGTTTACAGACATTTCACAGGCACAGTTTTTACATTTGTAGTTTATCATTTAGAATGTGCCTCCCGAATAAAAAATAACTCATCAATCGCCGCCAATTATACTTTGTTATTTCAATTTGTTTTCAATACCCGAGTTTTATTCTCGGGTATTGTAAGTATTCTGATGTTCCGATTAGTTCCTCGGCTTCTTTATCCAACAAGTCATTTAGCGTTTCTTCAACGCTTTTTCTTACCAAATCTTTGGTTTCTCCCTTTACCGCCTCATCGCTCTACCGTATAATTTTCTCGTTAGACATACCTGATTACTCCTTTCGAATGTCTTTTGGCGATTACATTCTACTATGAGTTGTCCGGTATCTCTATCTTTTTACCCGATTTCGAATATGCGAAAAATATTGTACCCTATCAAGAGGGAATATAGCGGGGTGAAATTAAGATGGTGGTGATTTTTGGAGTTTAAAGAACTGTTAGAATCACCCTCGCTATACTCCCCTTTTAAACAACAATCTCGTGTTTCCGATTTGTCCTCACATACGCTTAATTTGAGTTCTTCCGTCTACGCCTTCCTTTGCTCTTGTCTATTGATCCTTTTTCTTCTCACAATAGGCAAAAAATTAAAAACAATTAAATTCTGAGAATTACCCAAACAAGCATAAGCTAGCTACAAATCAAAATGAGTTGCGTAACCGACCTGGGCAGGGCGGATTTTAAATGTGTTTATAAATTATCGTACCTTCCGGTTTCTCTCTTCAACGGCAGAATACAGTTTTTTGATTTTTAAATCAATCTCGCCCTCTTCGAGAGTCCCTGATTGCACCGCACTCTCCAAATCATAAATCATTCTAGTTATCTCGCCCTCAAGTTGTTTTGCGGATTCGTTAGACTTTGATGGGCTGGAATGAATTAAATCATAGAGTCGTTCGAGGGCCTTGTTTATTTTTGTGGCGGAGCTTAATCCTATCAATGATTGGACCCGAGTTGACGCATCCTTCACGAAGGCAATCTCAACTTCCCGGTGAAGTATTCGGTCCCCGCTAACCTCGTTCGACATCAAATGAGAAACAAGCGCAACAATGTACAACCCTGCTATGATCACTTGAATGATGAGCGCCAGAATGTACTTTTCTTGCCGGAGAATAATAAACACTATTCCTGCAATAAGTTCAATTATAAAATATATAGCCGACACCGTATACAATGAGAGGCCGAACACTGAGGAACTGGTACTCTTGCGCGTTATAAACGGTGTTAATATGACCATTAGGTATGCAAAGTGGATAAATCCATATGAAATCCAAACAGAGGCAGGATGTTTAAATCCGCCAATTAAGAAAAACAATAGATTAAAGACGACCAAAAACACTAGGTCAAGAATAATCCAAAAAGTAATTTTCTTTGCCATTTTGTTCGCCTCACATTCTGCTAAGTATTTCTGCCTTCTTGGCATCATATTCTGCCTGGCCAATTAGATCGTTGTCAAGCATCTTTTTAAGTTTTGCCAGCACTTCAAACGGATCCTCTGCTGCGGGTTTCTGTTCCTCAGTTGCTCCTCTCTGTGTAAACCTGCCGGATGGCTGTTGCATAGGTGGACGCGTTTCTGCGCCATTAGTAACCGGTGAGAATACCTGCTGTGCAATGGATCCAAAGGCTCCTGCCGCACCCATGCCCATTCCGAGACCCGCACCTGCAGCTGCGGTACCGCCTGCTCCCGGGTTTTCTGCCAAAGCTTTAAGAACATTGACTCCTTGGACTCTCGCCCAGTCAGAACCAAGTATCTCAAGGCCGGCTTTATCACCCTGGTAGCCTCTTTGACGAGCAATAAGTTCAATCTGCGATTCGTCAAGCTGGTCATATTTGCTTGTATCTACATCTATTCCGGAGAGCGTGAACCTTACACATTTAAGTCCATAATCCTGCAGCGCGTCGTCTATATATGGCTCGACTCCTGCAGAAAGCTCATCCATGTAAGCATCAAGCCCAATCAACTCTTGTTCAAGGCTGTTAAGGAACTTGGAAACAGAGGTTTTAATTCTGCCCTGAAATTCACTTCTAAAGTATTTATCCAAATCGTTTTGGAATTGATACGTCACATTATTTCCAATGAGTTTTTCCAGGAAAATCGACGGATTCTCAATTCTAACTTTGTACGCGCCTCTCACACGAGCTTCCGTTCGAACTCCCCAAAGTTTATCTCGGACCTGAATCGGGCTATCAGTACCCCACAAGATTTCCTGACTATCTGCTTTGCGGACAAAATACACAACGCAATTGAACGTGCTTATTCCGCCCGAGAAAGCATTTCTAAGTCTGCTTATGAACGGGTAGTTCTCTGTTGTCAGCTTGTAAGTTCCATTCTGAAAAACCTGCTCTATTATTCCGCCATTCACAAAAATGGCTTCTTCTCCAGGCATTACTATGAGCGTTGAATTGGTATTGAAATCCTCCTCAGGCTGTCTCCACAACAACAACTCTCCAGGACCGCTATTTTTAATAACATCTGTCCAATGCTTTTTTCCGCCTACATAGGCTGTTTCATTCGGGTTTTTGGCAAAAAGAGCCATAAAAATCATCCTCCTCTTTAGATTGTATTGATTTTCAAGCCATTATAGGCTTCCATTTTACGGATTGTGGTTTGTAACATCTCCAAATCCCATTCTGTATTATTATCTGATACTGCTCTGTTATATCTGCAAGCATTTTTCTTTCCTAACAAAGGATCCCTTCGCGAAGATTACTTAGTTCTTGGTAGAACTGACGATAGCTTCTTGGAGTTATTTCAAGTATTCTATCAAGATATTGCCCATATGTCTCGTAATCACATTTTCCGCTTTCTAAATATTCCATTCTGACAGAATCCAAGAGAGAATAAATCTCTGCAAAGTCATCACGGGTTGGTTTTTTTAAACTTTGGTCATTCAAATCATATAGATTTTCATATGCGGCTCTCGAGAAATCATTTATTCTACAATCAAATTCTTTTATAATATCGCCAGTAGATATATCAGCAATAATCCAATGAATCGGACGTGGCATTCGATTTAGTTGAAGGTTTTCTCGGTTGTAAATGTACACAAACACCGCAATATATAAGTTTCCCTCCATTACACGCAAAACCGGATTCGATAAACCATGAGGAATCTTTGCCCCGCCAAGAGCTCCCCCTTTCAACTTTGAAACAACCGATTTAGCATCTATCATCAACTATTCCTCCTTCCAAATAAACGCTGCAACCAAGACTTATTATTTTCATTGTCGATTTCTGTGTCGGTGTCTTGTTTTATCTCAATACCTGCCGATGAATCGTTTTTTTGTACAACAATGGTTGTCGGATCTATCACTCGGTGGTCTTCTGTTCCGAAACACATCTCATGATACTTGTCGGCATCAACATAACTCTCCCCTCCACCAGAATCGATAATGTTAAAACCTTGAATACTACCAGCTTCATCTCGCTGAACTCCTGTCACTGTTATCCAATGATCAGAATAGAAATCATCACACGGAACACCCATAGAATCAACATATTCTCTCGGTTCGTCCCAAAGAGCCGCCGAGTCAACAGCAACATTCAAAACACAACCCTCATCAAGCTTTGCCGCAACATCTTCAACGTCTAGGGCATTATTATACTCATAAAGTTCTGTGTTAATTTTACCGCCAAGTTGTTCATTCATCTTATCATAAAGTTCCATAAATTGCTCGGTTGTTGTGCCACCACAATTCTCCGGAGAGGAGTCGATACTACAAAGATCGTTGTCCACGGCAACGTTTAGAACTTTGTTTTCTGTAAACTCATTCGTGTCGAACAGTTCATTTAGCGCATTTGCTTGAGAAGTTGGACCACAAGTCCCCTCATAACCGAATTCATTTACCCCTTGCTCATAAAATGATCCATCTTCATAGAAATCCGGGGTTGCCTCGATGACGCTTTGTTCAAAATCATCATATTCTCTTGGCGTCTTCTCGGGCATATTATCTTCTATCTCCACCTGTTCGGGATTATCGTTTGGCATCACATCTGTCGGTTCAGCATTATCCAAAGAATACTCATCAGAAGACATTTCAGTTTCGTCATTTGCAAATTGATTGTTCGGGATAGTGGAATCTTGAATATCTTCATTTAAACTCTCTATGCCGTCTTGTTCATTTACAAGAATTGCTTCAAGTTCAGGGCTGTCTTCCGGAATCCCTGCTGCAATAAGTTCATCCCTAAAGTCGACACTGTCATCGCCATAATCTATAGGCTCTTCACCCATTTCTTGCAAATAGGCATTGTTAAGATTTTGCCATTCGGGATCCTTTGAGTATTCTGCAAAATCGGACTGATTATAGTCATGGTTTGTATAGTAATCATATAGGCGATCATATGCCGACGGTTCAGTGCTTTCCGGCATTGATTCTGAAGAGCCATCGTTTTCGACATTCACGTCCCCAGATGTTACCCCTTCTGGCATTTGGTTATCCCATGTGTCTGCAGCTACAGCCTGAGGGGTCTCATCCAAATAATATCCATCATCGATGTCACCACCCGGAACGCTTTCTTCTCCCACGTCCGCGGACACATCCTGAGGCATCTCGTCCGAATACTCTCCACCGTCAATATCCCCATCCGGGATGCTTTCTTCTCCTGCGTCCACAGATATATCCTGCGGCGTCTCGTCTAAATAGTCCACTCCGTCGGCGTCACTATCCGGAACGCTTTCTTCTCCTGCATCTGCGGATATATCCTGCGGCATCTCGTCTAAACAGTCCACTCCATCGACATCGCTGTCCGAAATGCTTTCATCTCCCGTGTCTGCATCCACATCCTGAGGCGTCTCGCCCGAATACTCTCCACCGTCGAAGTCGCTGTCAGGCGTACTTTCGTCCACTGTATCTGTGGATACATCTGGAGGAGTCGCATCCAAATAGTCTGCACCATCAAGGTCATTATCTGCACCACCGGCATCTTCTATATCTTCCGGAATTTCCTGAGGGGCTTCATCTCCATAGTCGTCACTTCCAAAGTCATTATCCGAATAACTGTCGTCTCCTACATCTTCTGTGATCTCCTGCGGCATTTCTTCTCCGGTGCCGTCACTGCCGAAATCACTATCCGAATAACTGTCATCTCCTATGTCTTCGGAAATATCTTGCGGCATTTCTTCTCCGTAGTCGCCACTTTCAAAGTCGCTATCCGAATAACTGTCGTCTCCTACATCTTCAGAGATATCTTGCGGCATTTCTTCTCCGTAGTCGTCACTGCCGAAATCGCTGTCCGAATAACTGTCATCCCCGATATCCTCTGATATATCATCTGGAACTTCCTCTGATAATCCGTCGTTAAAAGAATCATCCGCAGAGTATGTATCTCCTGTATCCTCTGGGATATCATCAGTATAATCCGCGTCCGAGAATGAGTCGCCTGAATAATCTTCGCTTGAATAATCCGTATCAGAAAACGAATCGTCGGCGGGGGCGCTATAATCCGAAGTATCTACACTTGCATCAAATTCATCGCTCATTTTTAACGTCCTTTACTTCCCGATAGAATTATTAATTAGCGTTTCAGTCACTCTAATTCTTGTGTTGTATTTTATTCTCCTCCAAAGATGAACTTTTACGCACGTTAAGAGTTCCTTTGTGAAGGGTTCATCGTTGAGTTCCTCGATTATCAGCTTTGATATATGAGAGAAAACTCCTTCAAGTAACCCAAAATCCGTTGCTCCCGTTTTTATATACTTGTTGAAGATTCGACGAGATATTTCTCGCGCAAGAATTCGCCTAGAGTAGTCACACTCTTTTGTACAATACTTGCATAGATTGCACTGAGGATACGGTCTTAGCAGTTCCTTTTTATCTGCCCAGTATTTACTTAATTGTTTAATTCCTTCATCAGAAAGAGATATGCTAATGTTGTTCTCCAAACGATAATCCGGAGTTATAACCTCCTCGGGTTCATCTAACTTGTTAAAAAACAGATACGCCTCGCCTGGCTTTAGTTTTGCCATTCTTTGGATCTGAGCATCATTCATGTTCATACTGTCTCCGATTATCTGCTTATCTGCCGCCTCTACAAGTCTGAAGACCATTTTCATATCAGTTAGCGCAACAACATCTGTTGTGACTTTTCTTGGAGACTGATCCGCAATAATCAAACCAACGCCGTAAGAACGAATCTCTGCCAGCATCCGCTTTACCAATCCTTGTGCGATTGCACTTGGATTAGCCTCTCCTTGTCCCGAATTAGTGTCTGCATCAAGAAGGACATGTGCTTCTTCAAGCAATATTACGTTCTTTAGGCCGCCTTCGCCGACATAATTGGCATTAACATATGCCAAAATTGAAAGCAAAAGTAGCGAAATAATTAGCGCCTTTTGATCTGAATTCTCAATTGCTGCTAATTCTATTACAGTTGGCTTTCGCAGAATGTCCTCAATTGGAATAGAATGATACGTGTCGAAAAGATTCACGAGGCTGTTAAGTCTTACAATTCCGGCCCTTCCGATATTTCGGGCATCACCAGTGTATCCAATCTCGTCAAAAGTCTGTTGAAAGCACTTAATAAAATCAGTTATGTTGAATACTTTCCCCTTATCATCAATCGTGTATGTGTCCAGCCACCTGAAATCAGAATAGCAGTTGTTAATTGTTTCCTCAAAAATCTTGTCGAGAGGAGTAGACATTGAAACTGCTGCCGAAAAAGCCGTCTTGAGCGTCGATTTGTATGTCTCTAATTTAACATTTTTTGGCGGGACAAACGGATTGAAGACAAACGGAGATATATAGTTTTTCCCAGGGGTAAACACTTGCAAGTCAGGTATGCTTTGAACCAATGCCCGGTACTCATTCTTTGCGGGTTCTATAACTAAGAATGGAATTTTGTGGATTTTCCAAAGTCTATCTAAGAGGCTGACTGAAAACGTTGTTTTTCCTGATCCCGGAGTTCCAACAATAAGCATATGCTTTGCAAGGTCTTTAAGCGAAAAACCTATAGTATCGCCTTTAGACGACGCCCGAAGCTTTCCGACCTGAATATCACCAGCGTTAATAATGTTGGAAGTATATGTTTTGGCACCTTTCCCCGATTCGTCGACATTAAGTCCGGCGCCAATTCGCTCACTACCTATAGGCAACCTAAAAAACTCAGCAGCTTCTTCGGAGGTTATAATGTATGGAAGCCTGTAATAGCTTTCAGAAAACAGCCCTGAATTCCAAATTTGATTGTTTCGATACTTATTTAGTATTGTCTCGTTAACCGCCCATGGTAACGGGTAAAAATTCCTGTCCTTGTTGACTTCCTGTCGTGACAAATCAATCAATCTCAGATTTGCTGTGCCGTCCGGGCCTGTTCCAATCTGCCCGGAGAGAACGCCAGCAATATTAGACACTGCCGACTGATTGCCAAGAACAAGAATATTGAATGTAAACAGAGCTCCTGCCTTTTTTTGTGAGTAATACTTATAGTTTTGCGCATGCTTATCCGCAAGGGCAAAACTGATATTGCCCACGCCATGATCCATTATGCCTTTGTTTAGCGTTTCAAGAAGCTGTGTTACCTTGTCTATCTCTGTCGATTCAGCAGGATCCAAAACTGTTGGAATTAACTGCATAGAAATTGCGCAAGCCGGATAATCAATTAACACATTAACTACCCTGCTAAAATCATTTTCCGTTATTGGAATTCGATCATAAGCATAGCAATATGGCAACAATTGATTCTGTAAACTCTCGACTTTTTCCTCTTTAATGACGGCCTTAATGCTCGAATCGTTTATGCCGGCAACTATCGTTGATAAGGCATCGTAGCCTACTTCAGAAAATCCGTATTTTTGAAGTGTAAGTGTGGATGCAATTAGATCCATTAAAACCTTTAGCGACTCGTTCGCTAAAGCGGCTTTCGCATCTATCACTCTCACAATAATGAAGAGTTTAATCTCTGCGTGAAACGGCTGATTTTTAACTTCACGAGTAGCCCAGAGAAGTTCAAAAGAGATATCCTTTGAATATCCTGCAGCAGAGCTGATAGTTTTATATGACTGATAGACTTCATTCAACAGCGTTATTGTCCCGGTTTTGTACTTCCCGACAATCTCATCCAAAACGCCTTGTCTATCATCAATTATAGATATATGTGGAATGGAGGTTATTTGAAAACATCCAAGTGATATAACTTCTCCGTTTGCCAAACTCTCCGTCGTCGTTTTTTTATAATCCATAAATATCCTTCTATTCCTAGAAAACTGATATTATTCAAAATAACGGTGCAATCCCATAACAGGGACCACACCGCTATTTCACTAAGCCCCTCCTAGTCGGGCAATCGCCAAAAAAACATTATTGTCAGACAGCAAAACAGCGAATTAATCATTCACATCGCCATAGCTCTTGATATCAAAAGCTGTAGCATCGCCTGTAACTGACTGGTAAATACCGTTTAAAGCAACTTGTTTTTCGATGAAAGCTCTTGTGGCCATCGTAAACGGTTTTAATATTTCCTCAAGTTTTTCTCTTTCTGCGCTTATCTTAGCATTGTAATCCTTATTATTGTTCACCATTTTGATAATCGGGAAAACGATACCCGCAACCGGAAGCAGGGCTAGCAGTTTAAGGGCGCCGTTCAAGCAGAGGCAAATCAGTATGAGTATCACACTAACAATAATAAGAGCAATCCATAAACCTTTTCCCTTCGGTTTAATGCTGTTAATAACCGCATTTTGTGCGTCAATCTGACTCTTTCTCATTGGATCTACAAATGTCTGATCATATCTTGAGTATCTGCCTTTATAATCAAGCCAGACGGTCATCAATTTCTCGCCATACTGAACTGTGATGCGGTAGAGCGTGAGGTATACTCTTTGGACTGTGTCGATACGCACATTTGAACTGATGTGGCCATTCCTCGTATTCTGGTTCCGAATGCTGTTTTCAGCATTTGCTTTCAAAAGCGCCTCTGCGCGAGGTTTAACATCATTTTCAAACGCCGTTGCCTGAGGATAATTAAATTTGTTCATTTGAACATCGGCAGGAAGTTCAAGATCTTCAATGTCTATCAAGTCAGAAACCGTCATAAGATCCGGGAATTGGTCGACCACACCCTTAAGATCTTTGTTGCCGCAAACAAAATATGTTTCACTGCATGAAACAGCAGAACTGACCGGACTCCACTCCGTGTATCTCTCTGTGACTATACTGTCGCCTTGAATTTTTTGCCGCTCTCTCTGATAACCGATTTCATAACTGTATGTTCCCGTTCCAGATGCCATAAACAAAAACATCGGAACACAAATATGCTCTTCCTTGACTATAGTTGCTCTTTGATAAACATCCAAAGGAGACGCTTGCTCACTCGCAATTATGTCTAACACCTTTTTATGTCTTAGACTCATAGATGCATAAAGGTTAACGCCGGAGTTAATATTATCTTTCGCAAGAATCTCATTATTCTTGACCATATTCTCCAGTTGGTTAACTGTTCCACAGTAACTGCATTCTACTCTGTTTCCTGCAGCCTTATTTAAATTGAGGGCCGCCCCACAGTTAGAACAAACATACGCTTTGACTTGATTTGCCATAATAATGCTTCCTTTCCTTTCAAGCAATAATAATCCTCTATGTCAAAAATGAAACTTTTTGACACTGAACAATATTTGCGAAGTATTAGAAAACAGTACTATTATTTGCATTACAGTAAGTCAAAAAGATAACACCCGAAAAGAAAAATCAATCCGTACCTTCAATAGGGTTTAGTTTTTTTTAGTATTATGCAATTTATTAGGTGATTTTTGACAAGAAATCGCTTGACAGACGGCTGAATAACCGATATACTTAAGCATAAGTAAAAGTGTCAAAAAGTTTGCCTTTTGATAACTTTATTTGACCAGTTGTTTCAGTCTTCTGTAAAAGGTCGCTTCACTGAATCCGCATCGTCTTAATACTTCTTTAGTTGTCACAACGCCGTTTTTCCAAGCATTAACAATTTCGACGAAATCATTGGGCGTTTTAAGCCTTGGTCGCCCGAACATAACGCCCCTCGCCTTTGCGGCCGCTATTCCCTGTTCTTGACGTTTCTTGATATTTTCACGCTCTGTTTGTGCGACAAAAGACAGAATCTGCAAAACTATATCCGAGATGAATGTTCCCATAAGATCTTTTCCGTTACGAGTATCTAAAAGCGGCATGTCCAAAACACAAATATCCACCCCAATTTCTTTTGTTAGGATGCGCCACTGTTTTTGGATTTCTTCATAATTTCGTCCAAGCCGATCAATACTGAGAACGTATACCAAATCGTTTGCTTCGAGTTTGGTAACCATTTCGAGATACTGCGGCCTGTCAAAATCTTTTCCGGATTGTTTATCAATATAAATGTTTATATCCGCAACGCCGGCATCGGCCATAGCTGCCAATTGCCTGTCTTCATTTTGTTCCAGAGTTGATACTCTAACATATCCGTAAATATTCGCCATAATAACCTCCAATAGCAAAAAGAAATATCATTATATTAACACAGTCTCGGATCCGGTTGACACTCCCTCTTGATTTTGCTACACTTTAGTCGGCAAAAAACATCACCCTGCCGCCGGCGCGCGGCGAGCGATTTTATAGAGTTTTATACGATTCAGGAGGAGATATACCGTGAAAAAAGTGATTGCAGTTTTGGCGGCGGTTGTTGTCGCGATGGCGGTTTTGGCAGTTTCGGCGCCGGTTTTTACGCCGGTTTTTGCGGACGAGACCGTGACCACAGGGGAGGCGCCCGTTGGAGACGGCGGGGAGACCGAGTATGTGAGGCTTACGGGCGACGGATTTGACCCGTATGCGACGTTTTCGTTCAGCGAAAATGGTGCGAACGCGTCGATCGATCCGGACACCGTGACGTGGGCGGCGATCCGCTACAGGATGGGCGCGAGGTTCAACGAGAACAACGTTGAGTATATTGCGCAGATGTACGTCAGCCCTGCCGCGGAGCCGTTCGTGCCCGTGCACTACAGGTTTACCGACGGGTGGGATACGCTCATCGTCGACATGACGTCCGTTGCGGCGCTCTACGGAAGGGAGTCGATCTGGGGTTCGGGCAGCTACACGAACACAGAGGAGATCAGGCTTGACCCGCTGGAGCCGGACAGGGATGCGGAGAATTTTGACGACTCGACGGGGCGCGGAATCGTGACCGAAGGGGATTACGTCGACATCGCGTGGATCGCGTTTTTCGAAAAGGAGGAAGACGCGAAGGCCTACACCGGCAAAGAGGACACGCCGTATTGCATTTTGGATGCGGGAAGCCTTTCGAGCCCCTACACGATCCACAATCTGAAGGCGGAATATATGGGCAGTGCGCCGGTAGATCCCGATGCGACTGAGGATCCCGCGGGCGAGTCTTCCGGACCGTCGGCGCTTTTCGCGTTCACGTATGAGGACTACGTGAACGACGCGCTTTTAGGCGGTAGCAAAAATCTCATTAACGACGTGTATTTCGGCGAAAAGTGCTACGTGATTGAGGTGGCACAGGGCGGAGACCCCTACCAGGAATTGAGTTTCGGCACGCTCGCGACGCTTGGAGACATCGATGAGATTTCCGCCGACGAAAACAAGGTCGTGCAGCTCGCGGTTCGCGTGAACACAACGGAGGGCGGCAAAAACGGCTCGCTCTACTGGCAGACCGACGAAAACCCGGGCTACGGCGAGGCCCAGAACCAGACGTACAAGTACGAGGAAACGGACGGAATCCAGCTCGTGACAATCGACTTTTCGCGCGTCAGGAAGTGGACCGGCACCGTCGGGAACCTCCGCTACGACATGTTTTTTGAGGCGGCAGAGGACACTTCGGTAGAGCTCTATTACGCGGCTTTCTTTAAGGACGCGGCTTCCGCGAAGGCGTTCGGCGAAAAGTTCCTTGCGGAGGGACTGCCCGCGACGCCCGAACCGACAGAGGCGCCGACCGCTACGCCTGCTCCGGAAGCGACCGAGCCGCCGGCTGAAGAGCCTACCCAGGCCCCTGTTGAGGAGCCCACAAACGAGCCCGCCGCGGAGCCTACCGATGCGCCGGTTGCCACCGAAGCGCCTCAGAAAAAAGGCTGCGGAAGCGCGCTTGGCGGAATTTCCGCTGTTGTCGTTCTGGCGGCTGCCGGTTTTGGCGCAGCTTTTGCGATGCCGCGCAGGAACAAGGGCGAAAAGGAATAAGGTTTAAGGTTTAAGGAAAAATAAACTGTTGTTTAAAAAAAGGAGCCGCGGTCCCCTCGCCGTGTTTGAAGGGGGGCCGCGGCTTTTTCTATAAATCAGCGCCGCCGGATATTATTGCCGGAACCGCTCCGCGATTCGCTCCGCCGCTTCGAAAAGCTGCTCCTCGCTTTCAACGGAAGCGGAGCCGCTGATTTCGCCGGCGGAGCCGCCGCCCCGCCCGCCAAGGATCTCGTTGATGGCGGGCGCGGCTTTTTTCAAATCGATTTTTTCAGATTTCATCACGTATTTCCGCTTTCCCGCAGGGCCTGCCACGGCGAGGAAAAAGAGCGCGCCTTCCTTGTGTTTTTCGCCTACGCGGTTAAGGGTGCGCATGTCGGCCTGCTCGCAGAAGACGGCGCGATAGCCGTTTCCGGATTCGTTGCCGGTGGCAGTTGTCGAAGCGGTTGCAGCCGCGATTTTCAGCTCGAGGAGGTCGGTAAGAAGGGCCACGCGCTCCTGCTCGCGGGCGGCGTTTTCGGCTAAAACACGGTCGATTGCGGCGGGAACGTCGCAGGGCTTCACGGAGAGCGTTTCTGAGGCCGTTTTAAGCGCGTTCAGCCTTGACCTGGTCTCTTTTACCGCCCCGCTGCCGGAAAGCGCGTAGAGCCTCGTACCGCCCTTGTAGGGCATGAAGGCCAGAACCGTAAAATAGCCGGCCATTCCGGTTGAAGGCAGGTGTGGCGCGCAGCAGGCGCACATATCGGTGTCGCCGATCCTGACGATCCTGACTTGGCCTTCGAGCTCCTTTTTGCTGCGGTAAGTCATTTTTGCGAGCTCGTCCTTTTCCGGGAAAAGGATCTCGATTTTTTCGTTGCGGCGGATGACCTCGTTGGTGAGCGCCTCGGCTTTTTCCACGTCCGCAAGGGTGAGCGGGCCGCTCGTGTCGATCGTCACGTACTCATCGCCCAGGTGGAAACCGACGTTGTCAAAGCCGAAAAGCCGGTGGACAATGCCGGAAAAAATGTGCTCGCCGGTGTGATTTTCCATGCGCCAAAGGCGTTTTTCAGCGTCGACTTTTCCCGTGACTTTCGAGCCCTTCCCGAACGCGCGGTCCGCCACGTGAATGATCTCCCCGCCGTTCTGCCGCATACCCGAAACGCGCGCGCCGTCAATAAAGCCGGTGTCGGGGTCCTGCCCGCCGCCGCCAGGGAAAAACGCGGTCCTGTCAAGAACGACGTCGAAAAGTCCGTCCTTCCTCGCGTCGCACGAAAGCACCTCTGCGTCGAAAACGAACGTGAGGCCGTCGGTTTCGTATATTTTTTCGGTTTCGCGTCTGTTTTCGGTCATTTTCCGCTCCTCCCTGTTGCGCGGCGGCGCTTACGATCCGGAATGCGCCGCCGCTCAGTTCATTTTGTCAGGCGCCGGCCTGTTATTCAGTCAGGCGCCGCGCCGTTCATTCAGTCACGCGCCGGCCTGTTGTTAAGTCACGTGCCGGCGCCGTTTTCCTGCTGCTTCGCGGCAGAGTTTTCGCCGAGTCCGGCAACGCCGTCGACCGGCAGCGCAAAAGCGATCCCCTGCGCGGGAAGCGTGGGTCCGCAGGCCGTGTAAAGGGCTTTCATGATCCCGTTCCGGTGTTCCTTGTCGGTCAGGATCATCACGATCTCCTTGTGCGGCGACACGGTAATCCCGTAATACTTTTCCGCTTCAGGGCTGGCAGTTCCGTGCGCTCTCATGACTGTTCCGCCGCCTGCTCCCGCCGGTCTTGCCGCGTCCATGGCCACCTCGCTGTAGCCCTCGTTTACGATGCATATAATTACTTCGTGCTGAAAATCCATTTTAACCTCCGGGCTCGAGCTCACTGCTCCGCGGTGCCTGCCGCCGGTCCGAAAAACGACGACGGCTCCTTTATGTCAGCCAGAAAACGGTAGGCCAGAACGCTTATTACGCTGGTCATAGGCACCGTGTAGGCGACGCCCTTCCCGTTCCTGACCGTTTTGAACTTTTCGCCTAAAATTTCGAGAATTCTATCGCTGTCGGACGCCTTTACGACGCTCACGATCACGCTTTTCCGCTCATCGCCGAGACCCATGATACCGAGCCTTGCGGTGGCGGCCGTCCCCTCTGCAGCGACAAAACACTGCATGTTCGCCCCGAGACTCTGGATGAGGTCTGCGTAGTAGTCGGATTTTTGCCGGTTTACCACGGTGACCAGAAGCTTCAGCGCTTCAGGAGAGCTGACCGTTTTCGAAATTTCCTTTGATTCTTCCCGGCTCACGGATGCCGCCTCCCTTCACATAAACTCGATAATCTGGCCGTCTTCCGCGTTGAGTATCTTCGCGATTGCCCGCTTCCTGCGGACGCTTTCGGCCACTGTCGCCTTGAATCCGAGCAGCTGGATCGCTATCAGCGGAGTCATTGCAACCATTGCCACAACGCCGAACGCGTCGACCGGAACCTTTTCGACACCCTGCAGCACCGAACAGACGCCGATGGCGAACGGCAGAATGAAGCTGGAGGTGAGCGGACCGCTGGCCACGCCGCCCGAGTCAAACGCAATGGACGTGTAAATTCCAGGCACGACGAGCGACAGTCCGAGAGAAACGATATATCCCGGAATCAGGTAGTAGAGCACCGAAAAGTCGAAAATGATCCTCACGACCGAAAGTGCGATCGAGATCCCGACGCCGGCGGACAGCGCGATCATCATGGACCTTTTTGAGATCATGCCGTTGGTGACCTCCTCGACCTTCGAGTTGAGCACGTGCACGGCAGGCTCCGCGGCGACCGTGGCCATTCCCGTAACGAAGCCGAAAATCACCGGCACGTCCGTGCGTCCCGCCGCCGCCAGCTCCGTTCCGAGTTTAAAGCCGATCGGCATGAAGCCGATTTTCACGGCCGTCATAAAAATGACAAGCCCCGTAAAGGTGTAAACTATACCGAGAGCGATGCCAAGCAGCTTTCTGAGAGGCAGCCTGAGCACGGTTACCTGCAGCACAAAAAAGAACGCGGAAATGATTCCCAGCGCAATCGCCACCTCGGTCACGGTGTCTATAAATATCGCAAAAAGATTCCGCCCCAGGAACGACGCCATCGAGTAGTCCGGCATCTCGTACGTGACGCTGCCCTTTGAAAATATCCCGATAAGCATTACCGCCAGCACCGGGCCGACAGAGCAGAGCGCGATCGATCCGAAGCTGTTTTCGCCGTCGTTCTTCTCGGAAAAGGTGGATGCGATACCAATGCCGAGCGCCATAATGAACGGGACCGTGATCGGTCCTGTCGTAACGCCGCCCGAGTCGAACGCAAGCGCGGTGAAGTTGTTCCCGCCGCGCGAGATAAGGACCGAGACGAGCGCGAAAAGTGCAAGGTAGAAATACATCAGGATCTGCGCGAGCGGCTTGTTTCTGATGGTTTTTATCACAGAAAAGACCAGAAAAAGCCCTACGCCGGCGCCGACCACGCCTATGAGCACCCAGCTGTTGACCATTTGCGAAACCTGACCCGCAAGCACAGACAGATCGGGCTCCGCTACCGTGATGATCACACCCATCGCAAAGCTCACAGCCAGCAGGAGAAGCGGCTTCCCGGACCTTGAGAGACCCGAGCCCACCTGCTCCCCCATCGGTGACATTGCGACGTCCGCACCGAGCGTAAAAAGTCCGATCCCTATGACCAGCATTACGGCCGAGAGCAGAAAAACGCCGATCTCCGTTCCCGTAAAGTTCACCCACGGCGTCAGGTACATGACCAGCACGATAACCACAACCGGAATTACCGAAAACGACGCCTCTTTAATTTTGTCCACTAATGCTTTCAAGACGATTCCCCGATTGAAGATTAAAACCGTCCGGTGTCTTTCCGGACAGCTGTCAGGGGCTCAGCGAGCCCCGCGAATTCCCGCGGCATTTAAGAAAGATTTCTTCAATTCCCGGGCGAAAATCACTCCGCCTTTTCCGCCGCATCAAGCGCCTGTGCCAGGTCCTCAATGATGTCGTCCGTGTTTTCGAGGCCGACGGAAAGCCGGACCATTCCCGCGTTAATGCCCGCGGCAACGAGCTGTTCGTCCGTCAGCTGGCGGTGGGTCATTGAAGCCGGGTGCAGCACGCACGTGCGGATGTCGGCGACGTGTACCTCGCGGGAGCACATTTTGAGCGCGTCCATGAACTTCTCGGCGGGTTCGCGTCCGCCCTTCACGTCAAGCGAAATGACGCCCGAGCAGCCGTCCGGCATGTATTTCCGCGCAAGCGCATGGTATCTGTCACCGGGAAGTCCCGGGTAGCGGACAGTCTCGATCGCCTCGTGGTTTGAAAGATACTCAGCCACTTTGAGAGCGTTTTTGCAGTAGCGCTCCATTCTGACAGCCAGAGTCTCAAGCCCCAGGTTGAGCAGGAAGCCCGAATGGGCCGACGGATACGCCCCGAAGTCTCTCATAAGCTGCATGCGCGCCTTGCCTATATAGGCTGCCCTGCCGAATTTTTCCGTATATACAAAGCCGTGGTAGGACTCGTCCGGTTCTACGAGCTCCGGGAATTTGCCGTTGTCCCAGTTGAAGGTGCCGCCGTCAACGATAACGCCGCCTCCCTGCACCGCGTGTCCGTCCATATATTTTGTGGTGGAATGCACTACTATGTCCGCTCCGAAATCGATTGGCTTGCAGAGAATCGGGGTCGCAAACGTGTTGTCGACGATCAGAGGAACGCCGTGCGCATGTGCGATCCTCGCAAATTTTTCGATATCAAAAACGGACAGCGCCGGATTCGCGAGCGTCTCGCCGAAAACGAGCTTCGTGTTGGGCTTGAAGGCCCTGCCGATTGTCTCTTCATCCGCGTCCTGGTCGACGAAAATGCACTCGATCCCGAGTTTTTTCAGCGTTACCGCAAAAAGATTCAGCGTTCCGCCGTAGATCGTCGACGCGGAGATCAGGCTGTCGCCGGAATTGCATATATTGAGCACGCTCATCAGGCTCGCCATCTGTCCCGAAGACGTGCACATCGCGCCGACGCCGTGCTCGAGGTCGGCTATTTTTTTCTCTACGCAGTCAACGGTCGGGTTCGAAAACCTCGAATACATGTGCGCGTTCGGGAAATTGAAAAGCTCTCCGATCTCCTCCGCCGTGTCAAAAACATACGTGGTGCTCTGAACTATGGGCATCACTCCGGGTTCACCGTTTTTGGGCCTGTAGCCCGATCTGACGCATTTTGTCTCGTCTTTCATACCGCAATTTCCTCACTTTCGCACGTCGCGTGACGTTGATCCGCCTTCGCGGGCATTGTATTTTTGTTTGCCGGAAGGCCTGCCTTAATGCCGCCCTCCGTTGGTTATTTTATTCTCCGCCCGCCGCTTTGTCAAGGCGTGTCCCGAGCCGTTTCTGCTCCCGAGCAGTTTCTGCTCCCGTTTCTCTCCCGCCTGTCCGCAAGCCGTTCTTCACACGTGTCTTCCCGTCACTCTCCGCGGCGGTTTTCACACCGGTTTAACACGGTTCTTCATACCTTTTATTCAGGCAGCGGCCGCTCTTCTCACCGCCGCTCCAAATCAAAAAGAGGCTGCCCGCCCCCCGCAAGATCGCGGGAACGCGAACAGCCGCTTTTATTAATTATTCTTTATGAAGAAAGATATCAGAAAGCTTTCTTTTTAAGAATGACGAGCGCAACCGCAGCTGCTGCAACGACGAAGAGGATCATCGTGGCGTCGCCGGTCTGAGGCTCATCTCCGGGATCGGGCTCGGTAGCCGCCGGACCGGTGTATTCAACAACAGTATTCGGAAGGTTCAAACCGCCCTCTGTGAGAGCCGAACCGTCAAGATCAATAACCGTACCGCTCGCAAGCTTAACACAGGCTTTGATCGTATTTGTGCCTTTAAGGTCGGCTGTAGGAACAACAATCAGGAATCTCTGACCGAATTCGCCGCCGTTTTCTGCTGCTTTTACAGCGTCTTCTGTGGTGAACGAGAACGCGCTGTCATAAACGGGCTCGTTGCCGTTGATCTTATATCCAAAGGAATCAACAGCTTCATCGAATCCGACCCATCCGTAAAACGCGACGTTAGAGATACTGCCGTTGCTTCCGTCAACCGGTCCGAGATCTGCAACCGTATATTCTCCGGTAGCGATGTTGATGTAGTTGGTCACAAAAGCGTCAAAGCTGCGTCCGCGAAGCACGGGAGTGGTCGCAGGCTGAGGATCGGCTGCCTTTTTGATTTCGGAAACCGAGATTTCGTTGATTACAACGTGGTTGTTTCTCTGATATATCTGAATCGTTCCTTCATCAAGAACGGTTACGTCACCGCTGAACACTTCGTTGCCGGCGGCATCATATGCCTTTGCGGCGGTATAAGCGCCGTCCGCAAGTCCGGACAGCTCAATTGTAACGAGTTCTTTTCCGTCGATTCTGATCGTGATTTTGTCACCGCTGTCAACAATCGTGAACTCTGCCGCTACACCGGGGTCAAAGCCTTCGGGACGTGCAAGCGTGAATGCAGGAGCGCTGGCGTTCTCGCCGCCGTCACAGAACGTGATGCCAATGTTGTTGCCAAGGGTTGAATTTCCCGCGCCGAAAATATCAACAGCGATGCCGACGGCTGTCTCGGAAGGTGCCGGAACGCCGAATCTTCCGCCGTTCATAAGCTGAAACTCATTGTTGGTACGGATACCGAATCCGTAATAGCAGTCACGTTTGTCGCCGTAAAACTTGAGGGTGGCGACATAGTCCGAATACATCTCTGCCGTGCGGACAATAGGTGAACTGGCGACCCAGTCTGCGCCGGAACCGAGATGAAGAGCGCCGTCCTGAAGAGCGTATCCCGACCAGGCTACGAGCTCATCTGCAGCAAGTTCATCTCCGGAGAAGTCCGCTTCAAGAAGCTTGTCGCCTGCTTCAACGGTGTCGGCATGGCTGTCGGCAAATGCAGGAATTAAGAGTGCGGCCATCATTGCTGCGATGACTGCAACAACTATAATCTTTTTCATTTTTGAATCCTCCTAAATTATTTTAACGGAGCCCGCCTTAAAGAAAAAATGTCGATTCCGCAAGACAAGGCGCCTGCGCGCCGGCTCCTAAATACTTCGAATTCATTCTACAATATGTGGTGCGGTTTGTCAATAACGCTTTTTCATTTCATTTTCATTTCATTTTGGTTCTACTTTTGGTGCTTTTTGGTTCTACTCCGCTGCTTCCCTTGCGGTGCGAAAAGATAAAAAAAGAGGCCGTCCGCCTCCCGCATGATCACGGGCACGCGAACAGCCTCTATTATTAGTGTTCTTTAAAAGAAAATTATCAGAAAGCTCTCTTCTTAAGAACAACCAGTGCAACCGCAACAGCTGCGATCACGAAGATCACGAGGGAAGCGTCGCCGGTGGTCGGAGGAGTCACAGGAGTGTCTCCGCCGGAAGCAGAGCCCTCAGCCGGGTTCGCAGCGAAGAATTCGCCTTCAACAACGTCGCCGACAACGATGAACGCGAAGGTTCCGTTGCCCTTGTTGCCTGCGTTGACCTGATACTCAATGTTCGGAACTTCAGCTTCAGCCGCATGGTCGAGAACCATGTAGGAGCCGTCGTTGGTGCCGTTGAGGTAGTCGCCGCCAACGGATACTTTGAAGACGTAGGTGCCTGCCTCAGCCGGAGCGGAGAGATTCAGAACTGCGGGAGGATTGCCGTTGGTAACAGCAACAACCGTGGCGGTCTCAACCGGAGCCTTGGACATGGAAGTCTCAATGTTGGTGTCGAACTTGAAGAGCTCAAGGGTGTAGGTTACGGGAACTTCCTTGCTCATTTCGCTTGCCCAGAAGGTGGTGAGCTTAACCGTGGTGAAAGCGCCGGTGGTGGTGAACTTCGCAGCGGCATATTCGCCGGGCTGGTTCATCCAGATAGCGTTTCCGTCAATCGGGTTGTCGGTTCCGGCAACCGCGGTGTGCTCCTCAGTCGTGGGAGCCGAGCTTCCGCCGTCACCGACAACGAGGGTGAAGGTGTGGCCGACTTCGGTCTCATTGTTCTCGTATCTTGCGCAGATCTCGATCGTGTATGTTCCGTCGGGAAGAGCGTCGATGCCGGTCAGTTCCATGAGATCATCATCTTTGCCGAATCCGGTGTGCGGTCCGCCGGGAACAACAGGCTCCTTGCCGTCCTTGTTGAAAGCGCCGGCAACGTCCGCTCTGTCGCGGTAATTGTCGGGAAGTGCTTTCTCAACGCCGTCAAGGGTGTAGAACATCTCTTTGAGAGCGCTCTGCTCAGATCCGCAGTATGCCCAGCCGATAATGTAGAGCTTGTCTCCCGGGTTGATGTTGATAGTGCTCTGGCTCTTAACGATTGAGTCGCCGACGGCGTCAAGGTTGACAACCGCAAACGCAGGAACCGCAAGTGCGATAGTGAACGCTACTGCCAGTACTATTGCAAGTAACTTTTTCATAATAGAAGGTCCTCCATTAGTTTTTTGGCGGCAATCCGCCTTTGATTCATTGATTATTACACATTCATTCACGCTTTTCAACATGAAAAAGCAAAAGGGAAGAGCGCAAAACTCCTCCCTTAAATTCTGTCAGGTCTTCATTTCAGCTTCAAACATCGCTTTTCCCCGGGTCCTTCAAGGCCGCCAAATGACCTTAAACAAGGCAAAAACTTCTTTCAGCCCCTGAACGTCAGTTCTCCGCCGCTTCCGGCGTCTTTTCCGTCCTCACGGTGATCGTTTTCCCGTCGCTGTGCATGACCACGTCGCCGTGAACGTCGTTCCTGTAGAACTCCGCGCCGGTCTGCTCGAGGCGCTTGACGGTGCTCTTGTCCGGGTAGCCGAGCTTGTTTTCGGTGCCGACCTGCATGCAGATGTACTTCGGATTGACTGTGGAGAGGAACTTTTTGACGTTGCCGGCGGAGCTTCCGTGGTGGTCGGCTTTGAAAACGTCGGCCGTGAGGTCCTCGCCGGATTTCAGCAGCTGCGACTCGACCGTCGCCGAGATGTCTGCGCAGAGCAGGAACGTATTTTCGCCGTACGTGAACTTGATGCAGATCGAGCAGTTGTTGAGGTTGTTCGGGTCGTCCTTTAAGGGTCCGATGACCTTGAACGAGCCGCCGCCGAGAGTGTAGACCGCGCCGACCTCTGGGTTGACGGTGTTGATCTTGCGCTCCTCGATGATCGAGAGAAGATTCTTGAACGGCTTCTCGGTGCAGCGCTGCTCGAGATTGATGAACATGGTCTCGAACGGGAACGCCTCAATGATCTCCGGCATTCCGCCGACGTGGTCCGCGTGGCCGTGGGTCACCATAATGTACTTCAGCTCCGTGACGCCCTGCGCCTTGATGTAGCTGACCATTTTCTCGCCCCTGCCGACGTTGCCCGAGTCGATGACCATCGCCTCGCCGTCGCAAACCAGAAGCATTCCGTCGCCGGTGCCGATGTCGATAAAGTGCAGGTCGAAGCCCTTTTTGACCTCGGGTGTCGGCTCCTCCGTAGGTGCCTCAGTCGGGTTTTCGGCGGGAACTTCCGTTGGTGTGTCAGCCGGCGCCGCCGTGGTTTTTGGGTCGTCCGTGCCGCCGCCGTTTACGCACGCGGCAGCGCCGAACGCAAATAACGCCGCCAGCAGAAGGGCTATGACCGGTTTCAAATATTTCATGTGAGCCTCCGTTTTTGATTGGAAAAGGCAGGCCGCCGGCGAGCGGCGGCCTGCCCCCTTTTTTTAATTATTAATTATTTCCCGATCACTGACGACCAGAACGTCTGGCCGTAAATGTCGGTGAACATGTAGACCGCGCTGGTGGTGCCGGAAACTCTGACGTCGCTGAGTTTAAGCTCACCGTCCACAACGAGCTGGTCGCCGAACATGTAGGAGTCGAGGAACTCGCCGTCGTAGCTGTAGTAGTCGCACAGGAAGTCGATTTTCGCTCCGTTTTCGATCTCGTCGATCTGCTTCGCCGCAGTTTCGGTCACGTTTTCGGCGTAGTCGAAGCTCACGCAGGAGATGATTCCGTTCGGGTTGGCGTTGTCGTAGACCGCAATCAGGTCGGCTCGCTGGCCGTTGTAGAGGCACGGGATTCTGTAGGTCATCGTGTAGTTCTTGCCGTCGTCGACAGTGTTGACGTGGTAGAACGCTACAGGTCTGCCGTTGATCGCCGGCCACGTGCCGTCGTACTCGCCCACAAGGCCGCCTTTTTGGTTGACTGTGTACGCGTTGTCGACGCCCAGGTCGATGTAGCCGGTGCCGTCGTCAAGGAACACGTTGAGGCCGATCTCCTGAACCAGCGCCCACTTCGCGTCGCTGAGGTAGATAACGTCCTTGCCGTCGTCCTTTTTGAACATGAAGTCTTTCGCGTCAAGGTGGTTCGCGCTGATGAACGAAGACGTCTTGCCGATGTCCAGCCCTTCAAGGAACGTTCCCGCGATGCCGCCGATGTCGATTCCGGACGAGCCGCCCAGGAAGCTTGTGAGCAGCGAGGAAATTCCGCTCGAGGTGCCGTTGCTCGGTGATGAAACGCTGCCGAGCGTTCCGAGGAGTGAAGTGAGCGGCGAAACTGAGGAACCGCCGGAAACGACCTGACCGGACGTCTCGACCTGCGCGAACTGCTTGATGCAGGAGGAGTAAGCCGAGTCAACACCGATCGCGTTGTACGTCTTGATTGCCGCGTCGACCTTGCCCGCGCTTCTGTACGGGAAGTAGATCGACAGTCCGTAGGAGTTGACCATGTCGGACGACGTGCGGTTGTACTTGACCGCGCTCAGAACGGTTTTCGCGAGCGCCTCGCCTTCCTTGGTGTTCATTCTGCCCGCGAGGTCAACGAGGTCGACCTGGTCGATCTTGTTCTTGGAGAACTCGCGCGTCCCGCTGCGTGCGTCGGAAACCTGCGTGTAGTTGTCGGAATTGAGGAGCGCCGTCGTGCTCTTCGCGAAGTCGGTCAGACCGCCGGGAATGGTTGACTCAAGTTCGGCGAGGTCGACAACGGAGAGCGTCGTTTTCGCGTTCTTTATATACGTCGCGCAGAAATCCGTGAAATCGTCAACGATATTCTTGCCGATCTCGACGGTCGGCATCGACGTGTTCTTGGAAAGGTTCGTGAGCCAGTTCGTGTAGTACCAGCCCGCGCCGGGTTCGGTCTCCTCGGAGGCGATCATGTAGTCCGCGTACTGGGTGAGCATTATCGCGTTCTCGGCAGTCGCCATCAGGCACGCGTCGAAGCCGACGAAATCAAACTTGACGCCGCCGTTTTTGAGCGCCGTGTTGATTCCCGCGAGCGACATCGAACCGGAGCTCGAAAATCTCTCGTCGTGGCCGTAGCCGCTGACCGATCCGCCGCCGTGATCCCAGAAAATGAGCATGTTGCGGTTCGCGGGGTAATTCGTCTTGCACCAGGTGATGAACTTCGAGAGCGTCGAGGGATCCGTCATCGACACGTTGCCCATGTTCTTTTCAAGAAGCTTGAGCGTTCCGTCCTCGACCTTGTAGATCTGGTTCGTCGAGTTGCTGATCGACGACGTCTGCCACGACTTGCAGCCGCCCGTGTAGATGAGGATGTTCACGTTGTCGGAAAGTGTCGCCTTGCGCATCTCCGCGATGTCCTTGGTGGCCATTCCGTACTGCGACTCGAGGTCGGTGCCGCACATGTAGATCATGATCGTGACGACGTCCTTGTTGCCGCCCTTGATGGTCGTGTACTTGTCGCGCGCGCCGCTCGCCACGTTTTTATTGAGCGTGCCGGTGTTGGCCGTCCTTGTCCATCCGGAAGTAGTGCTCGACTGCGTGAAGCTCGTCAGCGCCGTTCCGGTTGGCACGTCGTCACCGCCGCCTCCTCCGCCGCCGAACAGCGACGAAAACAGTCCGTTTCCGGTGCATCCGAACAGCCTGAGCACAAGGAATATCACAAGTGCGAGCACGATCACGATAATTATCGTCTTGAGGCTCTTGCCGCCTCCGCCACCGCCCGAAAACAGGCTGCCGAGCAGGCCTGAAAGAATGCTTCCTCCCGTGCCTCTCGTTCCGCCGTCTTCACCGCCTGCGCCTCTTCCGGATTTGCCCGTTCCCGGCCTTCCGGAGTAGCCGCCCTGGTTTCCGACAGGACCGGTTCCGCGGCCTTCACCGCGTCTTCCGACTTCCTGCCCGTCGCCGGTCACGTTTCTGTTTCTTCTTCTTGGCGTATTGTCTGCCATTTTGAATGCTCCTTAAACTGTAAAGTCTTTAGTTTCTCCGGTATTTGCCGGGATCTGCGTCCTTGCTGCCGGATTTGCGCCATTATTTGCGCCATTTTATGCGTCCGTTTGTCCGTGAAGTTACTCCGCCGGCGTCTTGGGCGTGATCGTTCCGAGCGCCTTCGCGTTGCTCGCAAGCTCCTTTTCACTCAGAACTCTGTCGTAAAAACGGATGCCCGTTATCGTCGCGTCGTAGGATTTTTCCTCGCTGGGATGGCCGATGAACATGTGTCCCGCTATGTCCGTGCTCGAAGCCGCGTCTCTTGAGTCGATGAACTCGCCGTTCAGGTAGAGCTCGATCTCGCCGTCCGCCTCAAACGTTACCGCGATCGTGGACGTTGCGCAAAGCTCGGCGGCGTCGCCCACCATGTTCGGTCTGGAACCGATTCCGTTGTTGCACTTGAACTCAAGCGCGTCGTCGGAAACGCGGATGAAAAGCGCGAAGTTGTCGTTGCCCGAGCTGTTCAGGAACGTCGCGTAGTTGCTTCCGGTGATTACCAGGTCCTTCATCGCGAACTCAACCGTGTAGGCCTCGCCGTTGATGAGCTCGGCAATCCTGTCGGGAAGATTGATTCTGCGCATCGAGACGAAAAGGCCGTCGTCACGCCACTCGCAGTAATCGGAAAGCTTGAGCTCAATGTCGAGGCCGTTGCCGCTCAGGTCGCCCCAAACCGCGGACGTCTTGTCCATGCCGTTGGCGGTGTTGTAGTTGCCCTCGTAAAGAGCAACCAGACCGTCGGTGACGTATGGAATGTTGAGGTTCATGTTCTCGATCGGGGAAGGCGTCTTGTCGGGGTCCTCTGTGGGCGCTTCCGTGGGCTCCTCGGTGGGAACTTCCGTCGGCTCTTCTGTCGGAACCTCTGTGGGCGCTTCGGTGGGCTGCTCGGTGGGAGCTTCCGTTACCGTTGCCGGCGCCTCCGTGGGCGCGGGTTTCTGATCGTCAGGCTTCGCGCACGCCGCGAAAACGGCCGTCACGCATATCGCCAGAATTATCGCAATTATATATTTGGTTTTCATTACAAACATCCTCCTGTTTGCGTGTACTTTATTTTATTTTACACCCGCGCACGCGACGTGTCAATGCCGCACTTTGCATCGCGCCCCTCACTTGACTGGGCAAAGCCCAGAATCGTTCGAACCGCAACATAAAGCTGCGGCGGCTCTAGATAAGGAAGGGTTGATGCACTTTGCATCGCGCCCCTCACTTGACGACGCACTTTATGTTGCGTCTCTCACTTGACTGGGCAAAGCCCAGAATCGTTCGAACCGCAACATAAAGCTGCGGCGGCTCGAAATAAGGAAGCATTGCTGCAATTTATATTGCACCGCTCACTTGACCGCTTCGCGGTTGCGCCGCAGGCACCTTATTATTCCGTAAAAGCCTGTGTGTTTCGCACGAAGGCGACTTTTAGCAGCCGCACTTTAAGTTGCGTCCTTCACTTGACCGCTTCGCGGAATCGTTCATGCCGCCAACATAAAGCTGCGGCGTCGTTGAATTAGAGACACACAGGTTTTATCGTTCACGTCGCAATATCAAGCTGCGTCGGCTCTTCCACAAGGTTGATATTTCTCGCGGCAATCGCCTTCGGCACCGCAGCATTTCTCCAAATCCCGTATGTCGTACGAAGGAACGATTCTGTGCTTTGCACAGTCAAGTGACGCCGCACGACATACGGGATTTTTCGTTCGAACCGCAACATAAAGCTGCGGCGGCTCTTCCACAAGGTTGATATTGCTCGCGGAATCGTTAAATTTCCGCCCCCACGTTTTTGACTCAGGCCCCGTTTGTGCACTGTTCCCGCTTTATCTCCGTTGACAAAACCCTTCCAAATTGCGATAATATCCGCGAAAGGAGAGCGGGACCTTTGAACAGTTTGAACAATTCGAAAAGTGCGCGAAATAAGCGGCTGCGGCGCGTTTCCGCCGTAAAACGTATTCTACCGGCGCTTCTGGCGGCGGTGCTTGTTATTGGTGTGTGCGCGTGCGCGCGAACGGGTCCCGACGGTGGTAATATGGGCGAAAAAGCTACGAAATTCAAGTCCGTAAAGGTCGCGGGGAATGACATTTCCGCGTTTACGGTCGTTTGCGACGCATCCTCCGGCTCGACCGCTGAACGAGCGGCGGCGGACCTTGTAAAATATATCAAGCAGACGGCAGGCGTCGAGCTGCCTCTTCAGGTCTGCGACGGAAGCGTTCCGGAAGCCCTTTCGGGAAAGGATTCGCGTGTTATCTGCGTAGGAAAGACTCCCTTTGACACCGAAAAGTCACTGGCGGCCGTAAAAGACCTTAAAAACAACGGCTACGCGATCGTTGCCGACGGCGGGAATCTGTTTCTGACGGGTGCGACGCCGACCGGCGCGATGTACGCGGTCTACTCTTTTTTGGAGGATTTCGTCGGCTGGCGCTTCTACTCTTCAACGTTCGAGCTCCTGAAGGACAGGTCGCCGCTAGACGTCCCCGAGGGGTTCACGAAAACGTTTTCGCCCAAGCTGTTCAGCCGCGACACGTTCTGGTTCGACACGTTCGACGAGACCTTCGCCGCGAAGCTCAAGCTGAACGGCTGCGTCAACCGCGATAACAACAACTACGGCGAAATGGTGCGCTACGCCGGCCGCTTCGTGCACTCACTTCCCGCGCTTGCAGGGACGAGTTACGAGCCCGACGTCCAGCCCTGCCTGACCGACCCCGCCGTCTACGAAAAGGTTCTCGAAGGCGTACGTTCCTGGCTCCGCGACAACCCCGGTGCGAAAATCGTGTCCGTTTCCCAGAACGACTCCTACGCCGACGGACGCGGTTGCCAGTGCGAAAATTGCCGAAAACTAGACGAAGAAGAGGGCACGCCGATGGGTTCGCTGCTCACCTTCGTCAACCGGATCGCCGGCGACATCAAGGACGAGTTCCCGGACGTCATGGTCGACACGCTCGCCTACCGCTACACGCGCAAGGCCCCGAAGCACCTGAAGCCGGCCGACAACGTCATCATCCGCCTCTGCTCGATCGAGTGCTGCTTCTCGCACCCCTTAAGCTACGGCTGCGAGCGCAACCGCGAATTTGCCGCGGACCTTGAGGCATGGTCGAAAATCTGCAAAAACCTTTTCATCTGGGACTACACGACCGACTTTTTGTACTACGTGAACCCGTTCCCGAACCTCTCGGTGCTCTACGACGACATCCGCTTTTACGTCGCCCACAACGCGATCGGCCTTTTCGAGCAGGGCAACGGCCAGTCACTTTCCGGCGAGTTCGGCGAGCTCCGCGCCTACCTGATCGCGCATCTTGAATGGAATCCCGACATGACGCGCGAGGAGTACTTCGCGCTGATGGACGACTTCCTCGAGGGCTACTACGGTGCCGGCTGGAAGCACATCCGCCGCTACATCGACCTCACGACTTCGCTTGCCGAGCGCGGCCATATGGGCATCTACTACAGCGTCGACAAGATTCTGGGAATCGAAGGCGAAAAGGGGAAGGAGCTGCTCCTCCGCCTGCAGGAGCTCTGGACCGCGGCCTACAACGAGGCCGACGAGCTTCACCGCCCGAACGTCGAACGTTCCTCTCTCCAGGTCGAATACGCCCTCGTTGCCGCCTGCGAGTGGCAGTTCCCCGAGTCCCTTGACAGGCTCGAGGCTCTCCACAAACACATGCGCGACCTGGGAATTACGTTCTACCGCGAGGGCGCGCCGCTGCCTGAGAAGGCGGATTACTGGAGCGCGAAATAAGGTTTTTCGCCCTTAATTATGCGTTTCTCCTTATTTTTGCGTTTCCCGCTCAAAATTTGTCGCGCTTTTCGCTCACAAAAAACACTTTGAAAGGACTTTCCCATGAACACGAACGGTTTAAAATCATTTGACGAAAACTACTGCATCGAAACATTCAAAAAGCTTCTCGCGGCCGACAGCACGACCGGCATGTACGAGGAAATTCAGGAGGTCCTGTGCGGGATTCTCGACGACCTCGGGTTCCCGTACTTTCTGACGCACAAAGGCGGCGTGATCGCGGATCTCGGCGGCGAAGGGAACACGCTCTGCGTCACGGCTCACCTCGACGACATCGGCCTGATGGTGCGGCACGTCAACTCCGACGGCACCCTTAACGTATGCCCCGTCGGCGGCCTCTACCCGTTTTATTGCGTCTCGGAAAACGTCCGGATCCACACCCGCGACGGCCGCATTTTCACCGGCGCAGTATGCAGAACGCCGAACTCGATTCACGTCACCGAGGAGGAGCTCCGCGACACTCCGCCCGATTTCCGGGAAAACGTCTGCGTTGTCCTTGACGAAAACGTCCGCTCCGACGAAGAGACGCGTGCGCTCGGAATCGACACCGGCGACATGATCGCGCTCTACCCGCGTTTTGAGATGTCGGGCGGCTACCTGAAGTCGCGCTTTGTCGACGACAAGGCCTGCGCGGCGGTGCTTTTGACCGTCATGAAGGCCATGAAGGACGAAAAAACCGTTCCCGGCCGCAAAATTCTGGCGTATTTCGCGTTTTACGAGGAGATCGGCCACGGAACCGTCTGGCTTCCCGAAGGCGTGAAGGACATTCTGGCCGTGGACATCGCCCCTGTCGGCCCCGAACAGAATTCGGACGAACACAAGGTGTCTATCTTCGCGAAGGACTCGCGCTACCCCTACCACTGGGCCTTCACGAACGAGCTGCGTTCCGCCGCCATTCAAGCAGGCGTCGATTTTGTCACCGATATTTTCACGCCGCACTACGGAACAGACGGCGACGCCTCTGTGGCTGCCGGCTACGACATCCGCCACGCCGCAATCGGCCCCGGCACGCTCAGCAGCCACGGCTACGAACGGACGCACATCGACGGGCTCAGGAACACCTACCTGCTGCTCAAGGCGTTTTTTGAGCGGCAATAAGGTTTATTCAATAAGGTTTTTAGCCTAATAATAGGTAAAAAAGTGGTCTGTTTCTCCCCCTAGGTTTTTGTGGGGGGAGAAGCAGGCCGCCATATTATTCCGCGACGCGGTTATACTTTCTCTAAGCGGATCGTATTGTTTTCGCCCGGTCTTCCGCTCACGGAGCCTCCAACCAGAATCACGTTGTCGCCCTTTTCGAGTCCGAGCACCTTGGTGGTCTTTTTGAGCGCCGCGTAGAAAATGACCTCGGCCGACGGGTATTCCTCGGACAGCACCGGGATGACGCCCCAGGAGAGCGCCAGCTTGCGCCATTCGCGCTTGTCGGTAGTAAGGCCCACGATGTCGGCTATAGGCCTGAAACGGGAAACCATGCGGACGGTCATTCCCGAAATCGAGCAGACGGCGATTGCCTTGGCGTCTATCGCGAGCGCCATGTTGCAGGCCGAGTGGGAAATCGCATCGATGTTATTTTCGATGCGGAAGTACTCGTCGTGGAAATATTTCTTGTAGTCGACGTGCTTTTCGGTCTCCTCGCAGATTTCCGCCATCACCTCGACCGTGCGCACCGGATATTTTCCGGAAGCCGATTCTCCCGAGAGCATGACCGCCGACGTCCCGTCGTAAACCGCGTTCGCCACGTCGGAAATTTCCGCCCTCGTCGGCCGCGGGTTGTTGATCATCGACTCGAGCATCTCGGTGGCCGTAATAACGCGCTTCCCGAGCATTCTGCAAATCGTGATCAGCTCCTTCTGCCGCGCCGGAACCTGCTTGAACGGAATCTCGACGCCCAGATCGCCTCTCGCCACCATCACGCCCTCGCACTTTTCGCAGATCTCGTAAATGTGATCCACGCCGGACTGGTTTTCGATTTTCGCGATGATTCCGATGCCCTTGCCGCCGTTCACGTCGAGGAAATTCCTCATGTCCTCAACGTTTTCACGGTTGGAAACGAACGACGCCGCCACGTAGTCGACCTCGTTTTCGATGCCGAAAAGCAGATCGGCCTTGTCCTGCTCGCTGAGGAAAACCTGATGCAGCACTTTTCCCGGAAATGACATTCCCTTGCGGTTGGAAACGGTCCCGCCCGCAACAACGGTGCAGTTGATGTCGTGCCCCTTGATCTCGTCAACCGTGAACTGCACGATGCCGTCGTTTACGTAAATCGTGTCGCCCGCCTCGAGCTCGTCGCAAAGCGTCTTGTATGAGACCGAAACCTTCGTCGCGTCGCCCTCAACGTCGTCCACCGTAAACGTAAACTTGTCGCCGTCCTTGAGCTCGATCGGGCCGTCCGCGAACGTTCCGATTCTGTACTCGGGTCCCTTCGTGTCGAGCATTATCGCCACCGGCAGGTCGAGTTTCTCCCTGATCTTCTTGACCCGGTCCATAACGGTCTTGTGCCACTCGTGCGTTCCGTGCGAAAAATTGAACCTCGCGACGTTCATTCCCGCCTTCATAAGCTTTTCGATCGTCTCTTCGGTCTCGCTCGCCGGTCCGAGTGTGCAGATGATTTTTGTCTTGCGCATAGTATATGCCTTCCTTCCTGTGTTTGCAGCGTCAGAATCACTTTGTATTTTTATCACTTTTCTCTCCTTTTTGCAATCAAAATCGCGCACGCGGCCGCCAAAAATACCACGCACCACGCCGCTGTTCCGGCTGTTCCTGTTGTTCCTGTTGTTCCGGCCGTTCCCGCAATGAACCCGCCGCAGCCTTTTCCCGCTTTTCCGGTTTTTCCCTGCTCCGGCTGTTTTTCCGTCGGCTCAGCCACCTTCGCAGTCGGCTCCCCGGGCGCCTTTGTCGGCGTCGGCTCAGGCGTATTCGTCGGCTCCGGCGTCGGCTTCGGCACGTACTCGGGAAGCTCCTCCGCCGTGTACATGTCCAAAATCTTCACCTCGTAAATCGCCGCAATATCGCTGTAAATGTTGAACCCGACCGCCGTAAACTCCGGGTCCTTCCCCTCGTCGAAAACCGGCTTGCTCCACTGCTGATGCCTGCACAACAGCTCCTTCGGAATGAAAACGTACCCCTGAAACTCCTCGGGAATCGTATACCCGTACCGCCCGTTGTTGGTGTCCGGAACGCCGTCCGCCTCCGTTTCAACGGTCATATTCCCCTCTTTGTCAACAAGAATGAACCTGCCGCCCTCGATCTCTCCGCCAAGGAACACGTTCCCGCACCCCGGCACCTCGGGCTGAAAACTGAACCAAACGTCGCCGTCGCTGCTGTTTTCCAACGAAAACACAATGTATTTCGCGCCCTCCAGCACCCCCGCTGCCTTCAGCTCGGGCGCCTTGATCCCGTACCTGTCCACGCACGACCCCATGCCCTCAAGAAGGATCTCGCCGTTTTCTATCGTGCATGTCCCGTAGGGTGACTCCGCGTCCTTCGAGTTGTCAAAGGACTCAACCAGCTTGAGCGTCACAGCCCCGCCGTCCCCGTAAGGTATCTCAACGGTTTCCGTCGCCGTTACACTGCCGTCAGTATTCTCGGGCGCGCCGGCCTCTCCGGTCTCTGTGGCCTCTGCGGCCTCTGAGGCGCCTGTGAAAACCGCCAACGACAGGCAAATCGCGAAAATCGCACAAAGCACGCAAAACATTTTTCTTTTCATTTTTTTCATCCTCTTTTCCTCGTGTAGAATCCACATTTTCGTGGAAAATCCACATTTCCTGCGGAGAATCCACTTTTTCCAGGAGAACCCACATTTCCCGCGGAGAATCCACTTTCTCCCGGAGAACCCACATTTTCCGCGGAGAATCCACTTTCTCCCGGAGAACCCACATTTCCCGCGGAGAATCCACTTTCTCCCGGAGAACACACATTTTCCGCGGAGAATCCACTTTTTCCCGGAAAATCCACATTTTCCGCGGAGAAAGCGCTTCTCAATAGTTGAACACGTACTCGTAGCTCAAACGGCCCATCGGCATCGACCGTCCGCTCACGTAGTAGTCCATAATATCCGACGGATTTTCAACGCTGTCAGCAACCTTGAAATAAATCTTGCCGTTGATCTCCCCGTGTTTCGCTCCGAGTCCAATCGTCGCCATAGGAACCGCAAAGTAGACGTATTTTCCGTTTACCTTGATCTCGGCCTCTCCCGATGGTTTTCCGGAAAAATCCGCCGAGAGCTTCTCAACAGCCGCCTTTCCGCCGGTTTTCGACCTGTTCACGACGTATTCGTACGACTCCCATCCCTTTTTCGCGCAGTTCCCGGTGCCGATAAAAACGTTCATGCTGTCGGCGCCTCCCTCAGGCGCAACCGGGTCGGCGCATTCGACCCTGAAATAAATATTCGCGGAGTCGCTTGTAACCTTCACGGAAAGGATGTTGTTTTTGGCGGCAGGAACCGTGTATTTCAGATTGTCCGCAGCGCCGGTGAAATTGCGTTCTTCGTTGGCCGTTCCGACGTGTCTGTAAATCGCCTTCACGTCGTCCCACTGCGAGTCGTCTCCGTTCAGGTCGATCGTTTTGTACACGTTGTCGGCAATCAACCCGTCGGTCGAGTTGTACTTGTACTTTCTGATGTTCGCGATCATTTGAATAAAGTACGCGTCCTCGTAGCCGCCCTTCATGGGTTCAATGTCGCGCGAATACTCCATGTCGACGTTGTCGCACAGCATGTACTCGCCGCCGTACTCCTGCTTGAACGCGATCCACTCGTTCCAGCCCGTAACCATCACGATTTCGGGGTCATTTTTGAAGACCGTTTCCCATTCAGACTGGAAAAAAGTGCCTTTCATGATGTCTTCGTGGATATTCTTCCCCGTTTTGACGTTGTAGCCGCGGCCCCAGTTGCACCAGTTTTCGTGAGTCAGCGAAAAACTGAAAGGAACCATCGGGTGCGTCGCGACCGACACGTTCATCGTGTTGCCGTTGAGCGGCTGCGGGTACGTCCATTCGGTATACGGGAACGAGTTCTCATTGTGCTCGTCGTTCGGCCAGCACGCCTCTTTGACGTAGAAAAAGTCCTGAAGCTCCTTGCTCAGGTTCTCGGGCTTGTACGTAAACTCGCCGCGGCCCTCCGCCTCCGCGCGGTCCTTCCACGCGGCCGTGTATCCGATAATCATCGGTTTTCCGTCGATCCTGAACCAGGCGTCCGAAAACTCTCCTGACTTGTAGAAATTGTCGTAAATCCGGCCGATCGTCTCAATGGAATGGCTGTGAGTGTAAAAAGTGACCTGCGGGGCGTTCCAACCCTCCTGCCGCAACTCCTTGATGATCGTCATGATCCGCTTGACCTGCCGCTCATAAAGAACCGTATTCGTCGTGTCGAAAATGATAAAATCGACGCCGGCGTCGGTCAGAAGTTCGAGATGCCTGCGCAGAACCCACTTGTCGAGGCTGTTGTAATAGCCGAAAAGCGGCTCCGCCCACCAGTGCGGCTGACCGTCAGGACTGATTTTGTCGTCCTTTTGGTGGAACAGAACGTCTTTCCCGTATTCTTCCAGAATTTTCGAGACGTCGTAAATCTCCGGCGAAGAAGGGGCCCCGAGCCACACAAAATAGAAAAGCCCGACCTGTCTCGAGTCACGCACGCCGCTCGCGGAAGGCACCGTGCGCCCAAAGTTGTCGAAGCCCACGATCATATTGTTGTTGTATCCGTCTCCGTAAATTTCAGTTTTCACGAGGTTCTCCTTTTTATAGCGGTCCCCTTCCGGAACGCATGCCGAAAGAAGCGACGCCGCCGTCGCCAAAACAACCACCATTGCGATAATTATGCGTATCATTTTTTTCATCGGATCAATCCTCCGTAGATTCAGCGGCCGTAAAGGCGCTGCCTGCCCGCATCGTTGCGGTTTATTCTTCTTGTGTAAATTATACCACACAACCTCTCGCGAATAAAGGTCTTTCCCGCACTGCCGCCGGAAATGTGTTAGAACCGTTCTTCTCCTTACAAAGCCTTACAAGCCTTACAAATCCGGCACAATCCGGCCCGTTCAGGTGATTTCGTGTTGCGGTGTGATGATCGGTGTGGTACAATTAAAGTGATTTTGATATCTCTTAAAGGAGGTCAATATGAAAAGGATTCTTGCCGCCGTTTTGGCGCTTGCACTTGTTGCAGGACTTACTTTCACTTTCTCTTTTGCGGACGAGTCGGAGTACACGAACTATCTGACTCACAAATGGGAGGCAACGTTCTTTCCCGGCGAGCTCACAGAGCAGGAAGAGGACGGCGATATCGTCACCACCTACATTCCCAAGGCTGATGCGTCGTGGTATTCGCCCCAGCTCAGTGTTTTAAGCGATCTCCGGACGCTCGCGGGGGATAGCGAATACATCAACGCGGTTTTTCGCCTCGAGGTCCGCGGCGTTTTCGATAAACCGGATTCCGAAAACACTTTTAAATTTCTTCTGCGCGGAATCGATCCTCATTCGAACACCTACTTCTTCAAGGCCGAGGACATGGACGACTGGAACGGTACCGGATTCACCTGGAACGAACTCTACGACGACCTGATCGGCGAAGGCACTCTGTATTTTATTCAGGATGCCGGCATAAACGTCATGTCTGACGTCAACCCGGGGACCATCGAGGTCAACGGCGAGGACTGGACGGTTTTCGAATCCGACCCGATTCTCATCTCCTCGGCCCTGCTGAAATCCGACCTCTTTTCCGACATCATTCTCTGCATGGACTTCCTCCCGAACGGTTTCACCGGCGGTTTTAAAGGCGTCCAGATGAAAAATACCGCCATTTACGACGCGGATCAGTTCGCCGGTTCGGTCACTCCGACGGCCGAGCGCGAAAATCCCGTTGAGACAGAAAAGCCGGCGGCTGAAACCGAAAAGCCCGCCGCAGCCACGGAAAAACCGGCAGAATCCACCGGAAAGCCCGCCAAAAACAAGGGCTGCGGAGGCGCGATTCTCTCCTGTGCGGCACCGGTTCTGCTCGCCGCCGCGGCATTCGTACTGAGAAAGAAATACAGGTGACGTCTTCACCGGTTCCGTCTCATGAAAAAGAACCTGATAATCATTTTCTTGCTGCTCGGCATGGGCTTTATGTTACCCATGCCGGGTTTTAATGCGCCCATGAAAGCCACCGGCGCCGTAATCGAAAACGCTATGGTCTGGAAACGCACTGATATTGTTCTCACAAGCGAAAAAGAATACGAAAACCCATATACGGACGTCGATATCGACGCGGTTTTTACACATGAGAGCGGCGAAACCGTTCACCTCTACGGCTTCTGGAACGGCGGCAGCGAGTGGCGCGTGCGCTTTTCGCCCACAAAAACAGGCGTCTGGTCCTACGTTATTACGTGTTCCGACGTTTCGAACGCCTCGCTCAACGTCTCCGGCAGCCTTACGGCGGTCGAAAACACCGGTTCGTCCGATATCGACAGGCACGGCTTCGTTAAGATCTCCGCCAACGGAAGGTATTTCGTTCATGACGACGGAACGCCTTTTTACTGGCTCGGCGACACGAACTGGCAGGCGCCGAACTACGTCTCCGTGACGCGGTGCAACTATCCCGGCTGCGTGTGCGGCAACCAGTTTAAACACGAGGTAGACGACCGTCTGGCCAAAGGCTTCACGGTTTATCAGACGTATTTCGACAGCGGCGAGTCCGACGGCGGCGGACAGCGTTCGACTACAGAAGAGCCCGGACTCTGGCTCATACAGTACGACCTTCCCGACGTTTCGACCTTCAATTCCAAAATCGACGGAATGTTCGACTACCTGGCCGAAAAGGGAATGGTTATCGCCCTCGGATTCGGAGTTCACGCAAGCACCGTTACCGCCATGGGACGCGAAGCGCTCGACAGGTTTTCGCGCTACCTCACCGCCAGGTACGCCGCCTACCCTGTCGTCTGGATCACCGCGCAGGAAATCACCGGTCCGGAACATTTTGACGCATGGGTTTCGTCGGCGAGAATCGTTGATGCCGGCGATGGCTACAACCACCCGCACAGTGCGCACCAGTACCCGCTCCGGGTCGAAAACGAATTTGTCGAAAAGCTCGACCGCGAGCCCTGGCACTCTTTTTACGCGCTTCAGGGCGGGCACGGAGGGATTATTACTCAAAAATCTCTCTACGAGGGCTACTGGAACAGCACCCGCGCCGGCTTTGCGAAGCCCTTTGTGGAAACCGAAGCGAATTACGAGGACATCATCTGCGGCACGTTCAACGGCTACAGCGCCTCCAGGATCTCTGCCTGGAAGGCAAACATGTGCGGCAGCTACGGCTTCACGTACGGCGTCACGGGAATATGGGCCAACAACTATTCCACTGCCGGGAACACCGGCTGGTTCGGTTCGTTCAGCTTCGAACCCTGGTACATGGGACTCGACAAGCCAGGCTCTTTTGAAATGAAATACATGGCCGCGTTCTTTAAATACGCGGATTTCAGCCGGCTCGTGCCGCGCTTTAACGACGCGTCGTACTCGGACCTCACCGATGAGACAAAGGTCGTTTCCTCTTCTGCCAACGCCGACACATATGTCGCGTACTTCTATAACAAGGATTTGTCGACAGGCGAGCTGCGCGGGCTTGACCCTGAAGCGCACTACTCCGCGAAGTGGTACAACCCTCTGACCGGCTGTTTTGTCGAGATCTCCGCTCAAATTGACGCAAAGGACGGACGCTATACGATTCCCGAAAAACCTACTTCGGGAGACTGGGCGCTTCTTGTCACAAGCCGCACCGACCTCGGCTCTTACATCACCGAAAAGGCTTATACCGACGAACGGCTCGTCCCTTCCCGCACCGCCGGAAGCCCTGTCCTCATCTCGAACGAAAAAGGCTCCAATATTTTAACGGGCTCCGCGGCCTCCGCGTCGAGTTCCAGCGTGGACGAAAGCAATGCGTCAAAATCAGTCGACGGCCGCTTCGACACCTGGTGGTGCGCCTCTGACGGTTCGTTCCCGCAAAGTCTGTGCTATGAGCTTCCCGAAGAACGCTCATTCAACACGTTTTCGATGGAGCTTTACCGCGGCACCACGTCCGCCGGCTACATCCTGGAAATCTCGAACGACGGCAAAAACTGGACCGAAGTCTATTCATGCGACGAAGAAATCGCTCAGTCACTCGACACCACGTCGTCGTTCACCTGCCTGCTGTCCCGCGAATACGCCTGCAGATACCTGCGCGTCACGTTCACCAAGGTCGTCGGAAACTGGGCGGCAGTCGTCGACGCGGCAGCGTATACCACCCGTTTCAGCAGTCAGCTGCCCGAATACGCCGGAACAAGGCTCGTTCCCGAGGTGAACTGCCCCGGAAGTTTTATATACGACGCGGAAGGGAACGGAACCGACACGGTCGAAAATCTGTTTGACGGCGACGAAAACACTTTGTGGGTCCCGTTCGCTCCGATCGCCACGCAGACCGTTTCGATGGACCTCGGAACTCCGTCCGTTCTTCAGGGAATCAATATACATGTCGGGAACGGCGCGATCATTCCTGAATACCGGATCGAGGGGTCGAACGACGGCCTTGTGTGGACCGTTCTGGCCGACGCTACCGTTCGTGACCGCAACGTTTTCGAGGTCGGTGGACGGCGCATCGTAAGCGAGCCTCTCGCGGGCGAATACCGCTACGTCAAGCTTCTCTGGCTGAACGTGGGAAGCAACAGCGCCGACAAATCCATTTCGGAAATCGAGCTTTTCGCCGGCGAAAACGCTCCTTCTGAAACCGGAAAGCCCGCTGGCAGCGGTAAAACTTCCGTAAATGCCCGAAAAAAGATCACCGCCGCCATTCTAGCAGGCGCCGGCTGCCTCGCAGCCGCAGGCGCCGCGATCGCGACCGCAGCCGTCATAAAGAAAAAACGCGGCGCCTGAGCCACGCTTTTCCCTAATTATAGTAAAAAACGCAGCCCTCTTTAATTCTGCGGGGGCTGCGTTTTTTGTATTCCGCCTCTGGCGGTTTTATTTCTTTTTCTTTCCGATTTCCGAAAACAGGAAGAACAGCAGTCCGCCTGCGTACCCCATAAACGGGCAGAGCCATCTGTACGCCGCAAGCGAGAACAGTCCTTTGTGAGTCACAAGCATCGCGATAAGTCCGCCGATTCCGAAGATGATCATCAGACCGAACAGAACGAACTTGATCAGGTTGCCCGGGTTGGCCGTCTCGACCTCTTCCATCAGCATCTGCGCGATTTTCGAAATCAGGAACAGAACAAGTCCGCCGACCAGGAACGCGATTCCGTAGGAAATTCCCGTGTAGAGAGTCTCGTACGAGTCAAGCTTCAGCGAAGCCGCTCCGGACGCCGTCATAACGTTGCTGACGATCGGGTAAATCACCTTGTGCAGCACGAAGTTCATCAATACCGCATCGAAAACGAACACGAGCAAAATGATCATCGACCACATCGCGTAGTTCATGCCCAGCAGCGTTTTGCCGCCGCCTTCCGTTCCCGAAAGTCCGAGAATACCGCGAAGTTTACTCGCCACGTTGTCGTTCCTGTTCATATCGGGGTCGCCCGCGAGGTTCTTGATCTTATCGGAGCGCACCGTGTCATTGGCGTCGGTAACGTTCTCGCGCATCTCCGCGAACTCATCCGCAACCTCTTCCTCGCCGTTTTCCTCTTCGTCCTCGCTGATTACAAGCATTCCGCCCATCGCCAGCCCCTTGACCGTGCTCTTCCGCGGCCGGTCGTTCTCTTCCGACGAGATTTCTCTCATACGGCCGTTCAAAGAGGCAATCTGTTGGTCGGCTTCGTCGCGCACCTTGAACGCCTCGGCTCCTGCCTCACGGATCTCGTCCTCGGCTGCCTTTTCGATTTGTTCCGCTTTCTCTTCCGCGCTCTTCACGCCTTCCTCAACGGTTTCTCCGGCATCGCTTACGATTTCCTCCGCCTTGTCAGCAGCCACATCCGCGGCACCCTCAACGACTTCCGCGCCGTCGTTCAGCGTCTCACTCAGTTCTTCGCCCGCATCGGAAAGAATTTCCTCGCCTTCGATGTCGTCCTCAAAGCCCTCGAGCTCCGTAAAATCGGTATCGTCCGTAATCTCCGCGGCAATTTCCGAAGCCACCGCCGCAGCGCCTGTCTCAACAGCCGCACCCGTTTCGGCAACGTCCGACGCTGCCTCCCCGGCCTCTTCGCGAACGGTTTCCTCAGCCTCGCTCAATTCTTCCGCGATTTCTCCGGTTTTATCAGCGACCTGCTCCCGCGTCTCTTCCGCCGCGTCAACAGCAGCGTTCTCTATGTTTTCCGCAAAAGCCGCTACGGGCATGTCCTCGTCTTCACGCGAAGTCGTCGTATACGTCCCGTCGTCAAGATTGAAAATAATATCAAAAACGGAATCGCTCTCGTCAACCGCGCGGTCGATTCTTTCGGGAATATCGTTTTTGTTCTTGTTTTTGTTGCTCATCGCGAACTCCTCTTTGGCATACGGCCGGGATTCTAAGTCTCTGCCTGGGTTGCTGCCGCTTCCAAAACGGCACACTTATAAGTTTATCCGTATTTTACAGAAACACCGCCGAAAATTCAAGTGGTACAGTAAAAATCGTCCGCTTTATGGCGAAAAAACCGCCGCCCCGTCTCCGGGGCGGCGCCATTACAGACAGTTTTATACCTTAATTGTATGTCTATACGGGCACGACCATTCCGTAGCCGCCGTCTTTTCTCCGATAAACCGTGCAGATTTTATCGTCCTCTGCGTTCAAAAAAACGTAGAAATCGTGTCCGAGCGCTTCCATGTTGAGGATGGCTTCCTGCGTCGTCATGGGCTTGAACTCATACTTCTTGACCCTGACAATCTTGAACTCTTCCTCTTTGGGCTCTTCCTGCTCGGGAATGTCTTGATGGTCGTCAACGGTTGTCTTTGTCTTACGCGAAATGATTTTGTCCTTGTGCTTGTTCATTCTGCGCTCGAGCGAGTCAACCGCTGCGTCAAATGCCGCGTAAAGACCGTCGTTCGACGACGCTTCGGCGCGCATCTGATAACCATAATACGGGAGTGTGATTTCTACCTTGAAGCCAAGCTTTGCTTCCGAAACTTTGACGAACGCTTCAACTTCGTCATTCGCAAAATATCTGGAAAGTCTCTGCGCGAGCTTCTTTTCCATCGCCTTGCGGTCTTTGTCGTAAACGGTTGCGTCCTTGGTGCTGAATTTTACTGTCATAACAAAACCTCCCAAAAATATATTAATTGGCGTCCCGTGACGCCCCGGGTTTCCTCGTTAGTTTTAATATACCATGTTTTTCTTCAAACTTCAAGTGCCCGCTTGATTTTTGTTTTATTTTAAGGCTGCGGACGGCTTATCCGGCCGAAAAAGACATGAACATCGATTTTTGCCTATAAATAGCCGAAAACTCAATTGTTCCACGTGGAACAATTATGCGGAAATTGAGGGCGAAAAAAGCCGGCCGAAAAAGGGCCGGTTTTATATCGGTTTATTCCGTTTTTTTACCGCTAAAATGTACTCGGTGTTTCCGTCCCCGCCTTTAACCGGTGACTCCAAAACCTGCCCGACCGGCTCAAACCCTGTCGCCTTCGCCGCCTCCGCAACGCTCTCAACGCAGGCAAGCCGAGTCTTTTCGTCTTTGACGATACCATTCTTTTTGACCGCCCCGCGCCCTGCCTCGAACTGCGGCTTGATCAAAAAAACTCCGGTCCCGCCGTCCTTCATCAGCGAATGGCAGACACCGAAAATCGCTTTCAACGAAATAAACGAGCAATCGCAGGTCAGAATATCGAACAGCCCTGTTTCTTCGGGGCTCAGCGTTCGGATGTCGGTCTGCTCCAGTGACAGAACTCTCGGGTCCTCCGCAATTTTTGGGTTCAGTTGATTCGTTCCGACGTCGACCGCCGTTACCGAAGCGGCACCGTTTTCGAGCAGAACTTGTGTGAATCCGCCTGTTGACGCGCCTACGTCGATTGCCCTAAGACCGGATACATCAATGCCGAATGCCTTCAACGCGTATTCAAGCTTAAGCGCTCCCCGTGACACATATCGAAGCGGATCAGGAAGGCACTCAACTTTGTCGTCCGGAGTCACCTCAAACGAACACTTCTTCACAACTTTCCCGTTGATCTTAACGCAGCCCTCTTTGACTGCTCGTTCCGCGCGTGTTCTGCTGGCATATAATTTCATTTCGGCGAGAAAGGCGTCAAGTCTCATTTTTGCTATGATTTACTGATTCGTCGCGTTGAGCGCGTTAAGCGCATTGAGACAGCTCGAAACGATTCCGTCGCGGTCAAGACCGTCCGCTTTCATCTGGTTTGCGATGCTGTCGTTTGGAATTAAACCGTTATTATGCGCCAGCGAAACAACCGTGTTTTTGCGTCCGCCGTCCGCAAGCGCGAGCCTGACGTGCTCTCCGAAACCGTCGTCCGCGATTGCGTCCTCCGCGGTGACGACCAGTTTGGACCTGTCGGCAAGCTTTAAAATCGCCTCCGTGTCGAGCGGCTTGAAAAATCTCGCGTCAAAAACAACCACCGACAGACCGCGCTCAGCAAGCGCTTTTGCGGCGGCGAAAACCTCCTCGAGAACTTCACCTATCGAAAGCAGTGCTACGTCGTACGATCCGTTTTCATCGGGTCTGTTGAAGCAGACCGCGCCTTTTCCGTATTCCAACGGTACGTCGATATAATTCGCGTCCCCCGTGAACGTAGCGCGCTCCTTTGCAGGGTATCTAATTGCGAAAAGCTTTCCTGCGTCTCTAGGAACAGGCGAACTCTCATCGTCCTTATCGTAGACGTGAATCGCGAGTCTGACAGTCTCCCTGAGCTGTTTTGCAGACGAAGGCGCCGCAACCGTCGTGAACGGAATTCCTCCGAGATACGCGAAATCGTAAATCCCGTGGTGCGTTTCGCCGTCGTAGCCGCACACTCCTGCACGGTCGATGCCTACAATGAGCGGGAGCTTCTGGAGCGCCACGTCATGAAGCAGTTGATCGTAAGCTCTCTGCAGGAAGGTTGAATAAATGGCCGCAACGGGCTTCATCCCGGCGATCGACATTCCCGCCGCCATCGTGATTGCGTGCTGCTCTGCAATTCCTACGTCGACCGTCCTGTCCGGGAACTGCTGCGCGAAGCTGTCGAGTCCCGTTCCGATCGACATCGCGGCTGTAACCGCGACGATTTTGTCGTCTTTTTCAGCAAGACCGCAAAGTTCCTCGGAGAAAACCTTCGAAAGAGACTCGCGGTTTTTGCTCTTTATCTCACCTGTTTCGGCGACGAACGATCCCACGCCGTGGAAAATTTCCGGTTCCTTCTCGGCGGGCCCATAGCCTCTGCCTTTTTGCGTCTGAACGTGGACCAGCACAGGCCCGTCGATCTCGTTCGCCCGTTCGAAAATCATTTTCAGCGCGTAGATATCGTGACCGTCGACAGGTCCAAGGTAGTACAGTCCGAGATTCTCGAAGAATTTGCCTTCGACCACCCAGTGCTTGACGCGGTTTTTCGCGCGGCTTATTACACGTGTGATCGGCCGTCCGATCTTCGGAATCTTCAAAAGGAATCCCCGCACGTTTCTCTTGGCGCGCATATATGAGTGCCGCCGTCTGATCTTCGCGAGATATTTTGAAAGTCCGCCGACGTTGCGGTCGATCGACATACCGTTGTCGTTCAGCACCACAATAACGCGGCACTGCGACTGGGCAATGTCGTTAAGCGCCTCGTAAGCCATACCGCCCGTAAGAGCGCCGTCGCCGATAACCGCGATGACCGCCCTGTTTTCGCCGGTGAATTTATACGCGCGCGCGTACCCGAGCGCTGCAGAAATCGACGTCGAACTGTGACCTGTGTTAAAGGCGTCCGCGTCGCTTTCGCTGATTTTCGGGAATCCCGCGACTCCGTCCGGTCTGCGAAGTCTGTCCATTCCCGCGTCGCGTCCTGTCAGAATTTTGTGAACGTAGCTCTGATGGCCGACGTCCCAGATGATTCTGTCGCGGTGCGGATTGTAAATAGAGTAAAGCGCAACCGTCAGTTCAACAACACCGAGGTTTGACGCAAGATGACCGCCGTTAACAGAGACGGTCTCTACAAGCCTTTTCCGGATCTCTTCGCAAAGGGTATTCAATTGTTTCTCGTCCATTGCCGCCAGATCGTCCGGCAGCACGGGCATTTTTTCGAACAACATCAGAATTATGCCTCTCGAATTATCAGTGTTTTCTGTCTAAAAGCTCCGCCGCGAGCCAGCGGAGAATCCGCCCTCTTTCGCCGAAAACGGCGGCTGCCTCAACGGCTTTTTCGGTATATGACTCCATGTCCCGCGCGGCTTTTTCGGCGCCTACCGCGGCGACGTAAGTCCTTTTCGAATCTCTTTCGTCGCTTCCGACCGGTTTCCCGAGCGTTCCCGGGTCGCCTGTTATGTCGAGAAGGTCGTCTTTTATCTGGAACGCGAGCCCGAGGTTACGTGTAAACGAAACAGTCGCCGCGGCAGCGTTTTCAAATTCCTCTTCGGAACTGTTAAAATACCTTCCGTTTTCGCGCGCAAGCTCGACGGCGACAGCCGCCGCACACTCTAAAAGCGCGCTTGTTTTCAGCCTGTACGTCTCAAGTAGGACGTCCGGTCCCGCCTCGGTGTTTTCGTTCGCGATATCGAGCGCCTGCCCGCCGAGCATCCCTTCGGTTCCTGCAAGCCTGGCAAGCTCTCTTCCCGCAGCCGCTCCGCACCTTCCGTCCCGCACAGCCGCTTCGAAAACGATTTCAAACGCACGGTTGAGCAACGCGTCGCCGCAGAGAAGCGCATTCGCCTCGCCGAAAACCTTGTGACACGTCGGCCTTCCGCGCCGCAGATCGTCGTCGTCCATGCACGGCATGTCGTCGTGAACGAGCGAATAAGTGTGGATCATTTCCAGCGCGACCGCATAAGGCATCGCCAGCCCGCAATCAACGCCGAAAATGTCGCAAAACGCAAGCGTCAGAGCAGGCCTGATCCGTTTCCCCGGCGCGGTAAGGCAGTATTCAACCGCTTTGCCGAGCTCCGTGCCGGATCCGGTGTCCTCGATGTAAGAAGGAATCGCTTTTGTTACCGCTTCTGCGTATCCGTAGAATATGTTTTTCGAGACCTCGTCGGCCTTTGCTGTCTTGTCCATAGTTAAACCCAGCGCGTCATTGCCCGGTCATTTTCTTGATAACCGCCTCGTAGCGCGCAAGCTCGCTCTCGCAGTATTTCACAAGCTTCGTGCCCTCTTCGTAAGCTTTGATCGACTCGTCAAGAGACAGTTTGCCGCTCTCCATTTTACTTACGAGCTGCTCAAGCTCCGCGAAAGCCTGTTCATATGACATCTTCTTTTCGTCTCCGGCAGTTTCCGCTTCGCCGGTGTTGGCGGTTTCCTCAGCGGGCTCTTCGGGAACGTCGTCCTTCTTTACGTCCTCGGTCTTTTTGTCGTCGCCTTTACGGTCGGTAATTCTCTCGAACAGTTTATTAACTTCATCATCAAGCGTGAAATCCTCAAAATCCATCGTTTTTCCTTTCTGGCCGCTCATTCGGACCTCCCGGACGCTGCACGCCCGCGTTTTCAGTTAAGAATCTTCCGGTTCGTGTTCATTTTAGCAGAAAATCTCGCGTCTTTCCACTTTTAATCCTTTTTTATATCTTTTTTCAGGAATCCGCCGGTTTTCCGTCGCGCGGAGCAGGCGGTTTGGGTCCGAAATACTGGTAAAAGTCGCATTTCAACCCGCCGTTGTAGATTTTTCTCTTCTTGTCGGCACGCTTCCCGTAGAGGCGTTCGAAATCCTCGCAGGAAGTTATAACGTAGACCGACCACGTGGCGAACGACGCAAAATGCTTTCCCATGCCGCGGTAGATGTCCTCAGCAGCCTTTTTTTCCAGCAGCCGCTCGCCGTACGGCGGGTTCGTCACGATGCACCCGTAGTCAAAACGCGAGCCCGTCTCGGCATAGTCGATTTTTTGAAAATGAATAAAACCGTCCACGCCTGCCGCTTCCGCGTGTTTTTCCGCCAGTTTCAGCTGAAAATAGTCGATATCGGAACAGTAGATCCTGAGGCTCGCGTTCCTGTTTATCGCGCGAACGGCCTCTCTGCGCTCGTTCTCCCAGACCTTAGGGTCGGAGATTTTCCAGTTTTCCGCGTCAAAAGTCGCCCTGAGACCCGGCGCCATGTTCATGCCGATCATTGCCGCCTCGATTCCGAACGTTCCGGTACCGCAGAACGGGTCCATGAAAGGAAGGTCCGGCCGCCAGCGGCTGATCATAATCAGTCCCGCCGCGAGAGTCTCCTTTATCGGCGACTTTCCGACCTCCTGCCGGTATCCGCGCCTGTTGAGCCCGTGCCCGGACGTGTCGACGGTTACGGTCGCTTCGTCGTCGAGGAAAGCGATTTCCACCATGTGGCGAGCGCCCGTTTCGGGAAGAGTTTCAACGCCGTAAGCGCTCCTTAGGCGCTCCACGATCGCTTTTTTTGAAATGGACTGAATGTCGCGGAGGCTGTAAAGCTTCGACTTTACGGACCTTGCGTTCACAATGAACGACGAGTCGCTGTCAAGGAGTTCTTCCCACGGGATCGCCTTGACGCCGCGGAAGAGATCCTCGAAGGTTAACGCCTTAAATTTACCCATATTTAGCAAAATTCTGTCAGCCGTTCTAAGCCACAGATTCGCTTTGGCAACAGTCCTGATGTCGCCCCTGAAGTATGTTCTCCCGTTTGCGGTGGTATGCTCGGTGCAGCCCAGCCGGTCGAGTTCCCTGTTGAGAACCGCCTCAAGGCCGAACGTTGTCGTCGCAATCAGATCGTACTCTTTCAAAACAAACCTCTTTCCGGCCGGTCGGTCAGCCTTTAACCCTCTCGCAAATATCGAGCATCTCAGGCAAAAACGCCCTGTACTCCCGTTCACCGAAAACGCGCCACGCACCGGCGGCGTCCGGCACGCTCTCGAAAACAAGCTCGACGTCCTTCACGGGATGCTTCACCGATGCCACCGCGGACCAGAGCCCCAGAAAAGGCTCTCCGTCACCGGTTTTGATCTCATGTCCGCCGTACTTTTTGTCCCCCGCAAGCGGCTTCCCGCGGAGCGCCAGCTGCGCGCGGATCTGATGCGTCCGTCCCGTGACCGGCACCGCCGCCACGAGAGAATAACCGTCCCTGACCGCGAGAGTCTGAGCATAAAGCACGCACTCTTTTCCGCCGGCATCTCTTTCGACGATGTTGTTCTTTTCGTCTTTTTTCAGGAAATCTCTCAGAAAAACGCCTGCAGGCGCATCAAAAGTACCCTCGGCAAGCGCAAAATAGCACTTTTTGAAACGTTTTTCGCGCATTTCCGCCGAGAGCCTCATGGCCCCCTTCGACGTTTTCGCGAAAATCATAGTACCGCCCGTATTCCTGTCGAGTCTGTGAACGAGGCCCAGATACGCCGCGCCGGGTTTGTTTTTCCTGACGGCAATATCGTTTTTCAGCAGAGTCAGAAGATCCGCGTCTCCGCCCGCGTCGCTCTGCGACAGAACGCCCGCAGGCTTCACAACGGCAAGAACGTGGTTGTCCTCGTAAATAACCTTCACGGGGCCGTTTGAGTATGTAATTTCCCGGTATATTTCTCTTTCCATTTCTGCCCCGTTCGCGGTCCGGACCGTTCCGCGTTCGTTTTCACTTTTCCGCCTGCCACCTCGCGGTCGATCCGCACGGAAGCAGCAGTTCGCTTTTCGAGCATGTCAGGCACAGGTCGCCGGCCGTGACAGTTCCGCCGCGGCGCGATTTTATCAGAACGTTGAGCATGTTTTCCGTCACAACAGGCGAAAATCCCGTCGTGTATGAGTTCAAAATGAAAAACAGCGCCCTTTCGGAAAGCAGTCCCGCGCACTCTTCAATGAACCCGTAAATGTTGTCCTCGAGCTTCCAGACCTCTCCGTTCGGTCCGCGGCCGTAAGAAGGCGGATCCATAATGATCCCCTCGTATGTGTTGCCGCGCCGTCTCTCGCGCGCCACAAACTTGAAAGCGTCGTCGACAAGGTACCGCACCTCGGCCTTCGTCAGCCCGCTCAGCTCAACGTTTTCCCTCGCGCGCGTTACCATCCCCTTGGAGGCGTCGACGTGGCACACCTTGGCTCCCGCCGCTGTGCACGCGACCGTTGCCGCGCCTGTATACCCGAAAAGGTTGAGCACCCTGACGGTTTCTCCGCCACGGACTCTCTCTTCGATCAGCTTCGCCGTGTAATCCCAGTTCGCCGCCTGCTCCGGGAACAGTCCCGTGTGCTTGAACCCTGTCGGTTCAACGTAAAAACGCAGATTTCCCCTCGAAATCGTCCACTTCTGCGGCAGATTCCTCAGATACTCCCACGAGCCGCCGCCGCTGCTTGAACGGTGATAGACCGCGGCGGCGCGTTTCCACTCCCCCGGGCACTGTTTTTTCCAGACCGCCTGCGGATCCGGCCGCGCCAGCACAACGTCGCCCCAGCGCTCCAGCTTCATTCCGTCGCCGCAGTCGATCAATTCAAAATCATTCCAGTTTTCGGATATAATCTTCATAAACGAAACTCCGATTCCGTCCCGTGCTTCGTCCGCAACCGGCCAAAACACGCTTGTAAAATCTCAAAAAGCGGCGGAAACCGTTCTCTCTGGTGCGTTTTTGCCAAACCAGAACCGATTTTCGCCGCCTCATCTATGCCTCACCGTCCGCAAATTACGCGGCGCAGGGCATTTTCAGTATAACACTTACCGTTTCCGCAAGACGACCGATCAATCGGTAATGACGGAAACCTGCTTTTTGTCCTTGCCCAAACGTGTGAAAGAAACCTTGCCGTCCTTAAGCGCATAAAGGGTGTAGTCGCTTCCGCAACCGACATTCGCGCCGGGATGGATCTTTGTGCCTCTCTGTCTCACGAGGATGTTGCCTGCGAGAACAAACTGACCGTCTGCTCTCTTCGCACCGAGACGCTTCGATTCGGAATCTCTGCCGTTCTTTGTGCTTCCGAGACCTTTCTTATGAGCGAACAATTGCAAATTAAACTTAATCATTTAACCGCACCTCCAATTCGTTAACAACCAAATACCGTTTTCCGGCATTTTCACGTATCTGTCGAAGTCCCAAAATCATTGCGTCGAAAACAGGAATCAGTTTTTGTCTGTCCGCTTCGCTCAGTTCCGGGCATTCCCACACGAGGAAGCCGTCTGCGTCTTTATAACGGACCTTTTCCGGTAAGCCTTCGGGATTGTAAACCGACTCGGCGTAGCCCACCGCAGTGAACAGAACCGCCGTAACGGCCGAGCAGACTATATCGCGTCCCGCTCTCGCATATCCCGCATGACCCCTGGCTTCGAAGCGCTCCACAAGTCCATCAGGAGCCCTTTGAAATCTGACCTCAACCATAAGTCACAATCAAGCGTTAATAGCTTCGATAACAACCTTTGTGTAAGGCTGTCTGTGGCCCTGCCTTTTGCGGTAGCCCTTCTTCGCTTTATGCTTAATGATTCTGATCTTTTTGCCTTTGCCCTGCTTCACGATTTTGCCGGTAACCGTAGCACCCTCGATGTAAGGAGCGCCGAAAGCCTTCGCCTCGTCGTCAGCAACCGCAAGCACCTGATCAAAAGTAACGACATCGTCAGCTTCGCCCTCGAGTTTCTCGATGAAAATCTCGTCGCCTGCCTGAACTCTGTACTGCTTGCCGCCCGTAAGAATAACAGCATATTTTTCCATTGAATACACCTCCCGTAATAGTTGTCTGAAATATCAGCCTTCAGGTCACGCCTTCACGCACCGCCAATGGAGAGCGGCGCTCGCATAAGGCACGGAATTACCGGAATTCCGATTTAGGAGCCTCGCCAGAGCGGATCGCAGTAGAGTATAGCACTTTTCGAGAGGCCTTGTCAACAATTATTTAAAGAAAAAACGGAAAAATCGCGGCGAAAACTCATCTTTTTCTGCCAAAAATAGAGAAATAAATGGCGCCGGGCGGTAACCGTCTCCGATCCGCCCGGCGCAGCCCTCCAAAACCGTGGAGTCTGTTATTTTGTTTCGTCCGAAGCAAGCGGCTCCTCGACTTTGAGTTTTTCGAGAATGATTCTCTCGCCTTCCATCGAAATTGCGACCTTGCTCTTCGCGGAGATTCCCGCCCGTTCGAGGTACGCCTCGGGGATGAAAACTCTGTGGCGGCCGTCGATGAACGCGAACTCGGTGTGCGATCCGGAGTCGTGGCCCGCGGTCGCGTTGAGCATCTCCTCGCTGCTGTGGGACATCTCTTTTGTCCGGATAAACTCGGTTCCGATTCGGCCGTCGCTTATCGTCACAACGCGCGGCACCATGTGAGACAGCTGCCTGTCGTGCGTGACGACGATGACGGTTACGCCGAGTTCCTTGTTGAGACGCGTGAACAGGTCCATGATCTGGGCGGTCGTTTTCGTGTCGACCGCGCCGGTAGGCTCGTCCGCGAGCAGGATCGGAGGCTGGTTTGCGAGCGCAATCGCGATGGCGACACGCTGCTGTTCACCGCCTGAAAGCTCGAACATCTTGCTGTTCTTTCTGTCCGCGAGTCCGACCTCGTCAAGAAGCATCAGCGCGCGGTCCTCGTCGACCTTTCCCGCCAGCTGCATGACAAGTTTGATGTTGTCGATTGCAGAGAGGTAAGGAACCATGTTCCTGGCCGTGTTCTGCCACACGAAGCCGACAGTCTCGCGCATGTAACGGCTCATCTGTTTTGTGTCGAGCTTGAGCAGGTTGATGCCGTTGACGTAGATTCTGCCTGCCGTAGGTCTGTCGAGACCGCCGATCGCGTTGAGCAGCGTCGATTTTCCGGAGCCGGAGTTACCGATTATCGCGATGAACTCGCCTTTTTCGATCATAAGGTCGAGTCCCTGCAGCGCCATGACCTCGATCTCGCCGATCTTGTAGAGTTTGATCAGGTTCTCGCAGTAGACAATCGCGTTTTCGGGGGGCGTAAAGCCCTGCTGGTAGTCATCCTTGCCGTACGTCAGTTCAGCCAGACTTTTTATTTTCGCGCACATCGACAACCCTCCCGTCCTCAAGTGTATAAATGATATCGGCAACGCCCATGATATTTACGTCGTGCGTCGTCATTATTATCGTCAAGCCTTCTTCGTCAACGAGATTCCTGAACATTTTCACAACCTCGAACGACGTTCTGGTATCAAGCTCCGCCGTCGGCTCGTCCGCGAGCAGCAGCTTCGGGGAATGCGCCAGCGCTCTTCCGATAGCTGTTCTGGCCTGTTCGCCGCCGGACATTTCCGCAGGCATGTGGTTGCGGCGGTCTCTGATGCCCATTTTTTCGAGCCAGATGATCGAGCTTTTTCTCCTCTTTTCGGAGTGGATGCCCGCGATAGACAGCGCAAACTCGACGTTTTCGATCGCGCTCATGTTGGACATCAGCGCGGTGTTCTGGAAAACGATTCCCATGTTGGTGCGTCTCAGATTGTCGCGCCCGTTTTCGCTCATCTTGTCGTACGCCTTGCCCTCGAACGAAACCGTTCCGCTCGTAGGCATGTCGATCGCCGCAATCAGGTTGAGGAGCGTCGTTTTTCCGGAACCGGATTTACCGCAGAGAATCACGAAGCTGCCGCGTTTGATGTCCATGGAAACGTCGTTCACCGCGACGATCTGCTGCTCTTTGCGCCGGAACTCTCTCGTGACGTGGTCGACGTATACAAGCGTTTCGCCGATTCCCTCCGGAAGTTTCTTCTCCTCGCCGGAAGCTTCGTCCGCGTTGTCTTCTGCCGCTTCGCCGGCGGCGCCTTCCACTGCACCTTCCAAAGCCTCTTTCGGCGCCGCGCTTGCAACGTCGTTCACGGTTTCTTCCGCTGTCTGCAGCGCCTCATTCAGTTCGTTTTCGTTAAATTTTTCCGCCACAGCCATCACTCCTCTCCGATCTTGACCGCCTCGTTGATCTTCAGCTTGTTAATGAACATCGAGAGAACCACGATACCCGTAATAAGCATTGCGATAACGACCGCGTAAATCTTTAAGTTGTCGCCTCTGTTGAAGACGATCTCGAGCGGCAGAGCGCTTCCCGAGTATGCGATCTTCAGCAACGGTGTGTAGACCTTAACGGTGAGCGCGCCGATAAGAATTCCCATGAGCACCGAGACGCCTGTAGTCAGAATGTGCTCGATGATGAGCATTACCGTCAGCTTGCCCTTCGTGAGACCCATCGCCCTCAGGATACCGAACTGCAGCTTTCTGTTGCGGACGTTCATGATCCAGTAGATCAGGAAACCGACGAACGAAACCGTCAGCGTCGACACGAAGCCGATCGAGTAGGAACCGTTGAGGCCGCGCAGCATCGAGTCGCTCTTCGCGTTCTCCATGATGTCGGGTCTGTAGAGCAGAATCTCCGAGCTGTCCTCGACAAGGCCGGATTCAAGCGCCTGGTCGACGAACTTTTCGTAACCCTTGTGCGCGCTGTCCTTGAGCGCGAGGTAGAGGTCGAATTCGGTGGTGCTGCGGACCGAGTAGAGATACTCGAAGTTCATAATGATGTATCTCTTTCCGGTGTAGTAAGAGCCGACGACCTCGCCCTTGTCGTTTTTTTGCTCGACTTCATGCGCTGAGCCGTCGCCCATTGTCGGCCAGTAGTCGATGATCGCGGCCACGAAGCACGCCATCGGACGCCAGTATTCGTCGGGATACTGGTTGCTCGAGTTGATTTCAAGCGTTATCGTATCGCCGACCTTGACGCCGACCTCCTGCGCAGCCGCGGAGGAAATAATTACCGACATCGGGGAAAGCTCCATTGCGTTGAGCAATTCGTTGAAGCTGATTCCGTTCAGCGACTTGCCGCACCAGCCGATTTTGCCGTACTCGTACGGATCGATCGCCATGAGAGAAAAGTCGAAGTGCGGTCTTCCGTCCTCGTCGAACGCGTAAACGTCGTCGCAGTGGAGAACTCTCGAAACGGATTCAACGTATTCGTTCTGAGCGTATTTTTCGACCGGGAACGGGCGGTACGATTCGGGAACCGCGACTCTCGTTCCGTCATCCTTGTAGATATAGGGGGAATACTCCGAAAAATCGGGGTGGATTATCGCGTCCGCGCCGTACGAGAACTTGACCGTATTTTCGACGTTGCTGTTGATGATTCGCGCCGAAGCGGAGCTGTAAATGCCGACGCTGATGGTCATAACGAGGAAGAGCATCAGGAAGCGGTAGTCGTTTCCGCCTCTCGAAACCTGAACGAACGCCGAATAACCGGACGGCGGCAGGACCCTCTTCGTGAGCTTGAAGATCAGCGCGACAATGAACGGGTAGATTCTGAGGAAGAACAGGCCGCAGCCGAGAATGAACAGCGACGAGATCACGTAAACGATCGGGTCGACCGTGCCGTCCACGTTGAAGCCGTTCGTGCGCTTGTAGATGAAGAACAGGCCGATCGACACGGCAAGAAGAATAAGGTCTATGCAGCTCTTTTCCCACCATGTGAGCTTGCTCTTTCTCGCCCGCGACTGCTTCAGATTGACGATCGTTCCGCGTGTCGCGTGGAGCGCGGGAATGAGGATCAGCGCCGAGAAGAACAGGCAGGCGATTATCGCGTAGAGGTAGGCACCTCCGCTGAGTTTGATAGGCATGACCTCGCGCGCCTTGAATTCGAGGAAGCCGCTCGCGTTTCCGACCGTTTTGGCGAGAACGAAGCCGAGCAGCGGGCCGAACACGATCGCGAAGGCCGAAATAAAGAGGCTCTCGATTACGTAGCGCAGGAAAATCTGGGACGTTTTCGCGCCGCGGCTCTTGAACGTCGAAATCTCGTTGCGGTCCTCTTCGATGATCATCCTGGTGACCATTATCATGTAGAACGCGAGCATCGCGATGACGGGCACGTTGAGTACCCAGAGCGACATCTGCATCTGCGTGGTCTTTTTGAGGTAGGCGTTGATCAGGCGGACCGAATTGAGGTTGAGCGTTCCGCGGCCGGTGCCGAGGTCCTTCATGTACCCGTAGAGTTTCTGGTAGTAAACGATAAACGTCGACAGGTTGTCGATGCCCGCCTTCGAAAAGTCGAGGTTGGCGTAAATGTTCGCGCCTGTGAGCATTTCTCCGCGGGAACCCGTGAAAAACGCCTCCTTGAACGAGAGCAGCGAGCAGAAAAGGTTCTCGTCAAACAGCTTTTCGTTGTTGTACCAGAACGGCGACGTCTCGTCGATGATCTCGAACGTACCGACCGGTCTCACGCTGACGTCCATTCCGTCGTGCGAGAGCGTGTACACCTCCCCGAGCTTCAAGCCCGGATTCCTGTCAAACTCGGAACGCTCCAGAATCACCTCGACAACGCCCTCGGACGTGGCGTCGGCAAACATGCGTCCCTCGATAATCATTATGTTGTCTTCCAGCCCCGAAAGCGTGCTGACCGTCCAGTTCGTTGAGAAGTTGAACGTTTTGTCGTTTCTTTCAGGCTGCAGGTTTCCGACGTAAAACTGCGAATACGAGTTCTTTACACCTACGGACGTGCCCTTGAGTCCGTCGAAAACGCGGCTCTCCATTTCAAGAAGTTTGTTTCCTCTCGAGGAACCGAACATCTGAATCGGCACCTTTCCCGTAAAATACATCTGGCCTGCCGGTTTCTTGTTGTCGCGTTCGTACGCTTTCATCTCAGTCGAAAGCATCTGCCGCAGCGTTCCCATCGTGTACATAGGAATGCACGCCAGAACGCTCGTGATGAGCAGCGAACCGATGATCAGGCAGACAAACATCCAGATGTTGTTCTTTATTTTGCTTAAAACCGACTTAATCATAAGCTCTTTCCGTCTTTACTGATTACCGCAGGCCCTTCCCGCCTATTTTCCGGAAATTTTCCGGGAAATATCCCGAAGGTCCGAAACCGCCGCAAGGAGGGAATTATCCGCAAGCGGCCGCCCCGCGGTCAATAGTCACATTTTCGCCCTTTTAATACTGGACTATCTGCTGGCCGAGTTCGAGTCCCGACTTGATTTCTACGAACGAATCGTCCGAGATGCCGACTTCGACGTAGCACTCTCGTCTCAGTCCCTGAGAGTCGAGCACGTAAACGAAGTTCCTGCCCTCAAACGAATAAAGCGCCGAAACAGGAATTTTAAGGCAGTTGAGCGCCTTTTCCTCTTCGACAAAGGTAACCGTCAGCCTGTCGCCCACCTTAATGTCCTCCGGAACGCCCGAAAGATCGATAAAGTACGAAATCGACTGTCCGTCCGTTCCCGCCGCCTGCGACGAGCCTATAATCTTCGCCTCAAAAGGAGTTTTGTCCACGGAAGCGCCGGATCTCGTCAGCGAAACTGTCGAGTGGATGCCCATAGTGTACTTGGCGGCAGTGCTTGCTTCAACGGTCATAATGCCCTGCGCGTCGTCCATCGACTCAGGATCGACGACAACCATGCACTCGCCCGGCGTTACCTGTGCGTTGGGGTCCCTTCCGATCGTAAATCTCGTGTTGATATACCGGACAGTCCCGTCGATCTCAGTTTTGAGCTCCGCCGAGTCCACGACCTGCTGCAGTGAATCGCGTTCGTACTGAAGCGCCTTTCTCGTCAACGAGTTCAGTCCGCCCGCTTCAAGCCTTGCGTCGATCTCGGCGATCCGCGCCGTTTCCTGAGCCGTGTTGAGTCTGCAAAGCACGTCGCCTTTCGTCACCTTCTGGCCGCTTCTGACAATCATCTGGTCAAGACTCGCGCCGCTCACATTGTAAGAGTACTTGACGGCGCCGAAGGACGTGACCGTGCACATACCGGAAAACTCCTTCGTAATATCGCCCTCAATGACGCGGTACATCTTGTACTCGACTTTAATCGGCGTGCTCAGCGCGACTTCGTCGTCTTTGTCCCCGTAGTTGAACAGGGAGCAGCCGCCGACCAGCAGGCAAATCGCCGTGATCACGCTGCACGCAACAAGAAATTTCGATACCTTTTCGCGAATTCTCATACCTGTCTCCGTTTCAAATTTACCAAAAATGTATTTTCGAGATCCGTAGCGCCTTCCGGAAATCCGGCCCGGCACTGCCGTCAGTTCATTTCGACCCTGTACTCGCCGCCGCTCCGCAGAAAATACAGAACGCACTCATCCGCGTCGTGTCCGGAAATGTCGCGAACGGCATCTCTGTAACACCTCAGCTGCAGCTTGTAAGAATTTATCAGCGGGATGCCTTCAGGCACTTTTCCGCTGTCCGTTTTAAAGTCAACGATGACCAGACGATCTCCGATTCTATAGTATAAATCAATAACGCCTTGAATTGCAATCTTCTTCTGCTCTTTTAAATTATTTTTTAAAGAAACTTCAACATTTCCGGCCCCGTTTTCCGTGTTGTCCGCCTTCTCCGGCTCGCCTGCTTCCGCAAGAACCGCCTCAGCCTGCCTGCGGTATTTCCCGACGTCAGCGAAATACGTGAACGGCACCTCGCACCTGACGTTTGCGGCCCGGTACACCTCAGCGCCCCTGCCGGAAAGAATGAAGCCCGAAAGCATCCCGGCATCAGCGGAAAAGTACTCGCGGTCGTCGAGGACTCCTTCGTTGTAAAGCTTGTCAAGCGTGCTTTTCACGTATTCCGGAACCGCCGCCGGGTCCGGCGCCATGCGTGTTGAAGCGCCGTTTAAGGGTTCTTCGCCGGCGGCGTCCTTCACGGGCCAGTTTCTTCTGTCCTCGATAAGGATCCTCGCGCATTTGTGCATCAGCGTTCCGAACTCGGCGCCTCTCAGCTTTTCGGGAGGCGCCGGTTTTCCGGCCTTCCCGTTTGCCTTTGCTGCTCCTGCTGCTTCCGGTCCGATTGCGGCGGACGCCTCTTCAGCGGCCTCTTTTGCTGCCTCTTCCCCGTTTAATACCGGCTCCGTTTCGCCGTCGCCGTCAACGTCCGGGTCTGATATTTCCGGGAGCTTTCTGGCCTTGACCACGGCCGGACTTCTGCCGAAAACTACCGTTCCGTCGTCGTTTTCCGCGAATCTTTTTAGTTCGGAAACGGAAATCTTCTTGGGAAGCGACCCGTTGTCGGCAATTTCAAGCGCTCTCACGACGGTTTCAACCGCTGTATCGTGCTGAAGGTCCGGCTGTTCGCTGTCGGACCCGCCTTGAGGAAATTCCGGCAAGCCGCCGGTCTCTCCGCATATTTCCCGCGATGTTTCGACGCTCTTCCCGCCGTCGTGGACGCTTGCCTGTCCGGAACCGGAGCCTGAACCGGGGACAGTCCCGTTCTCCGCCTCTCTCAGCGCCGCGACAGCTTCTTTTAACGCCGGAATATCCTTTTCTTCAGGGCATTCTACGGTCGTATTCCAGTATTTTCTACCCTCTGCGTTTGCGACTGCCGGCCAAATCAGGTCAAACGGACAGCCTGCGGTCTTAACTTTCAGCGTTGAAACGAGGGGTTCAGCCCCGATGTTGTCCATTTCGGTCCACGGCGCCGGCTTTCCCTCCCCGCCTTGGGTCGGACAACCGGTCACGTAAAGCCGCTCTTTCGCGCGCGTCAGCGCGACGTAAATCTTCCGCTGAAGTTCTTTTCGCTCGTATGCCGCATTTTTCTTTCCGATGATATTCTTCGGCGCGGGGTTAAGAATATACCTGAAGCCGCTTTTCACGTCACCGTTGCCGTTCGAGCCGTTTTCGCCGGGTTCCGTGTCAACACCGATCGCAAACGGCAGAGCGATTCCGTCCTCTTCGTCGCATTTCGGGGATTTGTCATTTTTGTCGCTTTTCGAGGACTTCGTGCCGACGAAAAAAACCACCGGGAACTGAAGGCCCTTGCTTTTGTGAACCGTCATGAACTTGATCCGGTCAGGCTCGATCGACGGCACCGCGTAGCTCCTCATCTTCTGGTTTTCGTTTTTAGATTTCTCCCTTTCGTAGGTGTTTTCGAGGAACGTCACAAATCCGTGCAGTCCGCTGTTCGTTCCGCTGTCGTAGGGCCTTGACATCTCAAGAAGCATCCTGAGATTTCCCTTTGCCTCCTCGTCGCATCGCGCATAGTAACCGCTAAAATTGACGGCCTCCCAGACAAACTGGGAAACGTTCACTTTTTCCGAAAAATCGCGGAGTTTGTTGATTTTTTCAACCGCCTCGACTGCGCGTGAAAGCACCTTTTCAGTTTTTGAATCAACCGGCGTCATGTTGCCCGCGCCAGCAGTCGCCTTCCCTGCAGCGAGAACCGTGTCCCAGAAGTCGCTCTTTTCGCTCTTTTTGTTCACTCCGCGCTTTCCCGCCTCGTTTTTCAAAATCGCGAGGTCTTCTTCGTCAAACCCGAACATTTTCGAGAGCAGAAGCGTCGCAAGCGGTATGTCGTTGCGCGGGTTGTCCGCGACCCTCAAAAGATTTATCACGTCGACGACCTCTTCGCACTCAAAAAAGAGTCTCGATCCGTCGCTTTCGGTCGGGAAACCGAGCATTCTGAGCATTCTGCGCGTTTTTTTCAATTCGTCGTTCTTGCCCGCGAGGATGCAGATGTCACCGTAGCGCAGTCTGGTTTCAACCGGTTTGTCTTTTCCGTAATCATAGTCGTGCAGCGTCAGCCCGGACTTCATCAGCTCCAGAATCTTTCCGGCAACCGCAAGCGCCTCCAACTCAATATATTTAAGTTCTTTCTTTTCTCCCGGCTCGCCGCCCGTGCCTTCGCTTTCGGTTTTTCCTTCGCCTCCTGCGCCGTCTTCGCTTACGGAACTCCCGGAACCTCCCGCATCTCCGGCTGCTCCTTTTTCCGCCGCTTTATTCTTCGCCGGCTTCGTCACGTAGCAGAGCTCGCACTTCACGTCGTCCTCTGTTTTGTATTTTTTGTCGTCTTCGGGGAAAATGAGCTTGTGCCTGTCTTTTTCGTAGTCAATGTCCGCGGTCGCGCGCGTCATCGTCCTGCAGAAAACCGCGTTCACCGCGTCGAGAATGGTCTTTCTGCTGCGGTAGTTTTTGCTGAGAATTTTGAGAACGCCGTCATTCACCGGGTTCCCGTCAGCGTCAACCTTCCCAAACTCGTCGAATTTCTTCAAAAACAGCGTCGGTTTCGCGTTGCGGAAGCCGTAAATGCTCTGCTTAACGTCTCCCACCATGACCTGGTTGTACTCGCCGGCCGGGTTGCCGGAGATCAGGTAGAGCGCCGTCTCCTGAATCATATTCGTGTCCTGGTATTCGTCAATAAGAATCTCGGTGTATTTTTTTCTGTATGCCTTCGCAATGTCCGACGGCTCGGCACCCTGCGTCACACCGTTTAAGATTTCCCCTTTATTTAGGAGTTTTAGCGCTATGTGCGCGATCTGCGAAAATGAGAAAACGCCTCTTCGCCGGCACGTCTCGTCGGCCTTTTCCAGAATCTCCTTTGTAATCTTGGCGATAGTCTCGATGTATTCCCGCATCGCGCCGATTCCGTCCAGAAAAATCTTCTGCCTCCACTCGGGAGACCGTTCCGCCGGTTTTAGTTTTTCGTTGCTGCAGATTGCATTGGTGACAAACTTTAAGGCATCTTCGGCCGCTTCCTTTGCATTTTCTCTGTATCCCTTGATTATTTCGTAAACCGGTACGCAGACTTCGCCCCCTTTCATTTTTTTGGGGCTTACAATGCTGTGAAATTTTACAAAGTCTCCGCCGATCTCAAAAAGCACCGGTATCTCCCCGTCGTCCTGCGTTACCTTATCCAGGCATTTTTGAATCCGTTCGCAGTCCTCTTCCAGCTGATTCAGACATTTTTCGCGGTATACCGGCAGTTCGTTAGTTACATATCTATCGGCAAACTCATAAAGCGCATCAAGATGCTCTTTAATATCGCGCAAATTTCCCGAAAGGTCCTCTTTCAAAATCCGGTACCAGTAATTATCGCGAACGTCCGTTCCGGTGTCGAACTTTTCCTTGAGAGAGTCGAGCCACGCCTCCGGATTAGGAAGGTTTTCGCAAAAATCAACAATCTTTCCGAAAAGGCTTTTTTTCAGGTCGTCATCCCCCTGGAGGGTTGCGTAAACGTCCGCGAGCCTGTTCATGATTTCCGCCTCGGAGGGGTCACCGTAGTATTCTTCAAGAACCGCGTCGGTCGCCTCGGAAATGATCCGCGACACTTCGTCGTTGTCGATTTTGAACGTCGGGTTCACGTCCGCGTCCGCAAAATGCTCCCTGACGACCTTCAGCATAAACGAGTCGATCGTTCCGATCGTCGCGTGCGGAACAAGCATCTTTTCCTTAAAAAGCTTGCCCGCTCTCGCGCTGTCTCCGGCTCTGAGAGCCTCCTCCGCCTTCTCGCCCAGCGCTTTCGAGATTTTTTCGCGAAGCTCGCTCGCGGCCGCCTCCGTAAATGTGACGACCATGAACGAATCGATATGCCTGTCGTCCGGCAGAGCTTCCGTTCGCGCGACAATTCTCTCGACAAGCGTCCTGGTTTTGCCTGACCCGGCAGACGCCGAAAGAAGCAAGTTCCTTGCGGGACCGTTAAATCCGTGCGCGGTAAACTCCCTCGCCTCTGCGTCCTCTTCCGCTATTATCATGTCTTTGGTAAAGTCAACAGCTGTGTCGCCCATAAGCCCTCCGGTGCACTCCCCCGAACTCTTCGCGCAGGCTGATTTTCCCTTAATCAAGGTAAAAACGTCAAGTCTTCCTCACGCCCCTGATCAAGTCCGCGTGTGCATTTCCGTCATGTTTACCTACAAACCTCTGCCCGGGTATAATACCCGTTCGCAGAGGTCCGTTTTTACTGTGAATAAACTGCTTGTTCGTCCCTCCCGGAACAATTTGCGGCCCGTTTGCCGCAAGATAGAGCGTTTGCCGCAAGATAGAGCGTATGCCGCAAGTCAGCGCGGTTGCCGTATGTTTGCGCAAGTTTGCAGCCGTCTTTTTAAGTTACTCTTCGCGTGATCCCACAAACTTGAGCTCCTCGAAAAAGCCGTTCGCCTCGAGCTTCTTTTCCGCCTGAATTCTGATCTGCGAAATTCTCTGTCTCGCCAGCCCGAATTCTCTCGCGAGCTCACCGAGCGTCTGCTTCGGCTCACCCATCAGGCCGTAGTAACCCGTGATGATCTTTCTCTCCCGCGCGTCAAGTTCGCGAAAATGACGCTCAATGATTTCCTCCGCGTCTTCCGCCGCCTTGCTGTCCCGCTCGCCCGCGATCCTGTCTACAAGAAGCGTCTCGCCGTCGTCGCCGACCGTCGTGTCAAGAGGAACGTACTGCACCGCCTGGTGGATCAAAAGCGTAGTCACGAGCGCTTCCTTAATGCCGACTTCCTCGGCGATTTGCTTTCTGGTCGGCCGCCTCCCCGTCTCGCGGTAAATTTTCTCGGCGGCCTCGTTGATCCTCGCCAGCGTAAGGTGCATGCTCTCCGGCAGCTTGATCGGGTCGGCCGCCTCGTAAATCGCGCGCCTCATCGACTTTTTGATATCATACGCCGCGAACGTCGCAAACCTGATCCCGCGCTCCGGGTCGAACTTCAGAATCGCGTTCCTGAGGCCCTCGTTTCCGGCAGCGACAAGATCCTCGACCGCAAGTCCTCTTTTCCTGAACTTTTTATACGCAATCGAAATCACGAGCCGCTGGTTGGAGTTTATCATGAGCTCCATTGCCTCGCGGTCGCCGTTCCGGATCCTTCTCGCCAGCTCGACTTCCTCTTCTCGCGTAAGCACGCTGAACCTCAGAACGTCGCGCAGGTATATAGCCATAACGTCCTCGGAGCTGTCGACGACCACCGCGGTCCCGATCGAGGGGGCGTTTTTGCCCTCATGCTCCTCGAGCATCCCCATGATTTCTTCATTCGTCGCGTAATCGTCGTCACCGAAAAGGTCGCTGTCCGTGTCGCCGTCGCGGACGTCGCCTCCCCTCAATCCGAGGTCGTCTCCGTCCGCTCCGGCCGTTTCCCCAATGCCAATGTCATCCGTTACGTAATATTCATTTTTCTTTCCGACGGTTTTTCCGGCCTTCATCAGCCTCTCCCTTCGTCAGTAAATCAAAATCATTCGTGCGCAAAAGCGTCAATTAGCGGGATTGTTGAGCAGGAACGCGCCTGCGGGAATACCCGCGGAGTTGCAGAGGTTGATCTCTTCTCCAAAGAAATAAGTCGTCTTCACGTTGTACGCGATTCCCGCGAGCTTCGTCTTGGAAGTTACCTCAACGGTATCCTTGCCTTTAATTGTTCCCGTGAGGTCCGCTCCGAGCGTATTCTCCGCGGTAAGTCCCGTGAAGCCCTTGACCGTCTTGGATCCGTCAATCGTCTTAAGACCGTCGCCGACGTTTTTGTACTTCAGCGTGACCGTTTTTCCGTCCTTTGAATACGTAGCCGACTCGATGATCGGGCCAGATGCGTTATCCATCGTAATACCGCCTTCTCCGTTGACCGCGCACGCGATTTTCGCCGCGCGCAGTGCCTGCTCAAACTTGCAATTAGGATGCAGCGTGTTCCAGAATTCTCTGTCCGCCCACGCATCGCTGGACTGCACCTGGTAGAACTTGTCCGCCATCGTGACCATTCCGCCCATAATACCGCGGATCTTGCCGACGTCCATAAACGCCCACGTTCCGGAGAAGCCGGCCGGTCTTGTGTACTGGGTCGGGAATTCGATAAAGTACACCGCAAAGTCCCTGTTCGTGAGGTTGTGCGTTCCCCTCATGTACTCCATGTAGTCAACGTAGACCTGCGCGTAACGGTTGGCCTCTCTGTCGGAAAGGTCGCTCTCGCCCTGGTACCAAAGAATGCCCGCCATAGCCATTTTCTCGAACGCGAACATATACTCATTGTACAGGAAACGTCCCCAGTTGGCGTTGACGCCCGTCGTAACGTAGTATCCTTTAGCCGTGTTGAACGCGTCCGTGTGGTATTTTTCGGCAATCGCGTTGGGAACGAACGCTCCGAGCGGCTGGCCGTTTCCGTCGATCTCGATCATGCCTATAGGAACTTTGTTCTCGGTAAGTTTGGCGTAGTTCCACGCGAAAAGATATCCGATGGCGGAAAAACTGCTCACGACAGATCTCTTCGCGATCTTCCAGACGTTCTTTCCCTTGACCTCTTTTGCCACCTCTTCGGTTCCGCGCTTGATGCCGTTTGTTATATTCTGCGTGTTGTAGCACACGCGGATAGGCATATCCGGATCGACGTCGTCCTTGGTACACTTCAGCTGGTCCTCTTCGGACTTAGTGAGGTAATCCCAGTGTGTCTGCATGCCGTAAGCGCAGTTTGACTGTCCTATAACCATATACACGTCGCCGACAAGTACGTCTTTAAACACAACTTCTGTCTTATCCGTATAAATGCGCATCGAATTGCCCATGTCCGCACAGGCGTCGAGTTTCGCACCGAAAGTCATTACCCACTCGCCGTTCTCGACAACCGCCTCGGCGTAAAGGTCCATAAACTCGCCGGAAATCTTCTTCCCGTTCTCGCTCTCCGCGGCCCAGCCCCATACGCGGAAACGTTCGTTTCTCTGTATGACCATGTTGTTCGAAAAAACTCTGGAAACCGTAAACTCTTCGGCATAGGGAAGGTCAAGCGGCTCGGCTCTCTTTATATCCGGGTCGGGGTCTTCCGTAGGCGTCGCCGGCGCGTCTGTCGCGACCTCAGGCGGATTCGTCGGATCAACGACGTTGTCCGGTTTGTTCACGCATCCCGACGCGTAAACAAGCATCAGTACCGCAAGAATGAACGCTACCGAAATCTTTAATAACTTTTTCATAGCAAAACCTCCTCTTTCAAAAGGCATTTTCAAATAAGCAGCGAATTGACGCAATATGCAGTCTGTTTTGGATCAGGAACAAGTCAACTTATGAAATTCCGCGCGCCGGTAGATTTTCGCGCGATTTTGCCGCGTTTTTATTAATATGCCTATTTTTAGGCGAAAATCTTGGCAGTTCAAATCTGCGTCCGTCTTCCGTTTCGCGAAAATTTCACAAGCCTGCGCCTTCGTCAATTGTACCGCCTCGGCGCCGATTTTTCAAGCGCTATTTTATTTTCCGCGAAATTCTTTTTTCCCGGAAATACCCGTCCGCCGGGAAATATTTTTCTCCCGGATTTTGTGCGATTGGGGCCCTTCCGGCACTTGACGGCGGGGGCGGTTCGTGGTATGCTACCGGTAGAAAACACCGGCAGGCCGGCTGTGAAAACCGGCGCGGCTCGCCTAATATTTTAACTATAAGAGAGGAAAAATCCATGGAACGTTCTTTAACCTTCCGAAATCCGGCAGGCGCCAAATCGCCGGCTAAACTCAAAAACCGTACAACTCTGCTCCGCGCGGCTGTTTTCGCAGTCGTTTTATGCGTTCTGGGGTCGTTTGTTTCGCTCCCGGGTCGTGACGCGCGCGCGGCTAACGAGGCTGCCGGCCCAACTCCGACACGCGTGATTTTTGAAGAGAATTTCGACAGCGTTCCCGACGGGAAGCTTCCGGAAGGCTGGTCGACCAACGTTACAAATTCCACTTTCAGCGCGGGCGTTCAGGAAGGCCGTCTGGTCATTTCCTCAACCAACATCGAACTCGGCAAGGTTCTCCTTCCCGACTCCGTTAGCACTTACGGAAACTACATTGTCGAAGCCGACGTCACGTTCGAATCCACCAGAAACGGCGACAAGGCGCGCTGGATGTCGATCGTCGTCCGCCAGCAGTCCGAAGACGAAAAGTTCTATCATATGTGCGTCCGCTGCAACACGACCGCGTCGAACGGTGTCGAATTCGCCGCCCGCAACCCGGGAAGTTGGAACGTTTTCACCACCGCCTCCGCGAAAAGCGCGATCGGTTTGTCGAATACCGCCCACATTAAAATGGCCGTTTACGGCGACAATGTTTTTGAATATGTCAACGACGATTTAGTGCTGTTCTCCGATGCCTTAAGTTCAAACCGCGCGACCCATAAAGCCGGAGGAATCGGATTTATCGCGAATCACTCCGTTATTACGGTCGACAACGTCAAGGTTTCCGAGTGCGAGTACACACCTGACAAAACCGCGGGCGACAAGTATTACATGAATTACAATCTTCTCGACACGCCCGTTATTTCCTCCGCCGCCACGATCGCAGAGCCCTCATCGCTTTCCGAGATCGACGCGTTTCTCGCGATGAAAAAGGGGCCCGACAATATAATTCTTCACGTCAACGGCTCCGGTAAAATCGTCTCCCCCGACGGCGCGACCGTGCTTGGCACCCTCGAGGAAATCTACTCGAAAATCGAGCGCGAAATGGTGCCCGTTTTCTACGTAAAGGACTCCGCCGCCTGCGAAGCTCTCAATTCATTCTTGAAATCCAATAAGATTTTCGACTGCCTGCTGCTCTCCGACAGCCCGGACCTTGTGGCGACACTCCGTGAAACGAGAAAACGCTCCGGCGGCGTTCTGGATTTCTCCTCTCTGAACGAAAAAAACGCCTCTTCCGAGACGCTCGACCGTATCATTTCCGAGGCAAATTCCAACTCCGCGAAAACCGTTATTATTTCCGAGAATCTGACAGATAAAGCGGGCGTCGAATACATGCAGCACCGCCTCATCACCGTCTGGGTCCGCGAAACTGCCTCCGCCAACGACGACGCCATGCTCCACAACGCCATCCAGAGCGGCGCAAACGGCATCATCACCGATACCCCCGAAAAGCTTATTTCCGCTTACGGCTTCTATGGTTCGGAAACCGCCGTTCTTGTCAGAAACCCGCTTGTCATCGGCCACCGCGGTCTACCCTCCCTCGCCCCCGAAAACAGTCTTGAAAGCGCGCGCGAAGCCGTTGCTGCCGGAATCGACTGCATCGAGCTCGACGTCTACCTCTCATCGGACGGCGAAGTTTTCATCTACCACGACGGCGACCTCGGTACCATGACCACCGGAAGCGGCTCCATCAACAGCCACACCGCCGCCGAAATCAAATCCTACGACCTGCTCCGCTCGAGCGGCTACGGCACCTTCAAAAAATACCCCAAAGTCAAGATCCCGATGCTCCGCGAGTTTTTCGAAGCCTTCAAAAAAGATGACGTCATGTTCTTCATCGAGATCAAAGAAGACTCGGAAATCTACGCCAAAGTCGCCGACCTTGTCAACAAGTACAACATGAACAACCGCTGCTGCATGATCACTTTTAATTCTAATCAGATCAGCAAGTTCAAAACCGCTATGCCCGGCATGTCCGAAGGCCAGCTTATGGGCTCCCCGAACGACTCCGTCATCGCGACCCGCATCAACAAAACCATTCAGCAGGTCTCCCCGCTCAACGCGACCTTCAACGCGAGCGGCGTCTACGGCGACCGCTTCATTCGCGGCCTCATGTACCGCGGCGTCACCGCCTGGCCCTGGACCTACGGCTTCTCGACCACGGCCGATGCCTACCTGCTCGGCGTCGGCGGCATCACCACCGATACCGGTCATCTTCTCTCCAACGTCCCGACCCGCATCGAAATCGGCGGCAAGTACGAATACACCCTCAACCCGACCGGCTCCGGAACGTCCTCAGTCGAATTCTTCCCGACCGTCTACGACCGCCTCGGCGTCCACAAAACCGACGGCCGCTTCGACGACGACTCTGAAATTCCCGACCCCGAATTCGTCATCATCGACGGCGCCGACCACGTCTCCGTCTCCGGAAACAAAATCACCGCGGTCAGCGACGGCACCGCCCACCTGATGTACCGCCTTCTCACCTCGGTCACCCCCGGCACCGCCCCGACCCCGGAAACGGAATTTGCCCTCTACTCGCAGGTCATCACCATCAACGTCAATTCCACCGCGGAAGAGGAATCCGACCTGCCCAAACCGCCGGTTGAAAAGAACTCGTTTTTCTCCAACCCCGGCTCGGTCATCGCAGCCTGCGTAGCGCTCGCCTTAATCCTCACTGCCGCCGGTGTGTTGATCGGCATAGCTGTGAAAAAACGTAAAAACAAGTAAATTTTAGAGAAATGTCTGATTATTAAGCAAAACGGTGGGTTTCTGTTGGAAAATCCACCGTTTTTTTCGGAAATTTGATGTTTTTCTGCTGTAGCGCAGAAGCCCGGAGAATCCACTCTTTTTCCGGAGAATTGCCGTTTCTCCGCCGGAAAATACACAATCCGGAGAATCCACCGTTTTTCCGGAGAATTGCCGTTTCTCCGCCGGAAAATCCACAACCCGGAGAATCCACTCTTTTTCCGGAGAATTGTCGTTTCTCCGCCGGAAAATCCACAATCCGGAGAATCCACTCTTTTTCCGGAGAATTGTTGTTTCTCCGCCGGAAAATCCACAACCCGGAAAATCCACTCTTTTTCCGGAGAATTGCCGTTTCTCCGCCGGAAAACCCACAGCCCGGAGAATCCACTCTTTTTCCGGAGAATTGCCGTTTCTCCGCTCCTAAATCTTCCCTTCCAGAATTTCCTTCCCGCGTTTAAGTATCGGGACCTCTCTTTGGGCAACTAGCCTGCCGAGCCGCGACCATGAACATTTTTCATACTCGTCGACAGCTTCCCCGTACGAAAGCTTCAGCGTCGAGAGATGATAGCATTCAACTTCATCCTGAGTCAGATTCTTTTCGCCGAAACCGGTCACCTTGCAAAGGTAATAATTATTAATGTTGTGCCGGCGGATCAGGTTGTAAAAATCGCTCACGACCCCGATCCTGCACATAATTTCAACCTCTGCGCCAAGTTCCTCCCTGAGCTCACGCTTGATAGCCTCGTCGAGATTTTCGCCCGGTTCGACTCCGCCCCCGGACGTTTCGATCAGCGTCGCTTCGTCAAAGTCGTCGTTTCTGACTGCCCTGACAAAATAGAAGAAGCCCTCATCGTCAACAACAATCGCGCGAACGATCGTTCTGTCATGGTCGGTTCCCATAAAAGGCCATTCATTGTCATTCAATTCGATATATAATTCTGCAGGCTGTTTCATTTTCCGCTCCTGATAAATAATTCTACCTCTGCGACTTGCACGCCCGCAGCTCCCCGCAGGCACTGAACAAAGCCCTCTGACAAAAAGCATCTCAATAGCAAAAATCGGCTGATGTTGCGTTTTACTGCTCTGTTGAGATATCCGGTCTCAACTTTATACAAATAAGCCAAGTCACTGTCAAGCATGACCTGTTTATCACGAAAAACGTATATTAAGCTTTGAATATTGAGGGCATCTGTGCCCTGCTCATTGGTATTCGCGAGAATGAGTTTCGTTTTATCATTGCTCATAGCAAGGCTCCAATCTTAACTTGCTCTGCCAGTTTGGCATTTCAAATTTAGTAATGACAGTATAGCATAGATTGCGTGATTTTTAAATAGCAGAAAGTCAACCGTTACAAAACAAAGAAACATTGATTGGATGTTTGTCGGATCTAAAAAGCCGGCTGAACTTTCATCACTCAGTCGTCAACAAACCGTTATTTCTTGTTTTAATATAGCTCTCTTTTTTTCCTTAAAGACTCTTGTTGTAAGGCTTTAATAGCGTACGAATGCGTCGCCGCAAGAGACGCCGACTGCGTGTTTCAAGCATTATAAGATTGTATTCGCTTGGACCACTTCGTTTGCGTCGCTGCGCCTCCTTTTCCCCAAAAGTGCAAGCACTTTCGGGGACCCCGGGTTCGAATCCCATGCTTTATATCACCACGAAAAAAGACCCCTCGAAGGAGTCTTTTTTCGTGGTGGACCTGGTGGGATTCGAACCCATGACCTCTGCGTTGCGAACGCAGCGCTCTCCCAACTGAGCTACAAGCCCGTGCCGAATGATAATACTATATTCGCGAGGTTTTGTCAACCGTTTTTTAACCGTTTTGGCAACTTTTCGAGTCACTTTTCGAGTCATTTTCACGCGACGGTCGCCCGCGGCCTCAGCGATCGCATCCGTTTTCGCCTCAAGAGAAGACCATGGTTCGCATCAAGACAAGACCATGACACACAAAAATTAACCCGGTGGAAATCCCGCGACGAAGATGGTATACTGTTCCTGTTGCCGAAAACGGCTTTACGCCGCGGATAAAAACCCGGGAAGGAGTACAAAAATGGTAGTCGCTGTTGTTTCCGAACTGAATCCGTTCCACAACGGTCATGCCGCGATTTTTCGTTTCGCCAAAAACCTTGCGTTCTCGCAGGACGGTTCTCCTTTTGCATCGCAGGACGGCGCCCCTTTTGCATCCCCGGACGCCGGCAACGCGGTTCTGGCGGTAATGAGCGGAAACTATTGCCAGCGCGGCGAGCCTGCCCTTCTCGACAAGTGGACGCGTGCGCGAGTCGCGATAAACTGCGGTGCTGACGCCGTGGTCGAAATCCCGTCGGTTTATTCGCAACAGAGCGCTCAGTTTTTTGCCGGCGCAGCGATAGACATAATCTGCAAATCGGGAATTGTCGACGCGGTTGTATTCGGCAGCGAAACCGGTGACCTAACGGTGCTCGAAAATGCCGCAACCGTAAAACTGTCATCTTTTGGAAGCGAAAACTTCCGCCTCTCGCAGAAAAACGCCTCCTCCTACCCAAGAGCAATCGAAGCCTCCCTCGGCACCGCCCTCAGCCCGAACGACATTCTCGCAGTCGAATATCTCTGCTCTCTGAAGCGCCGGAACAGCCATGTCAGACCTGTCGCCTTCAAGCGGATCGGCGAAACGGACCACAACTCCATAACCGTCCCCGACGGAGCAATCGCCAGCGCGGCCTTCATCAGGAACACCGTCTCCCGCTACCCTTCAACGGCCTGCCAAGAATTCGATTCCCTGCAAAAATACATGCCTGAATTTGCTTTCAAATCTCTGAAAACGGCCATCGAAAACGGCACCACAGTCGCTTCAATCAATTCGTATTCTTCCCTTATTATAGGCAAAATCCGTGAGCTCGGAGAAAGCGGCGTAGAAAAGCTTCCCTTCGCCGGCGGCGGACTTGCCTCAAAAATCTACGACGAGTGCTGCAGAACCTCCGACGTCGAAACCGTCATCCGGAACTGCACCGGAAAAGCGTTCACCTCAAGCCGCATCCGCCGTATCCTGCTCTCGGTTCTGACTTCGGCCGAAGCGTCGATTTTCACCGAAAACGACTACCTCGCAAACGTCCCCTACATCCGCCTTCTTGCCGTTCGCAACGGCGGCAATCCGCCTCGCGACAAAGCGTTTTTGACCGCTCTGAACCGCGGCTCCGCCGTTCCTGTGATTGCCGGCAACATTCCGAAAACTTTCGAAACCGATTTCAGCGCCACGTGCGCCTCCCTGCTTAAAAAGGAAATCCTCGCAACAGACCTCTACGTCCTCGGCTTCCGCAGCGCCGGATCCGCTGCCGCGCACAAGGAGTTCACCACCCCGCTGATAAAAGGATAATAAAATCTGCAATTTTCTGCATCCGCAGGGCGCCCACTCTCAGATCCGGTAGGTAATCGAAAAGCCCGCCCGGCGGACAACAGAAAAGCCCGCGCGGCAGACAACAGAAAAACCCGCGCGACAATTCGCCGTGCGGGCTTCCTTTTAGTATCCGGCAATGACATATTTTCGCGAGCCGTCGCCAGCTGACTATCGTCTGCATCAGAGAGCTTAACTACTGTGTTCGGCATGGGTACAGGTGG
>CADAZX010000017.1:0-43416 GCA_902792515.1 uncultured Ruminococcus sp.
TCGCGATAACGTCCTTAAGTTTGCTGTTGTTGTCAGGATTAGGGCCGCCGTCTCTGACCGCGATCTGGATCTCTTTTCCGATGCGGGTGAAAACTTTAGCTCTCGCGGCGTCTGCCGCACCTTTCTTTCTCTTGATGTTTGCCCATTTTGAATGTCCGGACATCGTATCAACCCCTTGTGAAAAATTTAAGCGCCAAAATAGCGCATATATATTATACAACGTTTTTAACGCTTTTTCAACAGTTTCCGCCCGCGCAACCGGGAATCGACCGGGAATACGAGTACGAGGACCGGGAATACGAGTACCTCCCGGGAATGTTCTGCGCCGGATCGCGTTCAGGCTTCTTCGATGGTGCCGCTCTTTTTTGAGCAGTGTGGCGGTTTCGGGACCGGTTCGAAAAAAATCTCGCAAAAGGGCAAAAAATATCATTTTGGTATTGACGGAAGGGGGAGCGCGTGGTATAATTAACCAGTCTTTTGCGGAAGCATCAGGCAAGAACCGCTTTTTAAGCGGATTCTAAAGAAAGTGTTCACTGGAGGGAGGGATAGAGATGTCAGAGATTAAAGTTAAAGAGAACGAATCCTTAGATAGTGCTCTTAAAAGATTCAAGAAGTCTTGCGCAAGATCAGGCGTGCTTGCTGAAGTAAGAAAAAGAGAGCATTATGAAAAACCCAGTGTAAAGAGGAAGAAGAAGTCCGAAGCTGCCAGAAAGCGCAAGTATTGATTCGGACCGCGTTTTATCTGACACGATAAAGACCTGATCGATTTCAGGTCTTTTTGTTTTAAAGACGAAGCCGCGGCTTTTCTTAAAGGCGCGGCCGGGACCGTTTGCGGGGGCGGGGCTTTAGATGTTTGACGAGATCTGGAAGTTTAAAAACGAATATCCCGCGGAGGAAGTTCTCCGTAAAGCTCCGGGTCTGACCGACGTTTCAGGGCTCGTGCTCGACGCGACGGTGCCGGACGAGACGGAGCGGGAGGAATACCTCAATCCCGGACCGGACAGGTTTTTGGATCCTTTTCTGATGCCTGAAATGGACGCGGCTGTCGACAGGATACTCAGCGCGGTCGACGAGGGAGAAAAAATCGTCATTTTCGGAGACTACGATTGCGACGGCGTGACAGCGGCGGCGCTTCTGTACGATTTTCTCACGAAAACGCTCGAGTGCGAAGCGGAGTGGCACCTTCCTGACAGGAATACAGGCTACGGACTGTCGTTCGGGTTTATCGACGAGATCGCGGCTGAAGGGCCGTGCCTGCTCGTTACGGTCGACTGCGGAATTTCCGCCGCCGACATTGTAGAGTATGCCGCCGTCAACGGAATCGACGTCATAGTAACCGATCACCACGAGGTGACGGGAGCCATTCCCGCTTGCGTCGCCGTCGTCGACCCGATGCGCGACGACTCGCTTTACCCGAACAGAAACATCTGCGGCTGCGGTGTTGCGTACAAGCTCTGCGAGGCGATCGCCGAGTCGCTCGGAATCGACGGAATCACAAACTATCTGCCGCTTGTCGGCCTTGCAACTGTGGGCGACATGATGAAGCTGAGCGGCGAGAACCGTTCATTGGTGACGGTGGCGCTGCCTATGATGCGCGACACGATGTTTCCCGGATTCAACGTTTTGATGGCCTACTGCCTGAAAAAACTGCCGGAAAACGCGCCTCCGACGGCAGAAACGCTCTCTTTTTACGTCGTTCCGCTGATAAACTCGGCCGGTAGGATCAAAGATCCCGGCGTCGCCATGAGGCTTCTCATCTCGGAGACCGAGAGCGAGGCGCTCGGCCATCTCAATGAATTGCTGGAGCTGAACGAGCAGCGGAAGGTTATCGTCGACAGAGCGTACGCCGAGTTTGACGCGGATTCTTCGAAGCTCACGGTGTCTCCTGCCGGCTCGCCTGTCGTTTTCGTCAGGAACGACGAGTGGCCGCACGGAATCAACGGTATCATAGCCGCCGGTCTCGTGAAGAGGGTAGGCCGTCCTGTCGCGGTGCTGGCCTACGACGGCGAGGACGAAAACGGAACAGTTCTCAGAGCTTCCGCGAGAAGCATCGACGGCGTGAATATCGTTTCGCTTTTGCAAAAATCCGCCGGCCTGCTGATTAAGTTCGGCGGCCACGAAAAGGCGATGGGCTTCAGCCTCGCGGAATCAAACCTCGACGAGGTAATAAAAAGAACGTGCGATGCGGCGGAGGAGATGAAGGAAAACATTCCCGCTGTCCCGTGCCGCTACGCAACCGCCTACCTGCCGCCGGAATGCCTTACCGTCAAAAACGCGGAGCTTCTGAAGAAGTTCGAGCCTTTCGGGGAGGGCAACAGGATGCCCGTTTTTATCACGGACGGAATCGAGTCCATGGGCGTGAATACGATCGGCCAGACCGGCAGGGCTTTGAAATTTTCTTTTTCTTTCCGCGGAGGTATCAACGTCGAGGGAATCAACTTCACCGATTCGGACTATCTCCCGATGCTCGCCGGACTGCGGCCCGATGCGGTCGTGTACACGCTCGACGTCAACGAATTTAGAGGCACCAGAAGCGTGTCGCTGAAGGTGATCGATATTATCGAGGCGGCTGCCGAACCGACGTCGCCGGACGCGGATTACGGAGAAAGGTTCGGTGAAGCGAAAAAAGCTCTCGACCGCGCGTTCGTGTTCACCAAAGACGAGCTGCGGATATTGTACAGGGCGTTCGCGTCGCTCGGGAAGACGTTCGCTTACCGCGACTACGCAAGGCTTAAGGCGGAAATGATGAAGCGCGGCGGCGACGCGGCTAACGCGTTTTCCTGGTTCAAAATAAAGTACGCACTCGAGATATTCACCGAAGCGGGAATCCTTTCGCGCGAAAAGAAGGGCGTTTACACTTTCACGGACGACGGTCTGCCGCATCCGCTTGAACAGTCGAAAACGTTTACGTTTCTTGGATCGTAACCGATTTGGCGGCGCGGCCTGCGGCCGCGCCTTACGAATATTGATTTTTGCCTGAAAAAAGGCGAAAATAAGGTCCGGACCATTTGGGGGACCGGACGCTATACATAAAGAAAAAGAGGCGCTGTTATGAACGGAACGTCAATTCAATACTTTTACACGGACGACGGCGGCGCGGCGTCGGGAACGGTTTCAACCACGGCTTCAAACGAGGTTTCAACCACGGCTTCAAACGAGGCATCGGACCCGGTTTCCAACGCGGTCTCCGGCCATGTTCCGGAAAAGAACGCAAAGAAAAAATCACCGGGCGTCAAGGAGGAGGTCAGGCTGTTTCTGGCCGACTGCCCCGAGTACAAGGACGACCCGTATCTTGAAAAAGTAATAAAAATCGCGGAGATCGCGAAGGAGAACTTTCCGAAATCGAACGTTCTCAAGATCTTCTACGCCTTCAGGGCGGCCGAAAATATGCACCGCGGACAGAAGCGCAAATCGGGTGAGCCTTTTATCGAGCACCCCGTCGAGGTGGCGCTGATGCTCGCCGAAATGCAGGCGGCAGTTGACTGTATAGCCGCGGGAATGCTTCACGACGTCGTGGAGGACACCTCTATGACGATTGACGACGTTCAGGCCGAATTCGGTTCGCAGATTGCTTCGCTCGTGGACGGCGTCACTAAACTGAAGAAAATGGGCGACACGACAAAAGAGGAGCAGATGGCCGAGAACTTAAGGAAGATGTTCCTGGCGATCGCCGACGACCCGCGCGTTGTGGTCATTAAACTCGTCGACAGGCTCCACAACATGCGCACGCTTCAGTACATGAACACCGACAAGCAGATGAAAAAGGCGCGCGAGACTCTCGACATCTACGCGCCGCTCGCGCACCGCTTCGGTATGAGCAAGATCAAGTGGGAGCTTGAGGACCTTTCATTTAAGTACCTCGACCCGATCGGCTACGCGGAGCTTGAATCGCAGCTCGACAGAAACAGGGAGGAGCGCGAACTTTTCATCTCCAAGACGATCCAGCTCGTCAAGACTGCTCTCGAGGAGAGCGGCATCACGGGCGCGTTTATAGACGGCCGGCCGAAGCATCTATACAGTATCAAGCGCAAAATGGAGACGCAGAACAAGCGGCTCGACCAGATCTACGACCTGCTCGCGATAAGAATCGTCGTCGACACGGAGGCGCAGTGCTACTCGGTTCTGGGTATCATTCACCACATTTTCACCGTTGTCGAGGGGCGCTTCAAGGACTACATCGCGCAGCCCAAGCCGAACCAGTACCAGTCGCTTCACACGACCGTTATGGCGCGCGACGGTTCGCCTTTCGAGGTCCAGATCAGGACATGGGAGATGCACAACCGCGCGGAAATGGGTATCGCGGCGCACTGGCGCTACAAAGAGGGCTCAAAACGCGACGCCGAGATCGAGGAAGAAAAGCGCTACGAATGGGTCAGAACGCTCTACGAGAGCCAGAAGGACATGGACTCGCCGGACGAGTTCATGGAGGCCTTCAAAATGAACCTCTACACGGACGAGGTTTTCGTTTACACGCCGAAGGGCGACGTGAAGGCGCTTCCGCAGGGTTCGACGCCTATAGACTTCGCGTATTCGATCCACAGTGAGATCGGAAACAAAATGGTCGGCGCCCGCGTCAACGGCGAGCTCAAGCCTCTCGACTACACGCTCCAGACAGGCGACAAGGTCGAGATCATTACGTCCAACGCTCCGAACAGGGCTCCGAGCCGCGACTGGCTCAAGATAGTAAAGAGCCCCGAGGCGCGTTCCAAGCTCCGCCAGTGGTTCAAAAAGGAGCGCCGCGACGAAAACATCGAGCTTGGCAAGATCATGCTCGAGCGCGAGCTGAAGCGCCAGGGCTTTACGTACCAGGAGCTTTTCGACGACTCTGAAATTCTCGGAGATTTCCTGCGCAGGAGCAACTTCCGGAGCGTCGACGACATGCTGAACAGCCTCGGCTTCGGCGACATCACGGCCCAGAAGATCATTCTCAGGCTGAAGGACCTCTACACCAAGAAACTCGCCGACCAGAACGCGGCCCAGGAGCCGGCAAACCTTAAGTCGGCCCGCGAGAACAAGACGCCGCTGCCGCCGGAAAAGGTTTCCGAGGACGGAATCATCGTTCAGGACATGTACAACTGCCTGGTGAAGACGGCACGCTGCTGCAACCCGGTTCCCGGCGACGCGATCGTCGGCTACACCACGCGAACGAGAGGCGTTTCCGTTCACAGGGCGGACTGCCCGAACGTCAGAGCGATGGCGGCGAGCGAATACGCGCGAATGATTCCCGTAAGGTGGGCAAACCAGCCTGCGGTCAACCCGCGCCACCCCGCCGAGATACTTATCGAGGCTATCGACGACGGCCAGACGCTCGTGCGCATCGCGAACGTTATCAACGAGATGTGCATCAAAATGACGTCCCTTAACTCGCGCAACACAAAGGACAACAACCTGATGATCGACATCGTGGTCATTATTACGGATCGCCAGCAGCTCGACAAGCTCATTCAGAAAATCGAGTCGATCGACACGGTCAACAGCGTCTCCAGGTCCGTGAAATAACCGGTGTTGTGGGTTGTGCTGTAAAGAGCCGAAAATCGGCAGTCCCGATAAGGAGTAGTATGAGAGCGGTAGTTCAAAGAGTTTTATATTCTTCCGTAACGGTCGGCGGCGAAAAGGTCGCTGAGATCGGCGAGGGGCTGAACGTGCTTCTCGGCGTTTCCTGCGATGACGACGAACGCGACGTGAAATATCTCGCGGACAAGATAACCGGCCTCCGGATCTTCAGCGACGATGACGACAAGACGAATCTTTCGATTTTTGACGTGAAAGCGGCCGGAAGGGACTGCGGGATCATTATTGTCAGCCAGTTTACGCTTATGGGCGACGTGAGGCACGGGAAGCGGCCGGCGTTTACGGCGGCGGCGGAACCGGCGAGGGCCGAGGAGCTTTACCGGCTCCTTGCGGACGCCGTCGAGGAAAAATGCGGCCCGCTCGGGATCAAGGTCGGAAGAGGTGTTTTTCGCGCCGACATGACCGTCGAGATCACGAACGACGGTCCGTTCACGATCCTTCTTGACAGCAAAAAGATCTTCTAAGAGTTTTGCCGCGTTCTTTCGCGGCGGCCGAAAGGATAGGGCTTAAAATGGTTTTAAGACTTTGTTCTTCTCCTTCAAACAACTACCTGTGCTGGAACCCGGAACCCGCCGAGGACGGCCTTTGCGAGGCGGTTCTTGTAGACTGCGCCTGCCTTCCCGAAAAGGTGTCTGCCGCGTGCAGGTCGAGGGGTCTCAGGCTGAAATACATTTTCCTAACGCACGGTCATTACGACCACACGGTGACTTTTCCGGAGATGCGCGAAGCGTTCCCGGGAGCGCCTGCGATGTGCCACACGGACGAAAACGCGGTTCTCACTGATATCGAATCGAACGTTTCCGACCTTTTCGGCAATCCGACCGTTTACGAGCCGTGCGAAATGACCGTCTCGGAGGGAAGCGTTGTCAGGCTTCACGGGGTGGTCTCCGACCTAGAGCTGAAGGTGGTCCATACTCCCGGGCACACGCCCGGGTCGGTCTGCCTGTGGTGCGAGAAGGACGCGTACATGTTTACCGGCGACACGCTTTTCGCGGACGGCGGCATAGGGAGAACCGATTTCAAGGGCGGAAGCTATCCGACCATAATGCGCTCGCTCGGGCGCCTCGCGGGATTCCCCGGTGAGACGGTCATTTTGCCGGGACACGGCGAGCCGAGCATGATCGACCGCGAGCTTTAAACCATGAAAGCGCGTTAAAACAGATGAAAACACCTTAAATTAGGTGAAAACGCGGATCCGGGAGCGTGTTTTGATCCCGGAATTTGAAATATTTAAAATCATAAGGGAAAGCGGATGACTCTCGATTTTTACTGCGGCGACGAATATGTGCCGATGCATTTTTACGAGGCGATGCAGATTTTCGCTCATCTTTACGGCATGCCGGAACTTCACCCGGGTGCGGATGGAGCGGACTTTTTGCGCGCCGCCGGCAGCGGGAGAAAGGGCACCGGAGCTGCCGGCGCGCTCGCTTTGGGCGGCGCAGGCGGGGAAGGTGTCATTTTTTTTGACGAAGAGACTGCGCGCAGGGACGCTTTCGCTGACGACCCGGTGCTGGCGGCGCACCCGGAGCTCGCGGACGGCAAGAACCTTCTCAAGCGGCAGCTCTATATGACGCTGAAAGGCGTTTACGGTTACGAGTCTCCATGGGGAGCGCTGACCGGAGTAAGGCCGACCAAGGTTTTTCACAATCTTCTCAAGGCGGGGTTCCCGGAAGATGAGGCGAGGGAGCATTTTATGCGCTTTTTCGGCACGTCGGAGAAGAAGACCGCTCTTTGTGCGGAGACGTTTAACAATCAAAAACGTTTTCTCGGGGCAAAGGACGGCGAGTGCGGGCTTTACGTAAGCATTCCTTTCTGCCCCACGATCTGCTCTTACTGCACGTTCGGCTCGAGTCCCGTCGCGAGGTACGCGAAACGGATCGACGAGTATATAGACAGGCTTTGCGAGGAGCTTGAGTTTACGGCAGCCCTTATGAGCGGGAAGCTGAGACCTTCAAGCGTTTACATCGGCGGCGGAACTCCGACTTCGATTTCGGCGGAGCAGCTCGCGCGCGTGATGAACAAGATAACGGAGCTTTTCGGAAGCGAAGGAATTGACGAATTTTCGGTCGAGGCGGGAAGGCCCGACACGATAACCTTAGATAAGCTCGCGGCCGCTAAGGAGTGCGGAGCGACGCGCGTCAGCATCAACCCGCAGACGATGAACGCCGAGACTCTCCAAACTATAGGCAGGGCGCATACGCCGGAGCAGACCGAAGAGGCTTTCCGGCTCGCGAGAAAGCTCGGCTTTACGAATATAAATATGGACCTGATCGCGGGCCTTCCCGGCGAGAGCGCTGAGGACTTTTCAAGAACGCTCGACGAGATCGGGAAAATGGGTCCCGACGGCCTTACGGTCCATACGCTCGCCCTGAAACGCGCCTCAAGGCTCGCGAAGGACGACATTATGAAGTCGAGGGTGCGCGCTCTTGAGACCGAAAAAATGTGCGACGCCGGCTTCGAATTCGCGCACGCAAACGGACTCAGGCCGTTTTATATGTACCGCCAGAAAAACTGCGTGGGCAACAACGAAAACGTCAGCTACTGCAGGCCCGGCATGGAGAGTCCTTACAACATCCACATTATGGAGGAGGACATGACCGTCGTCGCGTGCGGCGCCGGGGCAGTCACAAAGGTCGTGAAGGACGGCGGCCGCTTTATAAAGCGCTTTTTCAACACGAAAAGCGTAGACGAGTACTACACCGCGGCGGAGACCGTTAAAAGCAGGAAGGAAGAGGCTTTGAAGGCGCTTTTTTCTTGAAAACGGTACGTGCCGATGTTATAATAAAAACGGATAATTCCTTGACGTTTTGAAAAAAAGCGCGGCGGCGTCGGACGGCTTCGGAGCGCTGCATTTTCGGGGGAACGCGTATGAAAAAGATTGTCTCATTTTTGCTGGCGGCCGTTATCGCTGCGGTGATCATTCTGCCCGGGTGCGGCGCGTATCAGGCGGGCACAGTCACCGTAAAACTCGACGACGCGGAGGCACTCAGAACGTGCTTCAGCGCCAACGAATGCCTTGTCACGTACCCGAAAGAGGGCGGCAAGACGGCTCCGTGCGTAAAGACGAGCTACGCGAATCCCGCGGACCCGTTCGCCCAGTTCCTTTTCTCATATTATCTCAAGGCGAAAAAGATCAAGCCCGTCAGCTACGACAAGTACCCGTTCGTGGTGCTCAAGGTCAAGGGCGACGGCCTTTCAGACAACAATTTCGAGCTTTATTTCAACACAAACGAGCAGTTTTTCCCGAATGTGGCGTTCCACGTAAGCTCCTGGTACGACAACACCGACGGAAAGTGGACGTACGTGCTTTTCGACCTGACGGCGATGAAGGGCGCGGCGACCGGCGACTACTCGTATTTTAGATTTGACTTCGTTTTCAGAGCCGTTTCCGAGGGCGAGTCGATAACAATCTCCGAGATGATCTTCGCGAAGGACCTGAAGACGGCAAGGAAGATCTGCGGCATCGACATGAAGCCCGTTGACCCGTTCACGAAGGCCGAGGCGAAAAAGCTGAAGACGATACTGACCGCGGAAGGCGAGGTCCCTGAGGAGTACAAAAGCTACAAGGCGAAAAAGGCCGCCGGCGAGGAGCCTTCGATAACGATGCGCTTCATGCACACGTTCACGCGAACGGCCGAAGACGACAAAGACGCGAGGTTCCTCGGACATGACACTTATCTTATAAATCTCGCGAGAAACGAGGCGGAGGACTGCCAGCTTGTACTGTTTGCCGGCAAAGATCTCGACGGTCTTAGGCTGGAGACAGACGGATTCGCGAACGGCGGCGGTGCGTCTCTCGCGACGGAAATTCTGGAAGGATACTATTTTGACGTCGACGGCGAGCGGATCATTGACCCGGTATGGCCTAACGCGGAACCGTTTTCGGTCACCTCGGGGAAGTCTAAGAGCTTCGTCATAAAGGTGACAGCCGGAAAAGACGCCGAAGCGGGCTTCTACAAGGCTGCCGTGAATCTCAAAAACTCCGCAGGGGAGGTCATCAAGACAGCCGACGTTTTCTGCCGCGTGTGGGATTTCACGCTTCCGGACGAGACCTCCTGCAAGACGCAGATGGACCTCTCATGGTACAATATCTACATGTACCACGAAAAATACGAGGGCGACGACGGCGTTCTCTACAAGAAATACTACGATTTTCTGCTTGAGAACAGAATCTGCGCGTATAACCTTCCTTACTATTCCGAGGACGGCTCGTTCTCCGATCCGAGGGTCAGGGAATACGTCGAAAACCCGCGCGTTGTAGCGTTCCAGCCGGTCGGCTTTAAAGGGAACGTGAACGCGGACACGGCGAAAACCTCGTACAATTACCTGTCTCAGAACCCCGCGTGGCTTGAAAAGGCGTACTTCTACCCGGTTGACGAACCCGCCGACGTGAGCATGCTCGACGACATCAGACACTACGCGAAGGTCCTCAAGGAGAACTTCCCGGGCTACAAGCTCATTGTGCCGACACACCTCAACTTCGCGCTCGACGGCGAGAGCAAAACAGACTTTTTCGAGTACCTCAAGGGCAGCGTTACCGCGTGGTGCCCGCACACGTTTTTCTTCAACACGTGGGAGGAGTTCGCGCGCAATCCGTCGCTCTACATGAGGATGACGCCGAAGCTCGAGCAGAATCTCGGCACGTTCCGGGAGAGGATGAAAGAGGCGCAAAAACGCGGCGAAGAGGTCTGGTGGTACGTGACGCGCGTTCCGAGCAACCCGGAAATCACTCTTATCATCGACACCGACGCGGTGCGCTACAGGGAGATGTTCTGGCAGCAGAAGCTCTACGGAGTCGACGGCTTCCTCTACTACCTCGTCAACGACTGGGCCTTCCGCGAGTACAATTACGGTGTCGACCCGAAGCACGAGATCCAGGAGGGCGTTTTCGACGTCTGCGGAAACGGCGTGCTCCTCTACTGCGGCAAGCCTTTCGGCATATACGGACCGGTCGGAAGTCTCAGGCTTGAGTGCGTTCGCGACGGAATCGAGGACTACGAGTACCTTACGATGCTCGAAAAGCTTATCGGCAGCGAGGATACGAAAACGGTCATCAGGTCGATAACGACGTCGCTCTCCGATTACAACGAAGACCCCGCCGTGTTCTACGCGAGACGTAACGCGGTCGGCAACCTCATCGAAAAGCTCTCGAAGGGCGCGTAAAACAACGGAAAGCGGCCGGTACAGAGTGTTTAAAAACCCCTAAACGGAGGGAAAATTTCAATGTTTAAAGACGGAAAGATCTGGATAGCGAATTCGGACAAGCGGCTCTTCCTCCTGCCTAAGATGGCGAACCGCCACGGAATCATCTCGGGCGCCACAGGCACCGGTAAGACGATCACGATGAAGGTACTCGCGGAGTCGTTTTCGGATATGGGCGTGCCAGTGTTCTTCAGCGACGTTAAAGGGGACCTCTCGGGAATGTGCGAGCCCGGGCGCGACACGGAGGACATGAGGAAGCGCATCGAGCGGTTCGGGATCGACGGCTGGGAGTACAAGTCGTACCCGACCAGGTTCTGGGACATTTTCGGCGACCAGGGAACGCCTGTGCGCGTGACCGTTTCCGACATGGGTCCGCAGCTCCTGTCGAGGCTTCTCAACCTCACCGAGGTGCAGACGGGTGTCATGAACGTCGTCTTCCGCGTGGCCGACGAAAACGGTCTCAACCTGATCGATTTCAAGGACCTGCGCGCGATGGTGCAGTTTGTCGGCGACAACAGGAAGGAGTTCACAACAGAGTACGGGCTCGTTTCGACGGCGAGCATCGGCGCGATACAGAGGGCGCTTCTCGAGTTCTCGAACGAGGGCGGCGAGATCGTTTTCGGCGAGCCGGCGCTTGACATTAGAGACTGGATGCGGACGGACTACGACGGCAGGGGCTACATTAATATACTGAACAGCAGCCGCCTGATCAACAGCCCGAAGGTGTACGCGACGTTCCTGCTCTGGATGCTGACGGCGCTTTTCGAAAAGCTGCCCGAGGTGGGCGACCTTGAGAAGCCGAGGATCATTTTCTTCTTCGACGAGGCGCACGTGCTTTTCGACGACGCGCCGAAAACGCTCGTCCAGAAGATCGTAAGAGTCGTAAAACTGATAAGGTCGAAGGGTGTCGGCGTCTATTTTGTAACGCAGTCGCCGTCCGACATTCCCGACGAGGTGCTCGCGCAGCTCGGCAACAGGATCCAGCACTGCCTCCGTGCGTACACGCCTAACGAGCAGAAGGCTGTCAGGGCGGCCGCGAAGGCTTTCCGCGTGAATCCGTCGTTCGACACCGAGGAGGCGCTGATGGCGCTCGGAACAGGCGAGGCGCTCGTGAGCTTTCTCGACCCGAAAGGCGTTCCCGCGATCGTCGAAAACGCGAAGATACTTCCGCCGCAGAGCCTTATGGGCGCGACCGGCTTCGAGAGGATCGACTCCGTTATAGCGAGCGACGAACTCGAACTCAAGTACCGTGAGAGACTCGACCGCGAGTCAGCGTACGAGATCATTGCGGCCGCGAGGCGCGAGATGAAGCGTGCCGAGGACGAAGAGGCGGCAGCGAAGCAGGCCGAAAAGGAACGCGTCGAAGCTGAGAAAAAGAGGGCGGCTGAGGAAAAAGAGCAGCTGAAACTCGAAAAGGAGCAGCAAAAGCTCGAAAAAGAGGAGCAGAAACGGCTCAAAGAGGCCGAAAAGGAAGAGGCAAGGCTGGCAAAAGAGGCCGAAAAGAAAGCCGCTCTTGAGGCGAAGAAAAAGACGCAAGCTCAGGACGCGGTCGTAAACACCGCGAAAAAGGCCGCCACAAGCGCCGTGTCGTCGGTTGCGAGCTCGGTCAGCAGCGGAATCGTAGGTTCCCTGACAGGCGGCAAGGGAGTAACCGGCGGAACGATCGCAAAGCGCGCCGCGAGATCGGCTCTCTCGAGCGTGATCAGGCAGGGAGCGACCTCGATAATCCGCGGCATTTTCGGCAACAAAAAATAAACTTGAAAACCGCGGAACGCGGAGATTCAACCAAGAGGCAGGTAATTGAATTATGTACAGAATCGCAACGAAAAAAGAACTTAATCCGACCGTGACGCAGATGGAGATCGAGGCGCCGCTAGTCGCGAAAAAAGCAAAACCGGGGCAGTTTATCATTCTCCGCGTCAATGAAGACGGCGAGAGGATCCCGCTCACGGTGGCGGGCACGGACCCCGAAAAGGGCACGGTCAAGATCATTTTCCAGATCGTCGGCGCGACCACAGAGTTGCTCAACCGTAAAGAGCAGGGCGAGTTCATTCAGGACTTCGCAGGCCCGCTCGGAGAGCCCACGCACACCGAGGGCATTCACAAGGTCTGCATAGTCGGCGGCGGTGTCGGCTGCGCGATCGCTCTTCCGGTTGCCGAGGAGTTCAGAAGACTCGGCGCGGAGGTCACGAGCATAATCGGCTTCAGGAGCAAGGATCTTCTTATTCTTGAGGACGAGTTCAGGGTGTGCTCCGACAGGCTCGTCGTTATGACAGACGACGGCAGCTACGCGAGGCAGGGCAACGTTACCGTACCGCTCAAGGAGATGCTTGAGGCGGGCGAGACGTTCGACATGATCGTGACAATCGGCCCCTTGATCATGATGAAGTTCGTAACATTGGCCGCGAAGCCGTTCGGCGTGCCTGTGACTGCCTCCATGAACCCGATCATGATCGACGGCACGGGAATGTGCGGAGGCTGCAGGATAAGCCTGGTGAGGGACGGAAAACGCATCACGAAGTTCGCGTGCGTCGACGGCCCCGACTTCAACGCGTACGAGATCGATTTTGACGAGGCGATGTCGAGAAGCAGAATGTACCAGGAATTCGAGAGGAAGGCGCGCGAGGAGACGTGCAGCCTTTTCAAAAAGGAAGTCAAGTGAGGGAGGGTGCGAAAATGGCTATAGTTCCGAAAAAACATGAAATGCCCACTCAGGAGCCCGCCGTGAGGGCGAGAAATTTCCGCGAGGTGGCGCTCGGATACGACGAAGAGACTGCCGTCGCGGAAGCGCTAAGGTGCTTAAATTGCAAAAACAGGCCGTGCGTCACAGGCTGCCCGGTTAACATCCGCATCCCCGATTTCATCGCGAAAATGAAGGAGCGCGACTTTGAAGGCGCTTACGACGTCATCACCGAGTCGTCGTCGCTTCCCGCCGTTTGCGGAAGAGTCTGCCCCCAGGAGTCGCAGTGCGAGTCGAAATGCACGCTCGGCATCAAGTTCGAGCCTGTAGGGATTGGCAGGCTTGAGAGGTTCGTCGCCGACCGCCACAACGAAAAAGCCGGCGCGGAGATCAAAGTTCCCGAACAGAACGGCCACCGCGTCGCGATAGTCGGTTCGGGACCTTCCGGCCTTACGTGCGCGGGCGACCTCGCGAAAAAAGGATACAAAGTGACCGTTTTCGAGGCGCTCCACACCGCAGGCGGTGTGCTCGTTTACGGAATTCCGGAGTTCAGGCTTCCGAAGCGCATCGTCGCGAAAGAGGTAGAGACGCTCAAAAAACTCGGCGTCGACGTTCAAACCAACGTGATTATAGGCAAAACGCTGACCGTTGACGAGCTTTTCGACGACGGCTTTGAGGCGGTTTTCATCGGCTCCGGCGCGGGACTTCCCAACTTCATGAACATTCCCGGCGAGTCGCTCAAGGGCGTCTACTCGGCGAACGAGTTCCTTACGCGCAGCAACCTTATGAAGGCGTATCTCGACAATCCGACCACGCCTATTATGAAGGGCGGAAACGTGGCGGTAGTCGGAGGAGGCAACGTCGCGATGGACGCGGCGAGAACGGCTCTCAGACTCGGGGCGGAAAAGGTCTACATCGTCTACAGGCGTTCTATGGAGGAGCTGCCGGCGAGACGCGAGGAGGTCGAGCACGCGGAAGAGGAGGGCATCGATTTCAGGCTTCTCTGCAACCCCGTGGAGGTGCTCGGCTACAGCAACCCGGACGACCCGAGAGACCCGAGAAACGGCTTCGTGACAGGCATCAAGTGCGTCAGGATGGCGCTCGGAGAACCTGACGAGAGCGGCAGAAGGCGGCCCGAACCTGTTGAAGGCTCCGAGTTCGTTCTGGACGTCGACGCCGTCGTAATCGCGATAGGAACGAGCCCGAACCCGCTGATAAAGTCCACGACGAAGGGACTCGAGGTCAACAGAAAGGGCGGCATTATCGTCAACGAGGACGGCCTTACTTCGCGCGAGAACGTTTTCGCGGGAGGCGACGCGGTGACGGGTGCGGCGACCGTCATTTCCGCGATGGGTGCGGGAAAGGTTGCGGCGGCGGCTATCGACAAGGCGCTTTCCGGGAAAACCGAATAAAAGTCATTTAAACCGCGGCGATAAAGCGCGCGGGTACTTATAAGAGTTGTGTTTTTTAATATATCTTTCAAGGAGGAAATTATGTTTGTTAACAAACCGCCAATGGGATGGAATTCCTGGAACACTTTTGCGCATGAGATCAACGACGAGCTCATCAGAAGCATAGCCGACAAAATGGTCGAAGACGGTTATCTCGACGCCGGCTACGAATACCTCGTCATCGACGACTGCTGGTCCGAGCATCAGAGGGACGAAAACAACCGTCTCGTTCCCGACCACGAGAAGTTCCCGTACGGAATCAAGGCGCTTGCCGACTACGTCCACTCAAAGGGCCTGAAATTCGGCATTTATTCCTGCTGCGGCAACTACACCTGCGGAGGGTATCCGGCCTCGTTTGAGTACGAGTTCATCGACGCGGAGACTTTCGCCGAGTGGGGAGTCGACTACCTGAAGTACGACTACTGCTACAAGCCGCAGAGCGAAAACGGCGCAAAGCTCTACAGAAGAATGGGTCTCGCGCTCGCGAACTGCGGCCGCGACATAGTTTTCTCCGCCTGCAGCTGGGGCGCCGACGAAACGCACCGCTGGATCAAATCGACGGGCGCCGACCTTTGGCGATCGACAGGCGACATTTTCGACTCGTTTGATTCGGTGAAGGCGATTTACAATCAGCAGAAGAACGTTTACGAGTACAACGGTCACGGCTGCTTCAACGACATGGACATGCTGATCGTCGGAATGTTCAACAAGGGCCACGTAAAACAGACCGGCTGCACGGTAGAGGAGTACAGAACCCACTTCTCAATCTGGGCGTTTTTCGGCTCGCCTCTCATGATCGGAAGTGACCTGAGAACCCAGACCGAGGAGACTAAGGCGATCCTCCAGAACAAGGCCGTCATCGCTATCAACCAGGACGTCGCGTACAGACAGCCTTACCTCCTGATGAGCGCCGGCGAAAACGCGGACGTCTGGGTAAGGCATATGGAAAACGGCGACATAGTCTTCGGTATTTTCAATATGTCTGACGAAAACAGGGGCTTCCCGATCAGCTTCACCGACATCGGACTCAACCGCTCGACAGGCGTCAAGCTGAGGCTTTACGACGTTTGGGAGATGAAGCCGCTCGGTGAGTACAAGGACATTTTCGTCACAGGTCTCGCTCCTCACAGCGCCAAGCTCATCAGGGCAAGACTGATCCGCGACAACTGATTGATTTTCGCTGACGATTTTCGCTAAAAACAGGTAAAAAAACGGGGGCGGCGCCGTCAAGGGCGCCGCCCCCTAAATCATTAATAAAGCCGGTTTATTTGACAAGCGCTTCCATCTCGTCGACGAGTTCACCGAAGAGCTTCAACCCTGCGTTGACGGGGTCGGGCGTGCTCATGTCGACGCCTGCGATCTTAAGCAGCGAGATCGGGTCGGCCGAAGAACCTGACGACAGGAACTTTTTGTACGCCTTTACAGCCGGCTCGCCCTCGGTAAGGATCTTTTCCGCGATCGCCACAGCGGCCGAGAAACCGGTCGCGTACTGGAAAACGTAGTAGTCGTAGAAGAAGTGCGGGATGCGCGCCCACTCGAGAGCGATCTCGTCGTCGGAGACCATGTCGGGTCCGAAGTAGAGCTTGTTGAGCTCGTGGTACTTGGCGCAGAGGCTGTCGGCGGTGAGCGTCTCGGCTTTTTCCGCCATCTGACCCATCGCGAGCTCGAACTCGGCGAACATCGTCTGCCTGTAGACCGTTCCCTTGAACTGCTCGAGGAAGTGGTTGATAAGGTAGGCGCGCTCTTTTTTGTCCGTCGTTTTCGAGAGCATGTACTTCATGAGAAGCACTTCGTTGACGGTCGAGGCGACCTCCGCGACGAAAATCACGTAGTCGGACGTGCAGACAGGCTGGTATTTCGTGCTGTGGTAGCTGTGGAGCGCGTGGCCCATCTCGTGGGCGATCGTGAAGCAGGAGTCGAGGTTGTCCTTGTGGTTCAGAAGAACGTACGGGTGCGGCCTCGAAGTGCCTGATGAGTATGCGCCGCTGCGCTTGCCCTCGTTTTCGTAGACGTCGATCCAGCGGTTGTTAAAACCGGTTTTCAGAAGGTCGGTGTAGTCGCTGCCCAGTACGGAAAGCGCCTCGAGAATGATCTTTTTCGAGTCCTCGAACGTCATTTTCATCGATGATTCGGGAACGATCGACGCGTACACGTCGTACATGTGGAGCTCTTCGACGCCGAGAAGCTTCTTGCGGAGAGCAACGTATCTGTACATCTTGTCGAGGTTCGCGTGGACGGCCTCAATGAGGTTCGTGTAGACCGCAACGGGAACCTCTGTCCTGTCGAGAGACGCCTCGAGCGTCGAGCCGTATTTGCGCGCGTTGCTGAAAAACACGAGCTGCTTGAACTGCGCGTCGAGAATCGCGGCGAGAGTGTTTTTGAGCTCGCCGAACTTGCCGTAAGCCGCTTTGAAAGCGTTTTCTCTGAGCACGCGGTCTTTGCTCTCCTCAAGGAGCACGAACGTTCCGCTGCTGAGCGGGTGGGGCTTTCCTTCGCTGTCGAGGACGTCGCCGTACTTCATGTCGGCGTTCCTGAGGATTCCGCCGATCTTGTCGGGACCTTCTGCCATCTCGCGCGCCTGGGCGAGAAGCGTCTCGCACTCGGTGCTGAGAACGTGGTCTTTGATATGTCTCGTCTTTTCGATAACGCGTCTGTACTCTTCGAGAGCGGGCTCTTCCTTGAAAAATCCGGCGATCTTTTCGTCGGAAACCGAGATGATCTCGGGCGTGGCGAACGCGCCGGCTCCCATAATGGCTACGTAAAGGTTGAAGGCTTTTCCCTTCATGACCTGGTAGGTTGAGTTGCCGGTGTCCTCGTCGCTCTTAAGAGAGGCGTACCCGTAGACTTTGCCCATGGCGAGCTCCACCTCGTCCTGAAGTTTTAAAAACGCGAGCAGGTCTGCGGCGCTCTGCGAGATCTTTCCGGCGAACGACGCTATCTTTTCGGGAAGCCGCGCGGCTTTTTCGCACGCCTCGTTCCAGGCCTCGTCGCTTTCGAAAATGTCTTTAAGGTTCCATGTGTATTCTTCTTTTACTTCGCTGCGCTTCGGCAGTCTGTTTTCGCTCATAAGTGACCTCCGTCCGCGGCGGTTTTCATAAATTCGCCGCTTTTATAATGTGAGAGTATACCACCGGGAAGGGGATTGTGTCAAGAAAAGAGGCCCGGGGCGGGGGCCCCGGGCCGTCATATACTAATAATACACCTTTGATTTATTTGCCCGAGAGCTTGTTTTTGATGCAGGACTCGAGCAGCTCCATCGCGACCGTGTTGCGGCCGCCTTCGGGAATGATGAGGTCGGCGTAACGCTTGCTCGGTTCGACGTACGCCTCGTGCATCGGCTTGACCGTGGAGATGTACTGAGTGATCACGGAGTCGAGGCTGCGGCCGCGCTCGTTCACGTCGCGCCTGATGCGCCTTAAAATTCTGACGTCGGCGTCGGTGTCCACGTAGATCTTTATGTCCATGAGGCCGCGGACCTCCGCGAGCGCGAGGACGAGGATCCCGTCGACGATAAGCACCTTTCCGGGCTCGATACGCCTCGTCTCGGGACTTCTGTCGTGAATCGTGAAGTCGTAAACCGGGCTGTCGACCGGCTGCCCCGACTTCAGCTTGTTGAGGTGCTCGACCATGAGCGGAATGTCGAACGCGTCAGGATGGTCGTAGTTTATTTTGCAGCGCTCCTCGTAAGACAGGTGGTGCTGCGCTTTATAGTAGTCGTCGCACCTAAGAATCGTGACTTCTCCTCGGAACTTCCTGCTGATAATTCCGGCGACGGTGCTTTTCCCGCTGCCTGTGCCTCCCGCGATACCTATTACAAGCGCTTTTTCCATTTTCGCGTCTCCTCCGGAGTCAAAAGATTTGTTACCTACAATATACGCTTTTCGGCCGGTTTTTGCAACGCTTTTTATCGGCGAAAATGAAGCGAAAATGAAGCGGAAACGTGGCTGAAACGGGGCGGAACGGTTCGGGAACGTGTGTTCGGCGTTGAAATCATGATCGCGCGGTGGTACAATAAAGGCAGTTCGGATGACTCGCAAACAGTCCGGAAATTCATAGACGGAGAACGGGAGTTTTACTTCCGGAGTTTGAAAATGGATAGACGGTTTTCGAAAATGATTTCTAAAGTTTTTAAATATGCCGCGGTGGTTTTCACGGCGGTTGTCTGTCTTTGCGCCGCTTCGTGCGCGTTGACGGAAGAACAGGAGGGCAAACTTATGAAGCCTGAGATGAACAAAAAGGCGCTTGAACTTTACGTCGGCGAGACCGACACTATAGCGGCGTCTTTCCCGGAAAAAACGGAGGGCGACGTCGTGTGGAAGTCGCTCGACCCGGAGACCGTAACGGTTGAAGACGGCGGCGTTTTAAAGGCTGTCAAACCCGGAAAAACGGTCGTTACCGCAACAAAGGGCGGAAAAACAGCCAAATGCGACGTGTACGTCGTCGAAAAGGAGTTTTCGTTCGACGACAACGTTCTGATCTCGGTATTCTGGCCGCCGACGGCCGAGTACGTTAACGACAAGCAGTATACGCTTCTCGAAAAGGCGGGCATCGACTGGGTCATGGGCGCCGGCGAGGAGACTCTGAGCGCAAAAGAGGTGCAGCTGAAAATGCTCGGCCTCTGCTACAAGCACGGGATGCGCATGAACGTTTCGACTCCGGGCACGGGCTGGGCGCTGACCGGCAAGACCGACGAGGAGATCGCGGCGATCGTCGAGGAGTTCAGAAACATTCCCGCGGCGAACGGCTTTTACATTCTCGACGAACCTATCAACCCGAACGTTTTTATCAAGGCGTACGCGGCGATGAAGCGCACCGACCCGAACTCGTACATGCACCTCAACTTCCTGCCTTACGGCTGCTACGCGTCGCCGCGAATCTACGAAAGCCAGATGAACGACTGGGCGAAGCTCTGCGCCGAAAGCGGCTACCCGCTCGACTACCTGATGTACGACCTCTATCCCTTCGGACTCGAGCCCGGGTCAATGAACAGAGCCGCCTTCCTGATGAACCTCGAGTGCGCGAGAAAAGCCGGCCTCAGGAACGGCGTCAAGACCGCGAACTACATCCAGTCGGTCGAGCAGTGCGTCGCCTTCAGGTCGCCGAACCGCTCCGAGACGCTCTACGAGATAAACATGTCGCTCGCTTTCGGAATCAAGCAGATCTCGTATTTTACGTGGTTCACGCCTCACGACAGGAGCGAGCCGTTCGCGAACGGAATCATGACTAAGGACGGCATTCCGACCGAAAAGTACAAGTTCATCCGCGAGCTGAACGCGTACGTGCACACGATAGGGAAGACGCTTATAAAGTGCGACGCGATCGAGGTCTACGCCGGAACGGACGGCTTCGGCGCGATACAGACTGTTCCGTCAGACTTTTTCGTCACTCTTGATGGCGACCGCGACGTCACAGTCTCGGTGATGAGAGACCGCGAAACGGGCCGCAACTACGTGATGGTCGTGAACAACGATTTCGCGAACCCGAAGGAGACAAAGCTCGTTTTCGACGGTAAGATCACCGGGAATTTCGGGTATGTCGACGGAAAAGACGGCTCGCTGAAAAGCTTCAAGGTCGGAAAGGACCGTTCGGCAAACGTTTCGCTCGAAGCCGGCGGCGCGCTTATTATCGCGATGCCGGAGGGCTTTGACAGGCTTAAGGACTTTGAATGGAATCCCGCGGCCGGTGAAAATTTCGCGCGCCACGCGGAGATCTCGTGCTCGACTTCCGAAGGTGCCGGCGGCTGGTACATGGACAACCTGAACGACGGCGGAAGGTACTCCACCGAGGCGTCTCAGGGCTGGCGCTCCGCCGGAAACGGCGACCAGAGGATCACGGTCACGTTTGACAAAAAAGTCGCGTGCAACAGGATCGACTTCTACCCGGCCGGCGGCATAATGGACTACGGCGCCGACGCTCCCGAAAACTACAGGCTCAGTGTGTCCGCCGACGGTTCGTCATGGACCGATATCGACTTTGAGCTGCTCAGGGCCGACAGGCCGGACAGGGTGAGGACGGCCCTTTTCGAACGCGTCGAGGCGCGCTATATAAGGATATTCATCGAAGGCATTTCGGGGCAGCACGTGAGTCTCGCCGAGATCGAGATTTTCGACGACGACGGCAGCGTTCCCGAGCCTGTTTCGCTCGGAGACGTAAAAGAGGAGCGCGGGCTTGTAGCGGTCTCGTATAAGCCCGGTGACGATCTCGCGTCGCAAAAGCCCGTGACGGTTTCTTCGTATCCTGCGGGAACCGCCTACAAAGACTGGGGCTGGTGGCCGGCGTTCCTGACAGACGGAGACAAATCCAAAGGCTGGACCTCCGACGTGGGCCTTCACAGGACTCCCGAAGGAGAGGAATACGCCGTTATCGATATGAGGGACGTTTTCGCTCTGGACAAGGCAGTTTTGACGCCGCTCGGGGCGTGGCCGGAGGACTTTGAGATTGCGGTCTCCAAGGATATGAAAAACTGGACACGCGTCTGTTCGTTCGAGGGGTGCGCGGTGCCGGAAGGCGCGTTTACGGCAGAACTCGGCGGCGCGGAAGGGCGCTACGTGATGATAAGGGGCACGAAGCTTAGAACAGGCGGCAACGCGAACGACGGCTATCTGATGCAGCTCGGCGAGGTCGAGCTCTACGGTACGCCGGCGGTCGATTTCGAAGAGGCGAAAACGCTGATGGCGAAATACCTCGAGGCGGGCGGCAGCGAAAAGTCTTCCACTTATACGGTCGTTTATTCCGAGGTGTGCGGCGAAGGCCGCCTGTACAGAGCGAACGGTATGCTCACGCAGTCGCGGCTGGACACGCTGATGAGGAAGATGCTTAAAGAGGCGGGCCTCGATTTTGAGACATCATTGGCCGAGGAGCCGGTGGCGCAAGAAAACTGAAATTTCGTAGATTTATATATAATGAAGGCGGCCCGCTCTCCGTTACGTCAGGGAGCGGGCAGCCGCTTTAATATCCGGGAAATAAAGCTTATTCGCAGTATTTGTACGGGGTGCCGATGAAGCCGGCCTGGTTGAATTTTTCCATGTTGTGGCGGACGATGTAGTCGATGTAGGAGCCGATCATTTTCGCCGTGAGGTAGTAGCCGGCGGAGTTCAGGTGGCCGCCCGTGTAGAAAAGCTTGTGGAATTCCTCGTCGTAGACAGGGCCGTACTCGTGGAGGTCGATGACGTACGTGTTGGAGAACTTTTCCGCGAGGGCGTGCATAAGGTCGTGCTGGCCCTTGTGGCGTTTTGCGATATTGGGATCGCTGTTGTACCAGGGGGTGTTTTCGTCGGGCATCGTCACAAGGAAGAATACCGCGTCGTGCTGGATCTCCTTGTAGTGCTGGATGATCTTCGCGAAAAAGCCTGCGAAGGTGGGTTTGTTGAAGTGCCAGTCTTCGTCGCAGATGTCATCGACGCTGCCGATCTCCTGGTTGAGGCCGTCGAGGTCGTTGCAGCCCAGAGCGATAATATAAGCCTGAGCGGCCTTGGATTTATCCCAGTAGCCCATCGCGTCGGCGAAGGAGTTGCAGTACTCGGAAGCAGTCATGCCGCCGCGGGTGAAGTTGTAAACGGTGATTCCGGCCATTCTCGCGAGGTACTGGCCCCAGGAGATGTCGAAATAGTCGTGGTACGTGCGCGGGCATCCGGGTTCGATCGCCTCGAGTTCGCCTGAGGAGAGAGAGTCGCCTACGACAGCGACTGTTCTGAAAATAGAGGTAAATCCGCCGTCGTCCTTTATGACGTCGAGCGGCTTCTCGGAGGGATCTCTGTTAAAAAGCTTTTTGATATCCATTGACGAATTCTCCTTTGAGAGTTTTTGTTATTTCAAATTATACTCTTTTCGGCAGAAACGGGCAAGTGTTTAGACGCGCAAAAGACACACAAAAAGCGTTTTTCGAAAACGTTTTGCGGTTGATTTGGCCGCCTGAGTGTCGTATAATATAGCCACAATATTACAAGGGAGGTAACTCTTTTATGGATTACGGACTTCAGCTTTTCAGCGTCAGAGATTTTACAGCGAACGACCTCGAGGGAACGCTCGCGAAGGTTGCGGAAATGGGATATAAAACTGTCGAGTTCGCCGGCTATTTCGGCCACTCCGGCGCGGACATCAGGCGCATGCTCGACGAAAACGGCCTCAAGGCCATCGGAACGCACTCCGGCGCGGACGGCTTGAGACCGGAAAACATTCAGGAGAGCATCGCGTTCCACAGGGAGATCGGGTGCGAAAACTACGTCATTCCCGGCCACGACCTTTCCACCGCGGCAAAGATCGACGAGTTTGTCGAGATCGTCAACCGCGCGCAGCCCGTTCTCGAGGCGGCGGGAATGAAGCTTCACTACCACAACCACTCGCACGAGTTCTTCCCGAACAACGACGGTCTCATCATCCACACCGAGCTCGAAAAGCGGACGGACATGATGTTCGAGATCGACACGTACTGGGCTTTCAACGCGGGACTCGACCCGGTGGAGACGCTTGAGAGGCTTAAGAACAGAATCTCGCTCATCCATCTCAAGGACGGCTTCAAGGGCGGAATCGGAAAGTCGCTCGGGCAGGGCGAAGCGCCTGTGAAAGCTGTTCTCGCGAAGGCCGTCGAGCTCGGTCTCGGTATCATCGTCGAGAGCGAAGGCCTCGATCCGGACGGCATTTCCGAGTCGCGCAGATGCATCGAGTTTCTTAAAGAGCAGAATATTTAAACCTCAGTCACAGTTTTGTGATTTGCCTTGTTATAGGGAAAAAGCGAAGCCGCACCGGTCGCCCGGTGCGGCTTCGCGCAATTGTACAAATAGTAATTAAGTGGAATCAGCTGACGTTTTCGAAGCCGTACTGTGAGACGAGCTGCGAGGCTGAGAGCCCGAAAAAGCTCATCAGGTCGTTTACGTACGCGGTGTCGCGGCGGCCGTTCCTAAAGTAGTCCTTCAGCTCCTCCAGATTTTCGTACCACTTGCCCTGGCGGATTCCCCAGCGCACCCTGTCGCGTTCGATCTCAGGCCTTATCATATCGGCGATATGGTCGATCTCGGCCAGAATATGCGTCTCGTTGAGAACTGTTTTGCGCAGCTCGCCGATGCGGCGGAGCAGCTTTTCGCGGAACGTCGCGTTCAGCATGAGGCGCTGGAAGAAGCTGTCCTCGGTGTGTTCGACGATCCACGTGAACGAGCCCTCGGTAGCGAAATGCGGGTCGAGGCTCCAGTCGAGATCGTAGAACATGTAGTGCCACTTGTTGTCGCCCGCGGCCGAGCGGAACATTCTTATATTGCTGATGTCGTGGTCGGAGAAGTACGAGCGGCAAACGTACCAGTCGATGACGTTGTCGATGTCGATGCGCGAGCAAGCGTACTCGTAGTTTTCGGCGACAGTCATGTCGTGCGAATTGCAGAAGCGTCTGACGTCGTAAAAGTCTGTCATCGAGCCGGCGTCAAGTTCGCCGAGGCTCTTGATAACGTCGACCGTTGAGGAATCCCAGCCTGTGTGGTCCTCGACGTAGTCCTCGTCGAGACGCTCGCGGAGGTAGTAAATACCCCAGTACTCGCCGTCGATGTAGAGCGTGACCGGTCTGTACGCCTGTACGAAAAGGGTGGTCGTGCCGTCGACAAGCGAAGTCGTGAGCTCGTCGCGCATTATCGTTCTCGTGAAGTCCTCGCTGCCGCTCTTCAAAAGGAGCGAATCGAACTCGTAGATCTCCCTGTTTTCGAAAACCTTGTAGCGGAGCTTGCTGACGCCGTAAACGGATTTAAACCTGAGGCGGAAATTCTGCTTCGCTCCGTAGCGGCTGTCGTTTCCGTGGAGCTTGAATCCGCAGGGAACGGAGAATTTTACCTCGCCGTTTTCGACGAGCGTAAGGAGAATCGGCGCCTCGGTGCCTTTGTAGGGCTGGTGCTGATCGCTGAAAACGCCTCCAGGAGCGGAGAGTGAATCAAGGTCGGCCGCAATGTTCACGACAGGGAGCGTTGTGGCGGTTTTGTCCACAATATAGGTAAAATATGACTCCGGACTCTGCTCGCCGCCGCTCACGCAGATAGTGCGGAAGGAGGTCGGCTTCGTGACGGTAATCGAACCGTTCGCGACTTTAGAGGAGGTCGTCGGGGCGGTGCCGTCGGTAGTATAGTAGACCGTTCCGGGTCCCGAGAGCGTAATTGTAACAGGGTCTTGGTAGCATCCGCTCGCGACGTTGGAAACAGGCGGCGAAAGAAGTGACGTGCGTCCCGCGGCGTTCGGCCCCTCGGGTGTCGCGACTACCGAATAGATCCAGGAGGAACCGTACCTCGCGTAGGACGTGTTCCGGATCAGAAGCGGAACGTCGATGCTGTCCTGAAGCTCGCCGTTTTTGTAGAGGTAGACGGATTCGCCGTCGGAGGAGAGCTTGAAGGAAGCGCGGTTGGCGGTGCCTTCGCCCGTGCAGAAAATGAGATAGTAGCCGCCGGGAGCGAGCGTCCTGTCGGGAAGCCTGAACTTGTCGGGCTTCTTCATCCTGTCGGTGAGTGTGTAGTCGGAAAGACGCACGGTATCGCTGCCTGCGTTGTAGATCTCGACCCAGTCGTAATACTCGCCGCTCTGTGGCGCGAACTGGGTGTTTGACGTCATGATTTCGGAAATGATGAGGCCGGCGCTGCCGTTTGACGGATTCTTACGCTCCATGGCGAGAAGCTCGGCGTTGGTGACTCCGGAGCTTCCGGTAGGAGCTGCCGTTGTGGGCGTGGGGGTGGGAGTCGGTGTAGGCTTCGGCGTGGGCGTCGGCGTAGGAGAAGGAGTAGGAGTAGGCGAAGGCGTTGCGGTAACAACGGGAGCCTGCGTGGGAGCTTCCGTGGCGGGAACGTACTGCGTAGGAACTTCCGTGACGGGAACGTACTGCGTAGGAGCTTCGGTGTTTGACTGCTCATACGGAGTGGCTGTCGCGGGAAGAGCGGTGTTCCCGTTGCCCGTGACTTCCGGCGCGTCGGTGGCGCTTCCGCTTTCCGTTTCTTCCGCCGGCTCAGTCGCCGCCATTACGTCCTGCGTGGGGTCAGGTTCGACTCTCGACCTGTCGATCCCCGATTTGACCATAATGACGACCAAAAGAATAATCGCGGCCGCAATAAGAAAAACGATCGCTGTCTTTAAAATATTTGGCTGCTTGCGAGAATTACCCATAAGCTTTTTTCTCCGGTGTGTTTTATAACGCGCTCATTATAGCAGAAACGCGCCGAGTTTTCCACTGTTTTATAAATTTTTAAACACGCACGCAAGAAACGCGAAAACACGCGGAATGAGACCTGAAGATGAATAAGCCGCACGCGAAAAAGCATGATCCGGGAGTAGAACCCGGGCGACGTTCGTCTTGACAAAACCGGCCGCAAAGATTATCATTAAAAAGCTTAAAGCAATCCACAAAAGAATTTGAAAGGAATGAACAGACTTTGCTCAAGAACTCATTCGACAATTCAAAAAAGGGCGTTCCGTCGTCCGGCAAGGCGATGAAATTACGCGGGATCGCCGCTCTCGCGCTTGCGGCAGCCGTTTTCGCGGGACTTTTTGCAGGATGTACCCCGGGAGGAACCGGCCTTAAACCGACCGAAATCCCTACCGAAGCGCCGCCGCCGGCAACACCGTACGTCACGCCGGCGCCTCTTTCCGATGAAGAGGCCTACGACGTCGAGGCACGCTATCCTGTTACCGAAGTAGCGCTTGGACTCGTTCACCCCGAAAGCTACGCGGCTGTCGACGGCCTCGGACGCAGACTTTCAACAGGCGGCGACGGGTACACTTCTACGCTCAGAAAGGGCACCGTGCCGTCGGAAACGCAGCAGGGCAAGTACGTAGGCATTTTCTACTCCTCCTGGCACCAGGAGCTGTCTCTGTCTACAGGTATCAGGAACGTCACGGAGATTCTCGCGTCACTTGACTCGGACGAGGAACGCGAAAAGGCCACGCACGACTTCAACCACAAGGTCTGGAAGGGCGTCGAAGGATACCATTTCTGGGACGAGCCCATCTATAACTACTATTCGACGACGGACAAATACGTTTTGAGAAAGCAGGCGGAGCTCCTCGCCGACGCGGGCGTCGACTGCATAATTCTCGACAACACGAACGGAACGTTCCTTTGGGAGGCATCCTTCAAGGCGCTTTTCGAGGTGTTCGGGCAGGCGAGAAAAGAGGGCGTCAAGGCGCCGTGCATCGTTTTCATGCTCCCGTTCGGACCGGGCGACAACTCGAACGTTCAGCTCCGCGAACTTTATAGAAAGGTCTATCAGAAAGAGGAATACAGGGACCTCTGGTTCATGTGGGACGGAAAGCCGCTGATCCTCGCGTATCCCGACGCGCTCGGGTGGTCCGGCAAAGACAAGGAAATCAGGAATTTCTTTACGTTCAAGTACAACGAAGCGACGTATTTCAGCACCGAAAACTCGAACAGCTACTGGGGATGGCTCTCCGTCTACCCGCAGTGCGTCTACAGGAAGGACAACGGAAAGGTCGAGGAGATTACCGTCGGCGTCGCCCAGAACGCGGACTACAAGCGGAACTGCATCACCGCCATGAGCGGCTACAACGTAACCGGCCGCAGCTACACGAAGGGCGACTACAACTACACTTATAAACTCGGGAACGGCACGGACGTAAAGGTCGACAAAAACATCGCGAATTCCAAGTACTACGGACTCAACTTCCAGCAGCAGTGGGACTTCGCGCTGAACAACGATCCGGAGTTCATTTTCGTAACAGGCTGGAACGAGTGGGTCGCGATAAGATCCGAGACGTGGGCCGGCGACAAGACGCTCAAAAATACGATGGTCGACCAGTTTGACACCGAGCACAGCCGCGACTGCGAGCCCTCTCTCGGCGAGATGCGCGACTACTATTATTACCAGCTATGCGAAAACATCAGGCGCTTTAAAGGCGTTGCCGGCACCGCGATTCCGGCTGCTCAGAAGACGATCGACATCGGCGGCAGGATTTCCCAGTGGGACGACGTCGGAACTACCTACACCTACGTTGGAAGCACCGTGGAGAGAAGCCGCGCGAACGGTTCGAAGGGCTACGGCGGAAAGGTTTACAAGAACAAGACCGCGAGGAACGACGTGGCGGCGGTAAAGGTCGCCTACGACGACAACTTCGTATATTTTTACGCTGAGTGCGCGGATGAGATCACGCCTCAAGACGGCGAGGGCTGGATGAGGCTCTTCATCGATACCGCCGTTGCCGATCAGGCTGCCTGGGAAGGGTTCGAGTTCGTCGTGAACAGGGTGAACCCGACCGGAAACAAGGCAGTCGTGGAGCGCTCGAAGGGCGGCTGGTACTGGGAAAACGCCGGCGAGGCTGACATTTTCGTGCGCAAAAACATTATCCAAATCAGGATCGAACGGACCGTTCTCGGTCTCGGACTCGGCGGCAAACCCGCGGAATTCGGCTACAAGTGGACAGACAACAATCTGACAGGCAAAAACGAGGGCGAGATTTTGAACCTCTACACCGACGGCGAAGCGGCACCGGGAGGCAGGTTCGAGTTCGTTTTCAAAGGGTGACGCGGGCGGATTAACCATTTTCGCGGAGATATTATGGAAGAAGTTTATCAGAAAGTATTAAGCGTTTTTACGATAGTGATCGAGTACCTCGTGCTCGCAGTCGAACTCGTCGGCGTCGTGGTGCTTGTCGTCACGGTGATCAGGGCGATCGTCGGACTCGCGAAGAGGGACAAGAAGGTCAAGCTCGACCTCGCAGAGGGCATCGCTCTCGCGCTCCAGTTCAAAATGGGCGGCGAGCTGCTCAGAACCGTCATCGTGCGCGAGTGGAGCGAGCTTTTGATTCTCGGCGCTGTCATCCTTTTGCGCGCGGCGCTGACCGTGCTGATCCAGTGGGAGATCAAGCTCCACAAGGACGACGGCAGAACCGATGAGAACTATTTTAAAAAGCTTTTCGCCAAGAGACGCAGGGAGGCTGACGAAGCGGAGATTACAGGCGACGCGGGCGATTATTCCGACGGCGAGCTCGTTTTCGAAGAGGAAGAAGAGGACGCCAACGCCAACGCCAACACTGACGGCATGACCGGTCAAAAACATGACGTCGCGGCCGGAAACAAAGCCGAAGGTCAGTTCCGAAGGCAAAAAACAGACGTCCGGAACTCCAAATAAGGCGCAATAAATGAGCTGCAGGGACGCTTTGCCGGGCCTTTGACGGCTGTTGACGGTTGTTGACGGCTGTTGACGGTTGTTGACGGCTGTTGACGGCTGTTGACGGCGACCGTCCCGGGATGGTATAATAAACATAAGAAAACGCGCGGGATATTTCCTGCGCGCGGATAAAAAATTAAAAACGGAGGCAGATACTATGGGATTTTTTGACAACCTGAAGAAAAAAACAGAGGAAGCCGTGAAGCAGGTATTCACAAGCGGCTCCAAAACGGTAACTTTCAGCGACATTCCGACAACGCTCGAGGCGTTCAAGGCGCTTCCTCAGGCAAGCCTGAAGGATCCTTACGAGACGGCAGCGCTCGCGATCGTCGCGCTCAACCTCTATCCCGTTGACAAGGAAGTTTGCTACGAGATGCTCAACTTCGTGAGAGGACCGAGACCGCTCTCCGCGTTCGACAAGTCTTTCATTCACGACAGACTCGAGTACGACGGCAAGGAATACGTCGTCCGCTCGTATTTCGAAGGCACGTCGCCCGATAACGACTACACGCCTTCCGAGCCCTACAAGATCACGCTCACTTCCAACCAGTACAGCGAGATCGACGGCGGATACCTCCAGCTTTGGGTGAGATCGTCCGGCGCGGACAACCCGAGACCTGTAATGCTCAGAAACAAGCCGTCCACAGGCGAGTGGTTCCTCTGGGAGCATGAAGGACTCCTCGCGGACATCAGAATCCCGACCTCGAAAAACGAGTGGGCCTGACGCATAAAAAGGCTTAGCCCGGCCGGAACCTCCTGTCATTATTTGAAGTTTGTGGGTTCCGGCCCGTTTTTGATTATTACAGACGGCGGCGGCACGCGGCCGCCGCCGCTTTAACTTTTCATCTAAAAAGAGGTAAAAACTATGAAAACTGCGGCCAGAGTTTTCACATTGGCGGCCGCTGCCGCCCTGATTTTGACGATGCTTTCGTCCTTGAGTGTTTTCGCGGATTTCACGTCGTTCCCGATGTCGAGGTCCTTCCCGGAGGACTCCGTGGCTACTTACACAGCCGGCTCTGACAGCGGAGACGCGAAGCTTTCGTGGTTCATGACAGTCGACGGCGTGACGTACGACTTCGCCAATCTCGACCTGTCTTCCGCGCAATGGATCAACTTCGTGACGGGATTCGGCGTTTCCGCCGACGGAAAAACGCTCTTTTTCGAGGGCATAACGAAGGATCTCGGCGGCGCCGGAATCTACTGCGTCTGCGACGAAAACGGAGTCAAAACCACGTCGCCGGTCGCGCGCGTCAGCGTTTGCGAGACGGGAATGCAGCTCCCGCCTGAGATGAAAGCGCCTGCCCGCGTCTCGGTCAACTGCGGCGAAAAGGCCGTCATTTCTGTCGAGGCTTCTCCCGCCGACGGCGTCACCTACAAATACCAGTGGTACACGAGCTTCAGCGAGGACGTCGCCGACGTGAAGGTTATTCTGGAGGACGGCTTCGACGGTCCTTCGATCGAAGTCTCCTCGTCAACTCCGGGAACCGTCAACTACTGCTGCATGGTCGAGTCTGTGAAGGACGGCAAGTCGACATTCTCGTACACGAACATAATCCCGGTCGAGTTTAAAGAGGTCCCCGTTGTCGAGACCGAAGCTCCTGTAGACACCGCCGCGCCTTCGACTGATGAACCCGCGAACGCGACAGGCGAGCCCGCTGCGACTCCCGGGTGGGAACCTCCAAAGGGCGTCATAGAGATATCGAGCGTTCAGCTGGCGATGATCTGCCTGACCGTGGTTGTAGCGATCCTCGCTATCGCCGTCGTGATAGTGGTGATTATTCTGGTTGTGAAAAAGAGAAGATAAAGTATTGCCTGTTACTATTGGTTAATATGCGTGAGGCTTTGTTTGTAAAGGAAGCGGCCGCTCCCCGGATCTTTTTAGTGAAGGGGGGAGCGGCCGCGTTATTAATATTCCGACTATGATTTAGGGGATGTTTTTGGTCGCGACGATGTCGGAGCCGGTGCCAAGGATGTCCTTTACGATGACGTCGCCGATGTGTACCGGCGTCTTCACGACAACGCCGGCGAGCGCCTTGGCGGCTTCGCGGACGAGTTCCTTGGGGATCGGTTCACTCGTTTTGACCGAGAGCATGTCGCCGTTTTCGGTCCGCACGACGGAGGTCAGCGTGCGGACGGGGTTTGTGAGTTCTGACGTCGCGTACTTCGCGCCTCGCGGGCAGGAGTTGCCTTTGACCGTGACGTTCCCGTTTTCGTCCCTGACCGCAGTCAGCGAGCAGCCGATCGGGCAAACGATGCACGTCATTGTTTTTGTGATTTTTTCCATGTCATTCCGCCTCCTTTACAATTCCGGCTTCAGAATTCTGACGGTGATCTCGCCGTTTTCGAGCGCCTGCGCGAGCATTTTCGAAGTGAGTGTGATATTTTCCATCTCTCCGGGAGCGACACGCTTCTTGGTCTTTGAGTAGATCACGCTGCCGCCAGAGACGGCTTCGATCTTGGCGTCGCGCATGTTTTCGCCGACCCTGAAGAAGATCTTCACGTCGCGGGACGCGTCCGCGATGCTCATGGGCACAGTGTATCTGACGATGCCGCCGGCTTTGACTTTTATTGTTTTTCCGGTATTTTCCGCCGTTTTTCCGTTATTTTCCAGATATTCCGCCGCGAAAATGCCGCACAGCTCGCCTTCGTCGGAAACGAAATCGACCAGGTCGTGAATGTGGAGCACGTTGCCGCACGAGAAAATGCCGGGAACGGAAGTCTCGCGGGAGTCGTTTACGACGGCGCCTCCGGTAACTCTGTCAAGCGCGACGCCTGCCTTTTTGGAGAGCTCGTTCTCGGGGAGAAGTCCGCACGAGAGGAGCAGCGTGTCGCATTCTATATACTGTTCGGTACCGGGAATGGGATTGCGCCTTTCGTCGACCTCCGAGATCGTGACGCCCGTGACGCGGTCCTTGCCGTGAATTTCGGTAACGGTGTGGCTGAGCATGAGCGGGATGCCGAAGTCGTCGAGGCACTGCGCGATGTTGCGTGCGAGACCTCCGGAATAGGGGAGCAGCTCGCAAACGGCTTTGACCTCCGCGCCTTCGAGAGTCATGCGGCGGGCCATTATAAGCCCGATATCGCCGGAGCCGAGAATCACGACTTTTTTGCCGGGCATGAGACCTTTTATATTGACGTAGCGCTGCGCTGTGCCGGCGGTGTAGACGCCGGCGGGTCTTGTGCCGGGAATGTTGAGAGCGCCGCGGCTTCTTTCGCGCGCGCCCATGGCGAGGATCACCGCGTCGGCGTCGAGAGTGACCTTTCCGTCCTCTTCGCTGAGATAAGTGATGCGCTTTTCGGGGGTGATGTCGGTTACCATCGCGCCGAGCTTGTACGGAATGCCGAGCGAGATGACTTTTTCGGCGTAGCGGGAGGCGTACTCGGGACCGGTAAGTTCCTCACCGAATTTGTGGAGGCCGAAGCCCGCGTGGATGCACTGGTTGAGGATGCCGCCAAGGTGCAAGTCGCGCTCGAGGATCACCATGTCGCGGACGCCGTGTTCGTAGGCGCTGACCGCTGCCGCCATTCCCGCGGGACCGCCTCCGATTATTACGAGAGAGGTCTTTTTGACGTTTTCCGCCTCTTCGTTACGGTTTTTAACGGATTTTTTGACGTTTGCCATGGCTCACACCTCCTTTACCTTTCCTACCAGAATGCTCGATCCGGGACCGGATTTCGTTATGTCAAGAAGGTTTTTGCCGAGCTCGCGCGCGAGGATTTCCGCGACGAACGGCTGGCAGAACCCGCCCTGGCACCTGCCCATACCGCTTCTGGTGCGTTTTTTGATGCCGTCGATGTCGGTGGCGCCCGGGTTGGTGTGGATGGCGGAAACTATCTCGCCCTCGCTGATCGTTTCGCAGCGGCACACGATGTGGGAGTAGAGCTTTTCGTCCGCTTTATAGACGCGCCTGCCGGGAACGTAGTCCGCCTTGGGTTCGAGAACGAGTCCCGCGCCGGCGAGAAGGTTCCTGACGTAGATCGCGATGGCGGGCGAAGCGCTGAGGCCGGGCGATTCGATTCCCGCGCAGTTGACGAAGCCTTCGCTCTCATTGATGATAAAATCTCCTGTTGAGCCGACGGCGCGCAGACCTGTGAACGAGGTGATGACGCTTCTTAAGGGGAGAGACTTGACGCTCGATGAGGCGCCTTTTGCCACGAGGGCGAGTCCGCCCTGAGTAGTGCGCTTGTCTTCCTTGTCTTCGATGTCGGTCGAGGTGGGTCCGAGAATGAGATTCCCGTGCGCGGTGGGCGACACAAGAATTCCTTTGCCCATTTTAGTCGGAACCCGGAAAACCGTGCGGCTCACAAGCTCGCCGCACTCTCTGTCAAGAAGCATGTACTCGCCGCTTCTCGGATGGACCGTGAAGTCGCGTTTTCCCGCGAATCCGGCGACCTTGTCGGAGTAGAGCCCCGCGCAGTTAACGACAAATCCGGATTCCTCAACTGAGCCGTCCGCGAGCGTGACCCTGTAAACGCCGTCATTGCGGTCGATCCCGGTCACTTCGCTGCGGAGTCTTAACGAACAGCCGTTGTCCATAGCGCTGCCGACAGCCGCGATCGCGAGACTGTACGGGCAAATGATGCCCGCTGAAGGGGCGAACAGAGCGGAAGTCGCGTCCGGGGCCACGTTGGGCTCCAGTTCGTGAAGCTCTTTTGAGTCAAGGATTTTAAGCCCCTCGACGCCGTTTGCAATCCCGCGCGCGTAAAGAACTTTCACGTGTTCGTCCTGTTCGGGCCCGAAGGCGATAACGAGCGAGCCGTTGTTGACGTATTTTACGCCGAGTTCCGCGGCCACGTCCTTCATCATTTTACATCCGAGGACGTTGAGATGTGCCTTCAGACTGCCTGTTGCCGCGTCAAAGCCGGCGTGAACGATACCGCTGTTCGCGCCCGTTGCGCCGCGTGCCACGTCGTTTTCTTTTTCGAGTATCAGTACGGAAACGTTGAACCTCGAGAGCTCTCTCGCCACCATACCGCCAACCACACCTGCGCCGATTATAATTACATCATACATTCGGGAAAGACCTCCGTTTGATATAGTTCTGTTATTATACCACTTTTTTCCGCGCGCGTGAAATGCTTTTTTTCTGTTTTAAGCAATTTTAGAGGAAAAATATCACGGCGTTCAGGTTATTTCTTTTAAGACATTCTTAGTATTGTTATGCTCTCTGCGAGCACGGGCAGTAGAAAAACCGGCCTTAACGTTTTTTAATGTCTATATTATATTATCTTCGCCTCCGACCGTAACGACAGTGGGTCTCTTAGTTTTTCCTGATCACAATGCAAAATGACTGACTGTCGTCAAGCCAAACGATAATCGTACTTTACATCGTTTTTTAAAAAGCAATTGATTTAAATGTGAGAAACGATGTATAATCAAAGCACAAAAGAGAGAAGATGCATTACCTGCATCGGTTTAATTCGGAGGATTGGTCATGAATAGTATTCGGCATTTCAACATAGAATTCAAGGCTGTTGCGATTGTGCTCGTCTTCGCTATATTTGCAACGTTGATCCCGACGAATGTTTTTGCAAACGTATACGGCGAAGAACATGCTGCAAATCTTCCGAAACAGTCTTATCACACATCATCGGAATACTATGCAACTCCCGGAGATGAGTTTGCAACAGGCGGAATAGTAAAAAACGACAAGTCCTCGGAATATGAGCAGCTTTTGCTTGAAAAACTCGGACACCCTGCGACTGTCGAGGATGTTGATCCCTACAAGCGCTCCGACGTCAGATATCAGACAACCGATTTCACCAATGGATTTACAAGAGATTACGCTCTGAAAAACGGAAACTATACCCGTTTAGTATTCGGCTGTCCTGTCAATTACAAGACCGGAGAAGGAGTCTGGAGGAAGATTAACCTTACGCTTCACGAGCGGGATGGACGGTTCATAACACTCGACGCCCCGTATACGATTTCTTTTGCTGCTTCTTCAGAAGACGGCAATGAATTGATAGATTTGGATTACAACGGTGTTTCGCTTTCTCTTTCTCCGCTTAACACATCAGATGAACCTTCGGAGGCACGGTATGATCAGGTTGCTCACACTGATGATGAACTGCTGACCGAAAACCCTTGCGAGAACGGAACAGTTGTTTACGATAATTTGTTCGCAAGTTCTAATACTTCCCCCTCTGCATCTCTTGAATACACGATAAAGCCTTATGAAATTAAAGAAAACATTGTCATAAGCGAGGGTGGTTTCGAACAGTACGTATATTCGTTTGTTCTTTCGGTAAATAACTGCAATGCCGAATTAAAAGACAACTGTATTTTGATTTACAATGAGTCCGGAAACTCAGTTTTCAAACTGACCGCGGATTATATGAGAGATTCCAAGGATGAATGCTCGGATTGTCTTTCTGTGACTCTGGACGATACCGGAGACGGTTTTCTTGTCACTGTCACTGCCGATGCGGAGTGGATAAATGAGGAGAACAGGGAATTCCCTGTAAGAATTGATCCGACAATAGTCATTGTTTATCCTGATGAAGATGATGCCTATGAGGCGGTTTACATAGAGGGAAACAATCGCGGTTACGGTTTGGCTATCGGAAACGGCGTGCAAACATATCTGAAATTCAAACCTGATTTTTTAACCGGCTTGCCTGCCGGGGTGACAATCGGGGCGGCTTCACTTGCCGTCAACGCCTATATAATGCCTGCTATCCCCTTTGATACATTTGTCAGGGCTGAAAAAATCAACAGCAATTGGGATCCGGATGATGCGTATCTTGGAAATACTACTCCGTCGGTTCCGGGTTCCTATGGCGGTTTAACTGACTCTGCAAGGCTTCAGGCAGTCGGATATCTGCCTTCATCTATAAGCTTTTCACTTGATATTACATCCATAATTCAGGATTATGTAAGAGGTAACAGCTATGGACTTGCCCTGACTACGGAAGCTCCTTCGGGTTCTCTTCCCGGGCACTACTTAGTGCCGATGACTGCTGTTCAGATCACTTTTTCCGACAACTCGGGGTTAAACAGCTATCAGTCGACTCACTCAATTTCCATTGACGGCTCAGGCACAGCATATATTAAAGACATCAACGGCGATGTCGTATTTATACACCCGGTTGTATCGACAACAGGTGAAATACTGCCTGTTTCAATTGATCTGGTGTACAGCACCGCATTTAAAAACACTGAGACAGATCTTTATTACGGCAACGGTTGGAGACCATCTGTTATACAAACAATGAAAGCCGAGACCGTTACTGATACTAATAACAGCTCCTACTCTTATTATGTTCTTACTGACGGGACAGGAGCAAAACACAGCTACATTCATTCAAGCGGCCATATATACAAATGTGAAGAATACCCTATTTACGAGTATAATGATTTAACTCGAATAATTGATTATCATGACGGTAAAAAAGCATATTTTAATGCATCAGGTTATCTTGAAGAGTTTGAAAACGAGTATGGGGACAGTTTCCTGATCAGTTATTCCGGGTCAACTCCTAAAATTACGGGCGTTGTTGACGGCAACGGAGTGCAGATTTCTTTTGTATATGCGCAATCGCGGCTGAATAGCATTAAGAACGATGACTGCCCGGATCGCGCAGTTTCGTTCTTCTATTCGGGTGAGTATTTAAACAAAATCAGCCTTCCAACCGGTGAGCATACTAATATTTCATATAATTCTAACGGGGCTCTGAATCGTTTTGGATACAGGAAATCATCTTCCGAGAATAATGACAGAGAATATGTTTTTCTCACACGAAGCTCGCCGAATGCCACGGGTGTGTGTGCAACAACAATTGTTACCAAATATGTGTTTGTGGAATCCTCTGTCTATGAACCGTGCGATATGGCTCTTTTTTCGCTTGGGAATCCAACGACATGCTATACCGCATATAATTTCTCAACATCATATACTGAGTATATTTATTTCGATCGAAACGGCAGGACTACATCTGTTTTTGACAGTTTAGGAAACGTGTCCGGAAGCGATTATGAGGGTGGCACCGTCGGCGCCATGAATCTGCTGTCCGGACAGACGTCCGCAGTAATGACCGACGGAAATCTTGTGGAGGATTTTACTTCGTTTTCAGACGAGTGGAGTTACTTCTCATTGTTTGGCAGCGGAGACTTGGTATCGAATACTACGGCAGGTCATTTCGTTGGTTTTAAATACGGCGATACTTGTTTTAAACTTTCTCAGAATATTGCGAACTTTCCAAATACAGAGGTGTACGCGTCGTATCCGGTTCCGTTGGCTGATACCAGAAAAACATACACTCTCACTGCCGCTGTTGATACTTCCGAACTAACCGGGTCCGGAGAATTAGTGTTTGGAATAAAGTACACTTTTTACGGACAGCCAAATGTTAAAATGGTATCTTCTCAAAAGGCTTATTCAAATTTAAGTTCGATTCAGTATACATTCGAGATCCCATCGATTGCCACTGAAGGAAGCGTAAGCATCCTTATTGGTGTTAAAAACTTAAGCGGTAATCTGTATTTCGACCTCGTGTCGCTGACAGAGGGGGCGCTTGCAAGACCTACAAATCAGATTCCCGACAGTTCCTTTTATAACGGAACAACTGAATGGACGGTAAACGGTTCTTTTTCTCCGACAGTTTCGGAAAATGACTTGATAAGAAGCGTTGTTATACCCGGCAGCATCAGTTCACAAAGAAGCTTGAGCCGGGTTTTGCCATCTTCGGTATCCGACGGAGGATACCTGGTGGTGAGTGGGTTCGGCAAAGGAAAAGCAGTCAGTTCCGGTAAATTCGGCATCGGTATTCACTTTAGCAGCAGCAGTTCACACGATGAGGAACTTTTGTTCTCTGCCGCCACAGAGGGATGGCAGTTTGTAAGTGTAATTATCAAAATCGAAGGGTTCAGTAGCAATGTAGCGATAAGTCTTGTCAACGACTACAACTACACTGATGTGTGCTTTGGCGGTTTAACGGCAGAGTATATAGACAGTTTTGGGGATTATTCAGACAGAAGCCAGTACGTTTACGACAGTTTCGGAAGAATTCAGTTTGAGAGAGGTTTCTCAGGGGCGGAAACTGAATATGCTTATGAGAATACTCTTCCGGACAGAATCTCGGCAGTTTACCACACCGACGCTGCCGGAAACGAAACTTCTACATTTTATTCATACAGTACTCTTTTTCCGACACAGGTGATTCGCACAGATGAGTCATTTGCACCGGGCGGAAACAGTTCATTATCGGTTGATACTTACGACCTCTATGCGTACAACGCGCACGGTAAGATTATCGAATCGGCAACACTTTCAGGTATCAACTGTATCTCTCACAAAGTTTACGACTACACGTCTGACGGAAGGTTTTTACACAGAGAAACAGATATGTCGGGAAACGACATAACTTACTCATATTCAAGTGCGACGGGCGATCTGCTTTCTGTTACGGACGGTAGCGGGGGTGCGACATCTTTTACGTATGACTCATATGGCAGATTGATCGGCGAGTCAGAAGGCGGTTCGTCTTTCGGGATAGCATACAATCCGTATTCAACCGGTATTTCACACAACGGGTTTTCATATTCTTTCGGGACGAATAATGCAGGCAATATGACGTCTTTCGCGATTCTGGATGCAAATGGCAGCAGTATACGGACCGTAGCCGGTTATTCCTATGGCGGAACATTCGGACAGTTATCTGAAATTCATTATGGAAACGGTCAGACAAAGTACTTTGGATATGATTCTTTGGGACGCCTGACGTATGTCGCTTTCGATTCAAACGCTAACATCAGCAATGCAACCTTTGTATGGTATTACGACAATAACGGAAATGTGGTTAAGTCTGTTGACCGTTCCGATTCTGCTCGCGTAAACACAAAACAGTACAGCTATGATCCGACCGGCAGACTGAAATGCGTTTTATCAAGTGACGGAAACAAGGTTTTTTATCAATATGACGTTGGGCAAAGCGGGAATGTAGAAACAGAGTTTTTTACGACAGCTCTTACAACCAGGGAGTATGATTCGCGAACAGAATTTGATTCCGCAAGCAAAATGGCGGTCAGAGAAGGCGTTACCGGAACAAAAACACTTACGTTTGATGACATTGGACGAATTACATCATTCGCTCATGACAACCCCTCTTCTTCTTTGACCAAGTCGTATTCATACGTTGTTAAGGAGAAGGATACTGTATACAACGGTCACACGTACCATTTGACCAATGAGACATATCTCGTATCCTCCGAGACTTGCTCGCTGTCATCAGTTCCGGCGCTGACATATACTTACTACGATAACGGCAAGATTAAGACGATATCGGAAAACGGGATTTTGACCAATAAATATGAGTATGACGCACTTGGTCAGTTAATTCGTGAAGACAATAAAAAACTTAATAACGGAAGCGGCTATACTATCAGATATACATACGATAACGGCGGCAATCTGCTTGCCAAAATGATATTCTCGTACAGTCCCAACATAGGCACATCATCGCTTTTAGGGACCGCAACGCTACTCTCAATCCCGATTTACGGTTATAACGCGACGGACAAGGACATCTTGTCAACATATATTGGCGGGTCATATTACTCTTACGATACTGTCGGAAATCCGTTGACCTATATGGGGAAAACAAGCTATGCAATGACCTGGACCCGGGGAAACAAGCTTGCAACTGTAACACCAAACGGAGCCGCTTATGCGCAAAGCTATCTTTACGATGCAGACGGACTGAGAACAAGGAAAACGCTTGTTTCAAACGATAACGTTTCAAAACGGATCAATTACTTTTGGGTGGGTGATACGCTTAAATCCGAATGGGCGTCAGACGGCTCATACGAGATGGTTTTCGATTATGATGCTGCGGGCAGAATTTGTGGCTTTGCATATTCTCAAAACAGCGGCGCACCATCATATTACCGATACATCCGCAACATACAGGGCGATATAACGCACATAATTAACAGCGCTGGGGCAGTAGTTGCAGCCTATACCTACGACACATGGGGCTCTTTAATCTCAATCAAGAACGGCAGCGGAGTTGACGTTACAACCGACACTACAAGCATTGGTTACATCAACCCGGTAAGATACAGGGGATACTATTACGACAACGAAACAGGATTCTATTACCTTAAGAGCCGGTATTACGACCCTTATTTAGGGAGATTCATTAACGCCGACTCACAGCTGAACATCGGGGAAGGTCCACTTGGGTGTAATCTTTACACATATTGCGGGAATGACCCAGTGAATTTTGCTGATGCCAACGGTAACCTTCCTCGTTGGGCACTAATCACTATTGGTGCTGTTGCAGCGGTCGCTACGATTGCACTAACAGTTGTCTCTCTCGGTTCTGCTGCTCCTGCAGCTGTATGTACTCTCACAGCGATTGGAATGTCAATTGGTGCAAGTTATGCTACGGCAAGTGCCGCTGCGTTGCTAACTGTAGCAACAACAATTGTCGCGGCAGGAGCATTTGCAGGCGATTTGACGTACAGTGCACTTACTGGTGAGAGTATACTATTAAACACATTATTTCAGGGAAATGAAGATGCTTACAATGCTTGCTTAATGATAACATCAATGGCAACGGCTGGTCTATTAGAAGCCGCCTCATTAAGACTGGGGGTATGTTTTATTGCCGGAACGCTTGTTGCCACAGAAGAGGGACTTGTTGCAATTGAGAGTATAGCCGCGGGAGATATCGTTTATGCATATGACGAATACAGCGGAGTTGTTGCTCTAAAGCAGGTTGTTAGATCATTTGAAAGAGAGGCGGATGAACTCGTCCACGTAACTGTTAACGGAGAAGAAACTGTCTGCACAAATGAACACCCGTTTTACTCACCGGTAAAAGGTTGGACAGCCGCCTGCAAACTCAGGGCAGGAGACATACTTGTAACCGTTAACGGAGAGTATGTTGTAGTCGAAAAAATCCAGCACGAGATACTCGAGAGTCCGGTAAAGGTCTACAACTTTGAGGTTGAAGGGTACCATACATATTACGTTGGTGAAAATGGTATTCTTGTTCACAATGACTGCCATCAGTCATATTCATGGAAAAAACAAAAAGCAGATTATTGGAAGGCACATCAAAACACCCCTTCTCCTTTATACGAGTTATCTGATGATAACGTATCTCTTATGTCGCAAGGCAAGGCTCCAGTGGGGTATGATGGTTATCGAATAGAACTTCATCACCTTTTTGGAATTAACAACAGTGATGCAGTCGTTCCTATGACAAAAGCATCTCATACTATTCTACACAAGTTTATCGGGTATACTAACTTTTTGGAGTATATTTTTAGAATGTGAGGTTTAAACATGGATTATCTGAATGAGTTAATCGGTTATGCTGAAGGTAAAATTACACATGAAGAATTTGAGAGCAATCTTTATATTCACCCGGAAATATGGAATGAAATCCAAAATCTTGTTCCTGCAGATATAAATGATGAAGATTGCGAGTTTCGAAGCACATATGGAAATATGCAAGGTCTAGAGACAAATAACTATAATGTAAAATCTTTTTTGCTGGCATTTTCTTATAATCCTCTCAAGACATATGGTTTAATTAGTGCTCTTATCAAGTATAATTATCCTTTCATAGAATGTCGTGAACCTTTGAAGGAGTCTGATATTGGTCTTTTAGAAAAAACCAATATGGATTACATTGGTGGACCGGAAATCGATGATATCGTTCAAGCTATTCTAAGAAAAAAGATGTCATATTTGAGCATCAAGAAGTGCCTAAAGCAAGTATTTCCGTGCAGAAATAATAAACGGCCCAAATGGATTCAAGAGCCTGAGTGGCCAATGGGGACTGCTAAGCCTATGAGATTTATTTCACAGTCGCGTGAGGGTGATTTATTCAAATATGTTTTTGAAGATTTGGATACAGGAGAATTGCGGACGATAATTCAGTTGGCTTGAAGAGTAGTGTTGTCGAAAACTATAAGCGTTCTCGTTGCTACCTTCCACATGCAATAGTGCTTGGAAAAGAAGGGGCTGAAGGTTGGGATTTGGTGGGTGAAACTGTTGCAGGAGCGTTGGGTGGAGGAATAGTAGGAGGATTACTCGGATATGCTGGTGGAGCGATTTTTTCGTCGGCAACTGGAATTCTTGGCTGGAGCATTACTCAGTATTCCGTTCTTACGGTAAAGGCAGTGACGATTTTGGGACCAATGCCTTTATATATCGAAGTTGCTAAAAGTGTAAATGCGGGCTACTACTTAATTTCTGATCCTCTGTGGGAACAACTGTCTGACACGGCCAAGTGGTATAACAACAGTCAAGTACATATTAGATGCTTATAGCCTTGGGTCGCATTTTATGGTGCTACTACCGGAGGTTGTATTAAAGGATGGTGGCGAAAGGGGTAAATGGCTGTTAGAAGAAATACGATTCCTTGTCGAGATGATGATTCCATTTGAGGTGGGATAATATGAATAGTTCAAAACGAGAGAAAGAGATTATAAAAAAACTTCAAACATTCTCTAAGCTGTTTGGAGTCCGAATTGCGAATTTTAAGTATTATTCTAAGGTTTTCGGCAATTTTCTTTTTGAAATGATTTGCGAAAACGAGACATTTGTTTTTATGTCTGATAGGGGGGAAATCGCTGTAAATAACGTATATGTGCTGGATGACTCATATCATATTGTCGGGAAACCGGATAATCAGGATAGAGTGCTGGAAGAAATGGCCTTGGTATGCGCAGAAAAACGGAGAGAGAATCAAGTTCATTACTCTGTGACTCAATGTGAGAGAATGCTATCAGACGACAACTACCTGTTAAGGGCGTATGCAACTTTCTTTTTCCCTCTAGACAGCAACGAGAAAACAGTGAGCGAACAGATTGATTTGTTGGAATCAATATTAAAAGTTGAACAGGATAGTTGGACAAGAATATTTTTGGTTAGATAATTGCTCAGACTAGGACAAGTTAAGTATTTTACATACTTCGCGAGTGCAATCAATAGCCCGGATGTGAGAGTCAGGAAAATTATGCTACACTTTATTCCGGATATTATCGACAGTTTATCGTATGATGATTATCATATCTTGCAGCTTTTTCTTGAGGAACGCGAAAAAATAGAAGGAGATGTATGTGGTACAGAATTCATTTGGAGCCAAATAAATAAAAAGCTTAATAAATACTTTGCGTAAATGGACCGCTTCGATAAAAATGACACATTGTGATATGGAGTGTGCTGATTATTGTTCCTGTAGAAAACCATTGTTTTTATTTCAAAGGGATGATACAATAAATATTAGAATTGCATTTCTAATAAGTGAGTTAAGAGAATTACCGGAGGTTGAACTATGCGCATATTAAACAGGCATTTTGGATTGAAGCTGATAGCTCTGACACTTGTTGTAACTATTTTTGCAACACTGCTTC
>CADAZX010000017.1:43466-43863 GCA_902792515.1 uncultured Ruminococcus sp.
CGCCGAACCGGAACAATCGAAACGTTCAGGCTTGTTTGCCGAATACGAACAAGCCGCGCTTGCAAAACTCGGAAAACCCGCAACCGTTGAAGACGTCGCACCATATAAGCGTTCCGATGTTTCGTATGAAATCCCGGATATTTCCAATGCTTTTACCAGAAACTACGCACTCAAGAGCGGCAACTATACACGCCTTATCTTTGGCCGTCCGGTCAATTACAAAACAAATGACGGACAGTGGCGCAAGATCAATCTCTCACTTGAAAAAGAGGGAAATCTATACCGGACAAAGGACACTCCGTACTCTCTAAATTTCTCGTACCGCGGAGCAGACGACATTGACATCCTCAAACTGGATCACGGCGGCATATTGCTTGCCATGAGTCCGGTCAGTATT
>CADAZX010000018.1 GCA_902792515.1 uncultured Ruminococcus sp.
CCCGCCGTAAGCGGGGTACGAACAGGTGATTTCGCCGTCAAATTCGAGACTGACATTGGCGACCGTGTCCTCTTCGGGATACAGATAAATGACCGGCTTTGCGTAAACGGTTTCATTCGATTTCTTGCCGTCGAGGCGGGCGCGCTTAACGCTCCTGACCGTGTGCTCCGTGTTCCACTGCTCAAATTCACCGGGGCCCGGAGCTTCCACGGTGGTGGACCTGTTTTCTGCAATGTAGTCCTCGCCCTTGAAGACAATTCTAACGGTGTTGAATACCTGATACTGAGCGTCGGCGCCGGGAAGACATACAAAAACGTCTTCGCGGAAACTGCCTCTGCCGATAAAGCCGTCCGCGGTGACGGCATAAACGTATACATGGGCTACGTACCACTTTTCGGGGTCAGGCGTAAAGCCGCTTCCGCTATCCCATTCGATCTCTTCCGGGTGCTGCGGAGAATTGCAGGACCAACACGCGGCTGCAAGCACCAGAATAAGCAGAACGCTCAAGAGTTTTTTCATGTCGGGTCTCCTTTCGTACAGGTACTTTTTATCCAAGCCTATTATAATATATAAAGAGGAAATTGTTGTTACAAAAAGTTGTTACAAAAAGGTATCGGCCGCGGTAGAAAACGGCGGGTAAGTTGCAGGAGTACGGGCGGAGACGTGCGGCCCGCCCGAAAAGTGTGAAAAAACTGCGTGAATGAGGCTCGTTCAAGCGGTAAGCTCAGCCCGCGATTCCGCCGCCCCATTCGACCACCGTGAACCCTTCACGCACAGGAGTCACTATCTCCTGCGGCGCGATTTCGACCGGTTCTTCAAGCGGCTTGTAAACCATGTACACGCGGATGACGGTATCCGGTTCCGGCTCGACGGTGAGCTTCACGGCCTTCGAATACTCTTCCACCGGGAACGAAATCAGGTTGTAGGGGTTGGCTTCCAGAACCGGCAGCCAGTAGATTATGAACTCGTTCGCTTCCCGGAAGCTGAGACCGAGCCGCGGCAGAATGTCCGCCAAAAATTCAGCGGAGTCGGAACCTTTCACGCAGAAACCTACGGTCATGTCAAACGAGTCGCCACCTCTGCCTTCCCAGTAGAGCGCGTAGTAGCGGTTGCCGTCCGGGAACGTCAGCGTGCCGTCGGGGGAGGCGGTGAAGTTCTGCCAGCCGTTCCCGCCGTAAGCGGGGTACGAACAGGTGATTTCGCCGTCAAATTCGAGACTGACATTGGCGACCGTGTCCTCTTCGGGATACAGATAAATGACCGGCTTCCTGCCTTGTAGTCGGCGAGGCGGGCGCTCTCCACGCGTTTGACCGTGTATTCGGTGGCCCACTGCTCCGTTTCATTATTTACGGGAAATACATAGTCGGTGACCCTGTGCTCCGCGACGTAATCCTCGCCCTTGAAGACGATTCTGACTGTATTGCAGATCTGATACTGGGTGTCGGCGCCGGGAAGACAGACGAAAACGTCTTTGCGAAAACTGCCGCTGCCGATAAAACCGTCCGCAGATAAGGCTTGAACGTAAATATAGGCCACGTACCATTTTTCCGGGTCAGGCGTAAAGCCGCTTCCGCTGACCTGTTCCGCGTCATGCTCCGCTGCAGGATCGGAGGTTGCGGCCGGATAGGGGTCGTTGACCGATTCCGGGTGCTGCGGAGAATTGCAGGACCAGCACGCGGCTGCAAGCGCCAGAATAAGCAGAAAGCTCAAGAGTCTTTTCATTTCGGGTCTCCTTTCGTACAGGTGCTTTTTACAATTCTATTGTATCAAAAAAGAGAGGGAAATGTTGTTACAAATAATGTAACCGCGTTTCCCCCTCTTTAGCGCTTATTTCCCGGTGATCAGTCCGAGAAGCGAGCCGAGAATGCCGCCGCCGTTTCCGGAGCTGTCGTCATCGTCCTTCTTGTCGTCTTTTTTGTCAGTTTTTTTCTTGCCCGAGGTCTTCTTTTTGGAGGAAGTTGTTGTCGCGGGCTTTTTCTTGGAGGTCTTCTTTTTGCCGGCCGTTGTCGTCTGAGTCTCCTCCTCGTCGGCGGTGTTGGTCGAGACGCTCGAGATGAGGCCGGTCAGAAGGCTGCCGACGTCGACGTTGGAGAGCAGGGTGCTCATGAGGCCGCCGATTCCGGACGCGTTGTTGGACTGCGCGTCGCTGCCGGACGATGCCTGGTTGCCGAGAAGGTTCATGAAAAGGGGCGCCGCGGCGGAGAGAATTCCGTTTGCCTTGGCCTTGGTGACGCCCGCTTCTTCAGCGGCTTTCTTCACTGTCTCGTCCTTTTTGCTGCCGAGAAGGTGGCCGATGATCTTGCTGCCGTCGCTGAGATCGACTCCGGACAAAAACGAACCGAGGTCCCTTGTACCGTCGCCGGAGTGATTTGAAAGCGCCTTCACGAACGAGGAGGCCGTCGCATTGTCCTGCGCCTGCTTCACCGCGCCGTCAACGAGCGACGGAAGCGCCGACGACAGAACGCTTTTAACGCTTTTCTGAGTTGTGCCGGCCGCGTTGCCGATGCCCTTTACGGCTTCGCTGCCGAGCATTGTTTTCATAATCGAATTGATGTCCATAATGTTTCTCCTGTTACTGCTTGGTTGTTACAGTTAAGTTCAAACTTTTCCGTTTCGGCCGCCGTCTGCGCGGGCGGCGGGTTTCCACTTTTTCTACTCGAAAATTGTACCTCAAACCGCGCGAAAAGTCAATAATTCCGCAAGCAAGTGGCAGAGGTTTGGGGGTTTCTTTAAGGAGTGTGCCGCGTGAGGCAACGTTCCGCTTTACTGCAGCATCGTCTTTTTGTGCGACAGCGTGATCTGCGAATAGATAAGCGCCGCGATGACAAACATTAGGGAGATCGCGGATTGGATCTGCTGGGCGTAGACCGTCATACCGAAGAGCCTGTTCCCGTTCGCCTGGATTACCGCGAGAAGCCTTCCCGACCCGAGCGTGCACAAAAAGCCGAACAGCCCCGCGATGCAGTCCTTCAGCGCCGCCGCCTGCACGAAATACTTCACGTCCACGAACGAGTAGGTGATGTTGATCATGTTCTGGTACGTTCCCGCCTGGCTGAGGCTGTAAAGGATCACGAAAACGATAATGAGCCAGCGCGACCCGGGTGCGGTGAAAATGTTGACGGCGAACGCGGTGGCGGCAACGGTGAGCGCGAGCTGGATCCCGCGCACGTACCCGTGTTTGTCGGAAAACTTCCCGAAAAGCTTCGAGACGAGGAACCTCCCCAGAACGCCTGCGATATTAATGATTTGTATCTGCCCGAGCGTGTAAAAAAGCTCCTCCTGCTTGTACGTGCCCAGAAAGCCGATTGACGTGTAGACCGCGCCCCACCACAGGCATTTGAGGATAATTGTGTGGACGTAGTTCCTGTTGCCGAGCGTGTTGCGCATCACCTCGCGCATGCCGGGAATCTCCTTCTTTTCGCCGTCCGAAGAGTCCTTTTTTATGCACATCAGGCAGACAAAATCGGCCGCGCAGAAGACGAACATGCAGACGCTCGCGAGCAGAAAGCCTTTTTCGGGAGAGCCGGACTCGCTCAGCTTGTCGATCGAGTAGCCGAGCAGGAGCGAGACGAAAATGCCGGAAAACAGCGACACCATTTCCTTTGTCGACGAAAAGCTCCCGCGCTTGTGCGGGTCGACGAACGAGCTGCCCCACTTGTAGATCAGCGACGTCACGAAGTAGTTCCCGAAATACGCGGTCAGAATGCAGACGATGAACACCGCGCGCCTCGCCCCGTTGTTGAAAGGCAGGAACGGGATCAGATAGAGGCAGGAAAACAGAACCTGCGCGGCTGTGTGGAAAATGATTGCGGTCCGTTTTGTGTTCCGGATCCGGCCCATCAGAAGGACGGAAAAAATCTGGAAGAGAAACGAGAGCGATATAAAGGACGAAATGATGCCGCACAGTGCGTCGCTCGTCCCGAAATACTTCAGCAGCTTGGCGATGAACGCGTCCGCGACAAGCGTCGCGACGAAATACTCGAACATGCACTCGATAACGTACGCCCTGCGCGACCGTTTGTACTCTTTGCTGTCAAAAACGTTTGATGTGTCAGTCATTTTTACCGTTAACTCCGGTTTGGTGTTTGTCCGGACTCCTTATGTTTTGCGCTCGGGCGCCTTCCGGCGGAAGCGCTCCCGGAGCCGGTGGGTGAATTATACACCAAAAAAGCGGTTCCGTTACCACCTTTTTACACGTATTTTAGAAAGACGCTTGAAATTTCGGGTTGCCGGTTGTAACATAAGGGCGGGACTTGAATGATTTCCGCGGGCGGCGCCGCACGGAGCGTTTTAACTTACATGCGGTTAGCGGCTATCGGTTAGCGACAGCCGGAAAATACAAGAGGTGGTTTTATGAGATTTTCCGCAGGCCGGTATTTTTTCGAAATTCCGGACAAATGGAAAGACATTGCCGGCGTCAGGCGAAAAGGCGCGAGGGTCGACATCGTCCTTCTGTGGGAGGAGGAGCCGGGCTGCAGCGGGCTTCTGGCGAGCCTGAAATGTCTGAAGCGGAGGATCGCGAAGCCGGACGGCGACACGGAGCTTTTGGGAAGGCTGCTCGGAGAAGACGGCGGGACCCTGTATTTGTACGCGGTTTACGGCAAAGAGGGCGCTGTCGGCGAGGCGAACGAGGACCTGTACTGGCGGCTTAGAGACAGGCTGTGGGAGGTTTTCGAGAGTGTCTGCCCCGCGGAAGGCTACCGCCTGGAAAAGGACTGAACAGGACTGAACCGCGCGTCCGGAACACGGCGCGGACATCTTAAATCAGCAGGAAAATCAGCAGGGAAACGGAGAAAAATATGGTTACGGAAAAACACGGCGGCCACTGGACCGCGTATTACGACCCGGATACGAACAGGTATTTCGCGCAGATCATGTACATCAGCCGCGAGGGTCTTGAGCAGTACAACTACGAAATATCGCAGGACGTTTTTGCGCGGCTCGGCACGTTCGGCGACGACCACGACAATATCGAACTGATCAAAAGCGCGAAAATGACGTACTCGTTCGAAAATACGATGTACGGCACGCTCGGACCCGAGAGGACGGTCTGGGATGAGGAAGCCCACGCGTCGATGAAGGAGACGGTCAAAAAGCAGAAAGAAAAAGCCGAAAAGAAGGAAAACAAAAAGGGGAAAAAGAAGAACTGACCATGGAAAGAGCGGCTCGAACCCTTCCGGAGCCGGCGGCGCAAAGGAATTTAACTCGCTTGTACAACTTGAGTACGATTTTGTCGAATTCTGCCTTCTCGAGGACCGCGACGGAAACGCTTTTAAAGATATGGGCGCGAACTGCCGGGTCACGGTCGACCGTTACGGCAACGACGTCGCCGCATATCACGAATACGACAAAAACGCGGAGATCGAGAAGAAAACGGTTGGCGACTACACGTTTGACTATCAGAAATTCAACTATCTGAACATTCCCGACTGGCGGATGTACGTGATCAGAATCGAGCACAACCACGAGTATTACAGGTTTATTTACAACGTTAACGCGCAGGAATACGACGACGCGCAGGTCGAAAAATTCATGCAGACGATAAGCTTTATGCACCTGAGGTCAGGAGCGGCGGCGTTTTGAGTCAGTTTATATGGGTGAATAATTAACCGCGGAAGCCGGCGTTTGTTTTGCGGCAGCCGCGGTTCTTTTTTGCTCCTTTTTCCGGACCTGCGGGTCTTAGAAATGCTGTTTTCCCCTTTCATACCCGAGCCCGCAATTAAGGGCAGACGGTCACTTTAACGTTAAAGTTGAGAGTGCCGGATACGGTGACTTTGACCGTAGCCGTGCCCGCGGAGAGCGGCTGAATGATGCCGCGTTCGCTTACCGAAATGACGGTGGAGTCGGACACTTCGTACGTAACGGGGTACCTGCGTGCGGGAACCATCTCCTCGTCGTTGAACGCCTCGCCCCACGTGGTGTCGGAAAAACGCACCAGACCGCGGATCTGCAGGCGGTGGCGGTCTGAAAGCGACAGTGTGTATTCGTCGATCACAGGCGTGAATTCCTTTATACTGCGCGGTATTGAACCGTGAAACGCTGAATAGTCGTCGTACACGTACACTTTTAGCTCGTTTTGGAAGCGGCCGTAGCGTACTGTGACGCGTGTCTCGCCGGCCTTGCCTTTCGGGTAGATCTGATTGCCTCTGATTGAGATAAGCGATCTGTCATACCCGGAGAATTTGAGTTTGTTCGTGTTTGTGATGTCGTGTGCGCCAAGCATCGGGTCGAGCCAGACGAAGGCGAACGTGCCGGAGCTGTCGTCCTTATAGAGCTCTACCGTTTTGTTTGTCGGAGCAATGCCGATAACAGGCGGGTCGCTGTCGCGTTCAAGCAGGTAGCCTTCCTTCAGAATTCCGCGCTCCTCCGGGTTGACGGGCTCGGGTTCGCCGCGGTACAGTTCCAGCTTCACGCGCTGGAATGCGGTCGCCCATTTTCCCCAGTTGTTGTTCGTGCCGTCGCTGAACGCGTAGCCGACGAAAACAGGGTCCTTCAGCTGAATGTGACCGTCCGGTCGCCGCGCAACGCCTACGTTGTGGGCAAACTTATAAAGCCCGGTACGCAGAAGCCCGGTCTGGCGGAACTTTAACCCGTCTTCCGACTCCAGAACCGCGATGCCGCTGCTCTCTTTAAACCGCTCTTCGGTGCAGAACGCCACGAACTTTCCGGCGTCCTCAAGGTACGCCACGTCGCTCGAATCCTGCCCGTTGTGATTTTCGTAAACCTCGCCGCGCGAAACAAGCCTCGCCGGCCAGTCCTCTTTTGTGTCTGACGTGGAAAGAGCAAGAAAGTTGCCCTCGGGGCACACCCACGCGTAATACACGTACAAAACGCCGTCCACAACTATAAGGCTCGGTGCGCCGGCACCGTACTCAATGTCGGACTCGTCATAATAAATAATAGGTGCGGGGTCGCCGCCCCAACCGGAGCCGTTCCACTTTTCGAACGGGCCCTCGGGAGATTTTGAACGTGCGACGAAAATGTTGTTGTTGATGCCGCCGCTGACGATGGTGGAGGTGTACGCAAGGTAGTAGTAGCCGCCGAAATACACGACCCCGGGGTCGCAGCAGGAATACCTGTCGTACGAATCCGCGCACGGCGTCAGAACGACCTTTTCGCCGCGGAACGTTTTCGAGTCGGTGGAGTGTTTCATGGAGATCCAGTCCCACTCTCCGGCGTAACCGTTGCAGGAAAACCATGCGTCGCACGTGCCGTCGGCGTAGTACATTATGGAGGGCCCGTAGCGGTATCCCGCGACGTCGACAGGTGGCGCGTAAACGATATCGGGCTCTCCCGCTGCCGTAACGCGGACGTGAACGTCCGGATCGGGAGCGACGCGTTCGAGCGTATCCTTAAAAAGGGAGCCTCTTTTCAAGCTTGCGGAGCAGCCGGCGAGGATCGCTGCGAAAAGGACTGCCGGCAGAAGCGCGAAACAGAGCGCTGTGCGGAGCGCGGAAACGTTTTTTGTGCCGGCCCGGTGTGCGCCGCGCGTTTCCGCGTTCTGTTTGCCGTGTGATTTTTTGTCTGCTGAATACTCCCTGCTGTTTTTCATGTCATGCCTCTCTTCCGGCTGCTTTTTGCGAGCCTGTTTAACGGTAATCTACCACCTTTTCAGATGTTTTTCAAGTACATGACAGCTCGACTCCATTCATCCCTCTACGTCCCTATTTTACCCGTTTTCGGCACTATTTTCTGTCCAATTATGGCAGTTTTTAGGAAGTTGGATAGAAAAGTGATAGATAAAGTGCAAGTTTCGTCACTAATCCGGTCCGCCTTAAATCGATCTGGATTCCCATCGCAGCAGCTGCTTTTACCGCTCTAATGCTAAAGCAATTATTCGCCCGATTTCATCTGCAAGGTACAAAGGTATGTTCAGCAAATTCCCGTCATACGATAGATTCCTCATTGACAGGCGGACACATAGTTTTGTCTGTTCACTATATACTCTGGCATAAGTAAAATCACGTTATTTTTAAGAAAAGCGTGATTGCAATAACGGAATTCGTTATTTTTACGTGAGACGACCTCCCCCAAAGTTACAAGCCGATAACTGTCTTCAATTAAACTCGTTTGATTATTTCTTCGCGAGATTTCTTGTCACTCATATTTGGCTCCGTTGCAATTTGATGCCGAGAATCCATTTTTAAAAGCTGTCAAATCCATTCCGGATCACATACCAGTATCCGTTTCTGTTTCCACCGATGCGTTTGATCTTCCCGAGCGACTTAAGGTCAGAAATAATCTCGGAAAGTCGGGTTTTGCCGAGACCGCATACCTTGCTGAGTTCATCAAGTTTCATCGTCGGGTTGTTTTTGATTGTCCTGAGCACAAGAACGTGGGATTTGGAAAGCCCGTCGTATGACGTTTGGCTCATGCTTGGTTCAAAGGCAAACGGTATGGTCACGGTGATATGATTATCGGAAATGTCAAACGCCTGTGTTCCGTAAACGCCTATGATCTTCGGAACTCCGTGGCCGGCCTGCTCTACCATCCCCAGCTGTCCCATTATTTTCTGGAGTGAAATGTTCACCGGATGAGAGATGCCTGCGAAAAATTCTTCCTTCGAGAAATCATAGGGGAGCCCGCCGGTCGAAATGATCTCTATGCGATCCGCAAAAATATAAATCGCCGGCGGAATGTTTTTGACCCATCTGTTGTGAAGACAGGCATTAGTCCATGCCTCGTCGAAGCAGTCAAGGTCAAAGAGAGGTGTTTCTTTCCGCTGAAGATCTCCGCTTAGATCGACCCGGACTTCATTAAGAGCAGCGACGTAGTCAAAGGCCTGTTTCATGGAAAGCAGAAGACAGTGATACCCGTATTCGTTGCGGCTGATCATCTCCTGCTTGTCCGTCCCTTTGAAACGCACGACTTTGATCGAACAGTTATTGCTGTCAGACAGTATTTCCGCCAGGTAGTTGTACCGTCCGTTCTTCGTGAGAAGTCCCATGTTTCGGGCGAACGTCGATTCATCTATGGTCAGACCTTTTATGAGATAAAGCTGCTTCAGTTCGGTGAACGTCAGATCCTGGTTGATAGATTCAACGTTGTCGATGAGAACCTGTGAGTTTGAGAAAAATATCTCGCCCAGAAGATCCGGCGCAACCTTTTTGTTTTCGCTGCCCGTCCTGATCCTGTATTCGCCGTTTGCCGAATAGGGCTTGTTATAGCCCTCCGCTTCGATAACAATGACCGCCTTGTCTTCATAGTATTCGAAATATATTTTGGGAACTATCTGCGGTCGGACTGTTTCGTAGACCCTTGCGCTCAGCTTTCTCAGGGTTTCCTGTCCAACTGTTCCATCGAGCCCGATAACTTCTCCCGAATCGCTGACGCCGAAATAGACTTTTCCTTTTCCGCTTTTGTTAAGCATAGCCGTCAGCGATAAGATGCCTTTATCAAGTTCGCTCAACGTTGATTTAAACTCCTGCGATTCTGTTTCATAGGTATTATCCAGTTTCATGACAAATGATCCTCCTACCTGTTGTGATCATATTATACACTATCGGTTCGGATTAGTCAAGTTTATTACCCGCTTTTATTCCGGTTATCTTCCGCTTTTATATTCCGCTTCGAACAAAAACCGATTAATAACGCATAAAAAAGCAAGGCAAATATATGAGTTGAAGCAGCCTGACAACAGAACAGCAACCGGTTGACAACCAATTGGCAGTTTTATCTTCCGCTTTTGTTCCGCTTATCTTTCGCTTTTATAGTCCGCCGATTGGAACGCTATTAGAGTCCGGTCTCCGAAAAAACACGCATTGGGAAAATCGTGGTATTTGGACATGCCAACAAACTAGTTGGAATTAGTCAAGTCCGAAACAGTTGTTGTGAAAAAAGTCAGTTCGACAAACCGGAATTTATCGATTTTACAGTCCAAGAAATCGCAACGATTATATGAAAAAGTCTTGGTTTTCGGAAGTTTTCCAAGTATAATACTGTCACGGGGGCGGGTGTGACGTCATCAGACCCGGTCTTTGCAGAAATCAAACGCAAATAAAACCCCGCAATTCATAAAGCTTTCACCGGCATAACCGGTCGCGGCAAATGGACGTTGCCGGGGCGACGCAGAGACGATCCTCTTCAAGAGACGGTGCGGCCCGGCGCGGATGAAAAATGCTGAGAGGTGAGAATATGAAAAAACTTCGGATTAGGACTTTTGCGGCGCTGCTGGCGGCGGCTTTGCTTGCGACATTCGCGGGACCTCTCGCGGGGTGCGACAAAAGCGGCGGACAAGGCGGCGACGGCAAGGACGGAAATGAGAACAAGATGCAGTACGACGATTTTACGCTGACAGAAAAAAACGGGGCGGTCACCTGCCGCACCGGCAACGGCCTGGAATACGCGGTCGAGGGATATCAGAATATCAAAGACAGCATGTTTGCGACAGGCGGCGAGGTGAAGGCGACATTTACAAAAGCCGTGAACTTCGGAACCGGGTTCAACCGCGTGACGTTCGGCTACAGGTGCTCGGGACCTTTTGAGATCGACGTCGTTTTCAAGGACGCGAAGGGGGCGGAGTCGAAGGACAGCTTTTTCCTTGAGGCGTCGAGCAACGGCACTTTCGACGCGCTCGTAAACGGTTTTCTTGACGGAAAGACCTTCGACGGCATCGTATCGGTGACCGCGCGGCCGCTTGTCGAAAAGCGCAACCAATTCATGCTGAAGTCTCTGACAACTACCGCAATCGAGGTTCCTGAGACGGACAGTTTCGGCAATTTCTACGTCGAAAACGATTTCCTGCGGCTGGGCGTCAGGCTTGCGTGGGGCGGCGGAATTTCCTATATTTACGACAAAAAGTGCCCTGTAGCGGGTCTTGAGAACCTGATCAACCAGCACGACACCGGAAGGCTCGTTCAGCAGTCGTATTACGGTACGCAGAAGATCGAGGGCGTTTATGACCCGGGCGAATTCCTCGGGCACGCATGGAACTACAACCCCGTTCAGGGCGGCGACAAGGGCGGAACGCATTCGCGGCTGATCGATTTCATGGTCGACGGTACGAGCATTTACGTTAAAACGCAGGCGAAGGACTGGGGCAACGTCGACGTTCTGACGCCGTCGTACATGGAAAACAAGTATTCGCTTGACGGGAACGTCGTCAACACGTACAACCGCTTCGTCGATTTTTCGGGCTACAAGCACCCGTTCTTCCTGCAGGAGCTGCCGGCGTTCTACACGGTGAGCTACCTCGACACGTTCGTCTATTATTACGGGAAGGCGCCGTGGACAGGCGACGCGCTGCTCTTTAAGGACTCGCTTCCCGACTGGACGAGCGCGACGGACGGCGGCGAAAACGTGTTCCAGATTCCGCGCGGCAACACCGAGACGTGGGCGGCGTGGGTCAACACGGACGACAACTACGGAATAGGTGTCTACACGCCGAACGTGGACGTTTTCCACGCGGGACGCTACAAGTACAACAAGTCGAAGAGCGCGGAGGACGACGCGACGAACTATTTCGCGCCGAGGGGCGAGATCAAGCTTGTGAGCTACGAGCCGCTTGAGTACAGCTACCTCATTACAACTGGCACCGTCGAGGACATCAGAGCGTGCTTCCTGAAAAACAAGGATTTCACGTTCAACCCGATCCTCTCGCTCAACAAGCCCGGGGCAGAGACGGACGAGCTTTTCGACTTCAACTTCCTCGACTTTTCGAAGGAGGGAACGGAGGCCGTTTTCGGCGATCTCCACAACACGACGGTTGAATACGACGAAGCCGAGCAGGCCGCCAAGCTGACGGTCGCCGAGGCGTACGACGTTTACACGGGACTCAGCCTTATCAACTCCTCGGCGGAGGATCTTTTCGCGGAGGACTACGAGACGGTCGAGATGGAGTACATGCTGCCGAAAACGAATTCGCGGGCGAGCTACGACGTCGAACTGTTCCTTGTGTGCGGCGAGTATTCGAGCGCGATAGGCGGAATGTCGATAACGGGAACGCTGCGCCGCGACGGAAAATATCATACGGTCAAGTTCAGAGTGGCGTCGAAGGACTTCTGGGCGGGCGCGATCAACGTGCTCAGGCTCGACTACTTCAACGACTGCGCGAACGGCGACTGCATCTACATAAAGTCAATCTCGCTCAAAAAAGGCGCGGGCTCGCAGGAGGCCGGAGCGTTCACGTTCGACAGCGAAACGGGCCTTGACGACATCGCTTTCGCGACAGCGTCGTCCGTTGAGTTCGACTCTGAGCAGAAGGCCGCGAAGCTGACGGTTACGGGCGACGACGTGAACATCCTTCTCAACCTTAAGACCGGAGAGGCGCTCAAAGCGGAGGACTACTCGAAAATCGTTGTCGAGTACATGATCCCGAAGACGAACAAACAGAAGTCGTACAGGTTTGAAATGTACTTCTGCGTCGGCGGCGTGACGGAGCCGACAGAGGACAACTCCGCGAGGGAAAACTACGTTTTCGACGGCGAATACCACACGGTCGAGGTGCCGATGGACAGCTTCAAGACTCACTCGGGCGAGATGCTGTCGCTCCGGTTCGACTATTTCGCGACGGCCGCGGCAGGCGACGTCATGTATGTGAAATCGGTGACTTTTGTCAAAAAATAGGGAAAAATAAGTATTGGATGAATGAGCGCCGGCCGCCCCTTACTATAATGAGGGCGGCCGCGCATTTTGGAGGTAATCGAGACAATTATGGAAGGAATTCTTAAGGGACTTAAGCCGGAGAAGGTTTTCGGCTTTTTCGAGTATCTGAGCTCAGTGCCGCACGGTTCGGGGAACACCGGGCCGATCAGCGAGCTCTGCGTTAAATTCGCGGAGGAGCGCGGACTGAGGTACTACAAGGACGACGTTAACAACGTAATTATTTACAAACCCGCGACGCCGGGCTGCGAAAACGCGCCGACGGTCATTCTGCAGGGCCACCTCGACATGGTCTGCACAAAAACGCCGGACAACGACCTCGACATGGCCAAGGAAGGCCCAAGGCTCATGACGGACGGCGAGTGGGTCTGGGCGGACAGGTCCTCTCTGGGAGGTGACAACGCGATCGGAGTCGCGACGGCGATGGCGATACTCGACGACGACACGGCCGTTCACCCGGCAATCGAGGCGCTTTTCACGATCGACGAGGAGACGAGTCTTGTCGGCGCAGGAAAGCTTGACGCTTCGAATCTCAAGGGCAAGATGCTCATCAATCTCGACAGCGAGGAGGAGGGCGTTTTCACCGTTTCGTGCGCGGGCGGCATGCGGTGCGATTCGAGCATTCCCGTGATCCGCGAGGCTGTTTCCGAGGAGGAGTACGCCTGCTTCGAGGTAAAGGTCGGCGGCCTTATGGGCGGCCATTCGGGAGCCGACATCAACCGCGGACGCGGCAACGCTTGCAAGCTGCTGGCGAGGTTTTTGTACGAGGCACAGGACGCGCTTGACGTGCGGCTGGCGGACATCGGCGGCGGCGATTTCGACAACGTCATCCCGAAGACGGCGCGCGCGAGGGTCGCTGTCAAAAACGGCGACTGCGAACAGTTCGTCGAACTGGCGAAAAAATACGACGTCATCTTCAAAAACGAACTCGGGCCGTCCGACCCGGGCGTCGCTCTGACCGTCACGCCCGCCAAATCAGAAAACGACCCGGCTTCCGCGGGATCCACGAGGACTGCGCTCGCCGCGCTTTTCGCGACGCCCAACGGCATCCAAAAGATGAGCAGAACGATCGCGAACTTCGTGCAGACTTCCCTGAATCTAGGCGTTTTGCGCATGTCGGAAAACTTCCTGACGTTCTCCTGCTCGATAAGGTCGTCCGTCTACACCGAGAAGTACGAAACGCTTTCGGTCGTGCGCGCGATCGTCGAGGCTTGCGGCGGAACGACTGCGATGCGCGGCGAGTACCCGGCATGGGAGTACAAGGAGGAGTCGGCGCTCCGCGAGGTGGCGCTTGAGGCGTACAGACGCGTCTACGGCGGCGAGGCAAGGGTCGAGGGAATCCACGCCGGCCTTGAGTGCGGCGTTTTCGCGGAGAAGATCGAGGGGCTTGACGCCATCTCGTTCGGTCCTGACCTCAGGGACGTCCACTCGGTGCGCGAGAGGCTGAACGCGCCGTCGACCGCGAGAATGTACGAGCTCGTCAAGGAGATGTTAAAAATAATCGCGGGGAAATGACGGATTGTTTTCGCGGGGAAATGACTGATTGTTTTCGCGGGGGACTGACGAGATAATTTCCCTAAAAAAAGAGAAAAAACTGCCTGAAGCGAAGGCGCCGCTCCGGAAACGGGCGGATTCGTGCCGCGTTGCAACAACGGATCATTCTTCAGGCTTGAATTTGATTTTACACTTTAGCTTTACAGTGAAAAAAGTATTGGCAAACGGAAGAATAAGATATTTTAACGCGTTCACGGCCGTGCTTATGGCCGCAATCATGCTTGCCGCGGCGCTTTCAGGGTGCGCCAACGGGAACGGCCATGTGCCGGACAATACGCCCGCGGTCACAGACCGGGTAACCGCAACTGCCGCGGCTGCGGAAAGCGCAACGCCAACGCCCGTTCCCACGCCATCGCCGACGCCCGTTCCGGATCCGTCAACCGTCACATTGATGATAGAGGACTTCAACGCGATCACCGATCCGGTAAAGGAGCTCCGCCCGATAGACCTCAGCGCTTTCGGAATCACGCATCCGGAGTTCGGCTTTGAGAGCGACTACGCGCAGGAAGGGCTGGCGCTGGTAAATACCCTTTCTTCTTCCGCGTGGTGCCAGGCGTTCGAGCTCACGGGCAAGCGGCTGAACGTGTTCAAGGACGCGCTCCCCGAGTATTACCTGCGGATCTGGGTCGCCACACCCGACGATACGAGCGTCGGACTCACCTTCTGTCTTGGCACGGGCGGCGGGCAAAAACGGAGCTATATCGACACTTCGAAAGCGATCGTCACAGACGCGGGCGGCGGGACCGTCGAATGCTCTACCGGAAATGATTCCTCCGATGCCGGGGACTTTTCATCCATCCGCATTCCCGAAGGCTTTGAAGGATACGTGGCGCTGCCGCTCGCAGAGCTTCTGCCGTGGAAAAACTACTCCGGCATATCGGACCTCACAAAAGTTAATTATTTGAAGATCGACGCGCGGCCCGCGGTTGCCGCCTACGGAGACCGTTACGTTCTCGACGCGTTGTGCATTTCCGACAGCGCTGTCGCGGAAATCCGCCCGGGCGGCTCAGGTTCGCAAGGCGACCAGCCGGACCAACCGTCATTTGCCGCCAAAAACGAGGAGCTCGACTATATGTTTTCTGAACTGTTAAACAAAGAAGCCACGTTCCGCTACTGCCCCGAATACGATCCCGCCGGCTACCCTGACGTGAAAGCAATCTGGCTCGACGGCGTCAATTTAGGCAAAAAAGCCACCAAGGTGTTTGCGTACATCGGGTTCCCGGAAGGCGCGAGCGCCGACAAAAAAGTTCCGGCAGTCGTACTGCAGCACGGCGGCGGGGGATACGCTTATCCAAACTGGGTCAAAATGTGGAACGAGCGTGGCTACGCGGCGATCGCCGTCGGCAACACGGGCTACTTCCCGGCAAGGCAGGGCATCACCGATTTTTACGGCGCCGCCTCATGGACGAGAAGCGTTCCGAAGGACGTTTTGGCCTCCGACCCGCGCGTTATGCCTCCCGACAACGACGGAATGTACTCGTCGACCGGCAGCGTTGACAGAATGTGGATGTACCACGCCGTGGCGCAGACGATACTTGCCAACAGCCTGCTTCGCGCCGATCCGCGCGTTGACCCCGAAAAGGTCGGACTGACAGGCATTTCCTGGGGCGGGGTGATCGTCTCGGTGGCCGTCGGCTACGACCCGAGGTTTGCGTTTGCGATCCCGGTATACGGCAGCGGCTACCTGAACGAAGCCCATTCCTGGATGAAGGACAATTTCAACTCCGCGGGAACGCGCGAGCTCTGGGAGCCGTCGCTAAAGCTGAAGGACGTCAAGACGCCGGTGCTCTGGCTTTGCTGGGCGGACGACAACTGCTTCTCAATAAACTCCAACGGCAAGTCCTGCCTTGACACCAAGGGCAGCGTGCTGTCTGTGATCCAAAACTGGAGCCACGGCCATATAGAAGGCTGGAGCAGGCCGGAAATTTACCGCTTCGCAGACAGTGCCGTAAAAGGCGGCGAACCGCTCGCAACGTTTAAAACGCTGCCCGGCAGCGGCCGCGATATTTCGCTCAGGGTCACACTTCCCGCCGACGCGTCTGAGGTCAAGGCCCGCGTGTGCTATATTGACGCGCCGCTCAGCTACTCGCCAAACGGAAGGCTGCATATCGACGGCCAGAACACCATCGATCAGGAATGGCATTCCGTGAGCTGCGACGTGAAGGGCGATACCGTTTCCGCGCGCTTGCCGGAAGGCGCGGCCGATTACTACGTGGAACTGTCCGTGCGCTGCAAGGGGACGTGGTATATTACGGCGACTCCGCTGGCCAGCCTGATCGGTTAAAAAAGGGCTCCGTTCAGGGAGGTCGGGTAGAAATAGAATAATACCGTTTTAAGTAGGGTAAGGAGGCGCCCCGCCTGTATGTGCGTGCGGGGCGCCTCCGCCTTTTTTGTAAAACTTTTTTTCCGTTCTTGCTTTTTGCGTGCCGGATGTGCAAAACAGCGCAAAACAGCTTTTAAATACCTGTTGACAGTGTCAGGGAATAGTTGTATACTCTGTAATTGTAAAATATTTTACATTTTTGCGGCCGCAAACGTGCACAGGGCGAGCCGCGGCCTGGGACCGTGAACGGCACGGAAGACAGAGAGGAAGTTAAAAATGAGTGAGACAGGAAGCAAAAACACATCGTTTTTGAGGAACTGCAGACTTTTTGAAGAGATGACGGATAAAGAGCTCAGGGAGGTTCTGGAGATGTCGGAGATCCGCGAGCTCAGGGCGGGGGAACACCTTGCCGACGAGACGGATTTCCCGAGAGGGCTTTCGGTGGTGCTGAGCGGCGAGCTGCTGGCGTCGAACAGGGCGGGTGAGAAAATTACCGACCTGAACAAGTTCGCGAAGGGCAGCGTCGTCGGCGCGGCGTCGATGTTTTTGACGGACGGGCCGTTCAGGTACTCGTCGTTGATAAGGGCAACGAGGCAGTCGAAGGTGCTCGTGATCCCGGAGAGAAAAGTGATGGAGCTGATCGCGGGCTGTCCGTCGTTTGCGCTCGCGTACTGCGAGTTCCTGACAGGCAGGATCAGGTTCCTGAACGCGAAGATCGGAGGCTACACGGCGAGGAACGCCGTCGAAAATCTGCGGCAGTATATTTCGGCCGAGTGCCTCTCCTCGAAGGACGGTGCGTGCGACGCGAACTACTCCGAACTCGCGAGAAAGCTGGCCGTTTCGAGGCCTACCGTGTACCGTGCGGCGGACGAGCTTATCGAAAACGGATTTATCCTAAAAGAAGGTAAAAAATTCAGACTTGCAAAGTAGTTTTTTTACGCTGCCGCCAGGAACGTTTGCGCCGCCCGGACGAGGCGAAGCGGGGCGTGGGATTTTTGAACGGCAGTCATTTTATACGTTATGCGCGAATCCGCGCAAAAGGAGATGTTTCAGATGAAAAAGATTGTTAGAATTGCGGCAGTGCTGCTTTCACTTGCGCTTGCGTTCGGTATTTTCGCCGGATGCGGCCCTCGTACGGCCGACCCGGAGACGACTCCGGCGCAGGAGCCGAAAAAAGACACGCTCAAGGTGTTCACGCTCAAAGGACCGACGGGTCTCGGAATGTGCCAACTGATGGAGCGGAACGAGAAGGGCGAGACGTCCAACAAATACGATTTTACGGTCGCGGCGAGCCCGGACGAGATCACGGGCGAGATCATCGCGGGCAGGTTCGACATCGCGGCTGTCCCGGTCAACCTCGCGGCTGTTCTCTACAATAAAACAAACGGCGGCATTAAGCTCGCGGCGGTCAACACGCTCGGCGTTCTGTACGTTCTCGAAAACGGCGGAACGGTCCACTCGGTGGAGGACCTTCGCGGCAAGACGATCGGTGCGACAGGACGCGGTTCGACGCCGGAGTTCGTTTTAAACTACATTTTGAAGGCGAACGGACTCGACCCGGAAAAGGACGTGACGGTTGAGTACTACGCGGAGCACGCGGAGCTGGCCACGAGAATGATCAGCGGCGACGTCAAGATCGGAATGCTTCCCGAGCCTAACGTCACGACCGTCATGACCAAAAACGCCTCAGTCGGCATCGCGCTCAACCTGACAGCCGAGTGGAACAAGCTCGACAACGGCGGCGCGGGCCTCACCCAGGGCTGCGTGGTCGTCTCCAGGGAATTTGCCGAAAACTACTCCGCGCAGCTGAACAGCTTCCTTGACGAGTACAAGCAGTCGGCCGAGTTCGCGGTTTCCAATCCTGCCGAGACAGGCAACCTTGCCGAGAAATTCGGTATCGTTCCCGCAGCCGCGATTGCCGCGAAGGCGATTCCGAACTGCAACATATGCATGTTCACCGGAGCGGAGGCCAAGGAGATGGTCACGGGCTTCCTGAAGGTCCTTTTCGCTGCGGATCCCAAGTCGGTCGGCGGCAAGCTTCCGGACGACGGGCTGTTCTACGACAAGTACTGATCCGGTATTGATTCGGTATTGATTTCCGGCCGGCGAAATGCGAAAATGTAACCGGTAAAACATTTGACAAGGCTTTAAAACGGAAATGCCTTTGAACCGTTTTTGAACCGCAAACTTTGACTTTAAACGCCGGAAAAACGCCGGGAAATCGCGGAAAATGAAGGAAAAACAGGAAAAAAAGCGGAAAATATCGACGGCTCTTTGGTACGCCGCGGGGATTTTGTTCTGGATCCTCGTGTGGCTGATCGCAAGCCTCGCGGTCGGAAAAGAGATCGTTCTGCCCTCTCCGGGAACGGTGGCGAAGGAGTTCGTGCGCCTGCTCGGAACGGGCGGCTTCTACCTGTCTCTTTTGAGGAGCTTCGCGAGCATAATCGGCGGATTCCTGATCGGAAACGTTTTCGGCGTCGTTCTCGGCGCGCTGGCGGGACTGTCGAAACCGTTCAGGGCGTTCACGAGCCCCGTGATGACCGTCATAAAGGCGACACCCGTCGCGTCGTTCATTATCATCGTGCTGATCTGGCTCGGGAAGGCGCTTACGCCGGCGTTTATTTCGTTTCTGATCGTGCTGCCGATCGTGTGGCAGAACGTTACGAGCGGGTTCGATTCGGCCGACAGAGGGCTGCTTGAGATGGCGCGTGCTTTCGGGTTTTCGACGGCGAGGAAGGTCAGGTACATCTACGCTCCGGCGGCGCTTGAGAGCTACGCGGCGGCGGTAAAAACCTCGATGGGGCTCGCGTGGAAGGCTGGCGTCGCGGCCGAGGTGCTGGCGGGAACGGAAAAAACGCTCGGAGGCGAGATATACTCGACGAAAATTTACCTCGAGGTACCGCGGCTTTTCGCGTGGACGGTCGCGGTCATCGTGTTCAGCCTGCTGATCGAGATCGCGGCGGCGGAGGTCGTGAAGCTGGCGGGAAGGCTCGCAAAGGGCGGAAAACCGGGTAAAAAAGCGAGACACGGCGGAAACGGGAAGCCGGGCGCGGCTTGTGAGACCGGGGATACCGGAAAAGCTCATGAGGACGGGAACGCCGGAAAAGATCCTGAGACCGGGCCCCCCGGAAAAGATCTTGAGACCGGGAACGCCGGAAAAGCTTATGAGACCGGGAACGCCGGGGAGCCGGAGGGAGGTGCCGCGTATGAACTTCAGTAAAGGCAACCGGTCCGGAAAAGCGGACGGAGGCAGACCTCGCGGCAAAAAGAATCCTTATCCGGAAAATCCGGGCGGATTCGTGAGATTTGACGACGTATCCGTTGAATACGGCGCGAAAAACGTGCTCGGGGGAATGACGTTTGAGATTGACGGGCCGGGAATATTCGTGTTCGAGGGACCGTCCGGCTGCGGAAAATCGACGCTGACGCGGCTTGCCGCGGGACTCGAAGCGCCGACGAGCGGGAGCGTTGTTGTGCTCGGAGGCGCGGCTGTGGTTTTTCAGGAACCGAGACTGATTGAGAGCATCAGTCTTGCGGAAAACGTGATGCTGGCCAGGAAAAAGCGCACGAAGGAGACACGCGAAGAGGCTGTCAGGCTGCTGGCGAGGCTTGGCCTTGAGGCTGACGCCGACACGTTGGCGCGCGACGCGTCCGGAGGCATGAAGCAGAGGACGGCCGTCGCGAGGGCGGTTTTTTCGTCCGCGCTGATCATTGTCGCGGACGAGCCGTTTTCGGCGCTCGACGCCGGAAACCGGCAGGCCGCCGCCCTGCTGCTCGAGGAGGCGGCGGCCGAAAAAACCGTCGTGCTGACCTCGCACGGAGGCGCGCTCCCGTTCGGCAAAGAGACGGTAAGGGCGGTCTTCACCATAGGAATGCCCGGGACGGCGCCAAAGGAACAGGAATAAACGCAACAGGCTGGGGCGGCGCGCGGCGCCGCCCCCTTTTGTATTTTCGCCCGCACGCATCCGGCGTACGCGCACACACGCACCGTGAAACGCAAAATAAAAAATCGCGCAAAAAAATAAATAAAAATCTTGAATAAGGCTGAAACGGGGCTGTTTTCTATTTCCGTTTCCGAAAAAATGTGGTACAATACACTTGGAGAAGAGATAAAACGCCGGTACGGTCGAAAAGAAAACGTGCCTGCGTTTCTTAAACGTCTGCAAATAACGGTTCCGCGCCGCCGCGTGAGGCGTAAAACCGGGACTGTAACTTTGAAAGGAATCCTTGAAATGGCAACAGAAAACAAAAAGTTTCACGGCAGGCTTTTCGGCTACAGCAAGAAAGAGGTTAAGGGGTACGTTTCCGACCTCGGAGGAATGCTGACCGAGTCGCAGAACAAGATCAAACTTCTCGAAGAGAGGCTGAAACAGGCCGAGACAGAGCTTGAGGCGCTCCGCACCGAACGCGACGGTCTCGCCGCGGAGGTCGAAAACGCCGAAAAAGAGCGCAAGGTCATCGCGCGCGTCCTCGTTGACGCCGAAAAGAGGGCCGACTCCATCGTCGAGAACGCGATCGAAAGAGGCGAAGGCGAAACGAAGAGACTTTCCGTCGAGGCGGACAGAGTCAGAACGAAAATCGGACGTCAGATCGAACACGTCCGCGACATTGAGAGCGCTTCACGCGAGTTCGCGGAGGCGGTGGTCAGGCAGCTGAGAGAGTCGGCCGACCTTTTCGAAAAGGAACTCATGGGCGCCGTCGATTCGTCGGAAAAGAACGCCGAGAGCTTTCTCGAGGAGACAGAGGCTGTTCTCGATATAGACTATTTCGAGAACGTGCGCGAGTACAAGCCCGAAGGCGCTGAGGAAAAGGCCGCGGGAGAAGCTCCGGAGGCAGCAAACGAAGAAGCGGACGAAGCGGCTGACGCATCCGCGAAAGCTGCGGAAAACGCCGGCGCTCACGAAAATGAAGACAAAGATGATGCCGGAGACGGCGCGAACGGTATTCCCGAGGACTACTCGTTCCAGCAGTCGGACGAAGGCGTGTCGTACTTTAAAGTGATTCGCGCTTGAGGGGGACGGAAATGGCTGAAAACAGTGGAAAAAAGAACCGCAAGGTGGACGGCAAAAAGCTCGCGGTGCGCATTTTGTGCATTTTCCTCGCCTTCTCGATGGTCGCGGGAACGGTTCTCGCCGTGATTTTTTACCTGCTCGGCAACTGAACCGTACTGCCCGGCAACTGAGCCGTACTGCCCGGCAACTGAGCCGGAAAGATTTTAAAGAACTACAACGCGTATAGTTTTAAAAACGCCGGATGCGGTTTTCGACAACCGGCGGAAATGACAACCGGCGGAAATGACGGAGAAAGATTTATGAGAGCGCTGCTGGCGTCGTCCGGAAACGGGTTTACGACATTCATAACCGAATATTTCGGCATCGATTCGTGGGTCGACGTGCTGCTGATCGCTCTCGACATAGCGATCATTACGTTCCTGATTTACGAGACGATAAAGCTCTTCAAGGGTACGCGCGCGTTCGCGTTTTTGAAGAGTATCCTGATCATTCTCGTCGTTTCGTACGTCGCGAAGCTGCTCAACCTGAGCGCGGTATCGTCGCTTTTGAACGTGATCCTGAACGTGCTGCCCGTGCTCGCGGTGGTGCTTTTCGCGCCGGAGATCCGCAAGCTTCTGGAGGAACTCGGCAGCAAGCGGTTTACCGACGTCATAAAGAACGTTTTCCGGTCGAGGAGCGCGGACGAGGAAGAGCGACGCAGGGAGACCGAGAGAATAGTGAACGAGACTGTGACGGCCGTTATGCACATGTCCGAGTCGAAGACCGGCGCGCTTATCGTTTTCGAGCGCAACAACAGTATCGCCGAGTGGGAGACACAGGGAACGAGGCTCGACGCCGACGTCTCTTCGCGCCTGCTCGAGCAGATTTTCGTGCGCAACACGCCGCTTCACGACGGAGCCGTCCTGATCAGAGAGGGAAGAGTCTACGCGGCGCAGTGCGTGCTTCCCAACACCAAAAATAAAAACGTCAGCCGCGAGCTCGGAACGAGACACATGGCGGCGATCGGCGCCAGCGAGGAGGCGGACTGCGTTGTCGTAGTCGTTTCCGAGGAGACCGGCACCGTGTCGTGCACAAACGCAGGACAGATATTAAGAGGGTTCACCGCGGACACTCTCCGCGACTACCTGATCGGGGAGCTCCTGCCTGACGAGGGTGACGGCGACGACGGCGAAAAGAGCGGAATCAGGAGATTTTTCCGGAGAATATTCAAGAAGAAGGAGGCGGAGAAGGATGCAAAAGTTTCTGGATCTGATCAAGAAGATAGCCTCTAAAAAATTCGTTCTTGTGATAATTTCCCTGCTGCTCGGCATCGTGGGCTGGCTGCTCGTAATGGACGCGACAAATCCGGTCGTCGAGATGACCGTCTCCGTGGACATCTCCTTTGAGAACTTCAACGCGCCCGCGCAGAAGCAGCTGACGCTCGTTTCCGACCTGGGAGTCGTGAACGCGGAGGTCAAGGTCTCCGGCAGGCAGAACCTTCTTAACAAGCTGCTTCCGAGCGATTTCTACGTCAAAGCCGACTTCTCGTCGATAGAGAACACCGGAAGCTCATACCTTAAAGTGGAGCAGCCTGTCTGTTCGAAAATGGGCGTCAAAACGGTCGACTACTACCCGAAGGAGATCGCGGTCTCATATGACAGAAAAACCGAGATGTACCTGCCCGTGAGGCTTGATTTTTCCGAGTCGATCCTGAAGGCGGGATACGAGATAATCTCCGTGACGTCCGAGCCGGACTCTGTTCCGATCAGCGGCTTCGCGACGCAGCTTGAGAACCTCGAGTACATCAGCGTCAACCTGTCCGAAAACGTCGGAGACAACTCGGTTGAAAGCGATAGAACGATCACGTTTATCGGCCGCTACATGACGTCGTCCGGCGACGACGTGACCGCGAATTTCGACACCGAAAAGGTGGTCGTGAGGATCGACGTGGCGAAGCGCGTTCCGGTCATCTACACGCTGAAGGGCGAGCCGGGAGACGACTGCTATTTCATTTCCGACACCGCCTCGATGACGAACGTCCTTATCGACGGCAACTCGACCGACCTTGTGCGACTGAAAGCGATTGATCTCGGAACTGTCGACATCACCGGCGCGACAGAGAGCTTCACGAAAACGTTTGCGCTTTCCGATTTCATGTCCGCGCAGCTCTACACGGTCGACCCCGACCGGATGGACGACAAGGTCACCGTTTCCGTTGAGATCGGTCACTACGAGACGCGCGTTTTCAAAATAGGCTTCGACGACGTTACGCAGGCAGGCAGAGACGACGAGACGTACCTCTACACGATTTCGTTCGCGGACGAGATCCTCGACGAGGAGGGGAACCTTGTGGTGACGGTGAAAGGCAAGGCGGAGCAGCTTGACAAGATCAGAGCGGCAACGCTGAAACCGACCATCGAGCTTCCGAACGAGGGCATCTACCGCAACAGGAACATTCTTTTCGAGGTGCCGGAAGGCGTCGAGCTCGTGGGCGACTACCTGTACGATATAATCGTGCAATTTGTGCCGCGGCCTACGGAAGCGCCTACCCCGGTTCCTACGCCTGTGCCGACGGAGGTTCCGACTGAGGTGCCGACAGAATCACCTACCGAGACGCCTCCGGAAACAGAGGAGCCCACCGAGAAACCGACGGAAACGCCTCCGGCAACCGATGAGCCGACCGCCACGCCTGGGGAGACCGAAAACCCGCAGGAAACGGAAGAGCCGACCGACACTCCGGCGGAACCCGGGGAGCCGACTGACGAACCGGGCGCGTAAAAAGCGCTTAAAAAGCGTGTAAAAACGGGCCCGGCGCCGGATACACTTACGGCAGACCGCGGAGAAGCCGCGAGAAAACGGTTTACAAACGGTGCCGGAATGTGATATCATACCGTGCGGCTTTAATAGCGCGGTGCGGAGCCCCTGCGGGGGCAGCCGGTTCTCATGCAATGAAATTTTGTGAACCCCGTCAGGTCCGGAAGGAAGCAGCGGTAAGCAAACCCTTTCGTGTGACATGACCAAACCGGCTGCTTCCCCGCAGGGGCTTCGGGCTTTTTGAAACATAAATAAGTGATTATTTGAAGGACAGAGAAGGCTGAAAATGGATTACATTGCCCTTTACAGAAAATGGAGACCGATGACCTTTGACGAGGTCGTTGAGCAGAGAAGCGTCGTCACGATATTGAAAAACACCGTGAAAAGCAGGCGTATCGGACACGCGTACCTTTTCTGCGGAACGCGCGGCACCGGCAAGACGTCGGTGGCGAAGATCTTTTCGCGCGCGGTGAACTGCCTTTCGCCTGTCGACGGCAACCCGTGCAACCAGTGCGAGATATGCAGAGGAATCATTGACGGAAGCCTTCTGGACGTGTCGGAAATCGACGCGGCGTCAAACAACGGCGTCGAAAACGTGCGCGGCATTATAGACGAGAGCTCCTACCAGGCGGCGCGCGCGGAGTACAAGGTGTTCATCATCGACGAGGTTCACATGCTGTCAACGTCGGCTTTTAACGCGCTTTTGAAGACGCTTGAGGAGCCGCCGGAGAAGGTCATTTTCATCCTCGCGACGACAGAGCCGCAGAAGCTGCCGGTGACGATCACTTCGCGCTGCCAGCGGTTCGACTTCAAGAGGATCTCCCGCGAGGGAATCGTGGCAAGGCTCGAGGAGATCTGCCACGGAACGGGCATAGAATACGAAGAGGCGGCTTTGAGACTGATTGCGGGAAAGGCCGACGGCGGACTCAGAGACGCGATAAGCCTTCTCGACCAGACGATTTCGCTTTCGGGCGGCAAGGTGACCGCAGAGGAGGCGCGCAGGGCGTCCGGATCCATAGACGCAGAGACGCTCGAGAGCTTCGCGAACGCGATCATTTCCAGGGATGCGTTTTCGGTGCTCGCGCTTACCGACAAGGTTTTCGCGTCGGGAATCGACCCCTCGAATTTCATTTGCGAGCTGATCGACGTCATGCGCAAGCTCATGATCATTTTGTCGACGCGCAACCCGAAGCAGTTCCTCTACGACAGCGACGCCGACGTCGAGCGCCTCAAAAAGCTCGGCAGCGCCACAAATATAAAAGAGATCACGATGATCGTGCGCGAACTCTCGTCCCTCGAAAACGACCTCAAATGGTCGGTCCAGCGGAAAATTATTTTCGAGGCGGGAATGCTCTCGCTCTGTGACAGAAACTGGGGCAGGGACGCGGAGCTCGCGGACAGGATCCAGGTGCTTGAGCGCAGTGTGGCGGACCTCGTGAACGACGGTCTTAAGGTGACTGTGCGGGGAGGCGGAGCTGCTCCGGTGAGGTATGAGGCGGACGACGGCGGCAAAGACGACGCTCAGGGCAGCCAGAACGACGGAAACGCACCGGTTTTTAAGAAAGGAAGCCTCTTTAATGAGCCGGCGCCTGTTTCGGAGCAGGACCTTACGCGCGAGGTGCTCGATTCGCTGGAACCGGTTCCGGAGGCGGATTGGAAGGAGTTTATCGCGACCGTTTCGGACAAGTTCGGCGGCGTGGGCAGCCTTATCTCGACCCAGTGTTCGCACGGATACATCGTAGGCGGAACGCTTTTCATCCCGCTCGCGAGCGGACAGTTCGTGAGGATGATCACCGACGGAAAGCGGCGCGAAGCTGTCGAGAACGCGGCGAAAACGGTTTTCGGCAGGGCGCTGAAGGTGACGGCGCTCACCGAAGAGGAGTTTTTCGAGCAGGCACCCGAACTTATGAAGAGTGCCGGAAGCGGCGAGTCCGAAGAGGAAGACCTGTTCGGAAAGACCGCGGAGGCGTTCGAAAAATTTGCCGAAAACAAGGGAATTTTGTTTGAAGAAGGAACAGCCGGTGAAGGGAACGCGCGCCGCGACGAAGGAGCGCGCGAAGATGAATCTTTCGGCGGAATCTTTGAGGACGACGAAAACGGAGAAGGCGACGGGTTTGAGGACGGTTTTGACGCGTTTGAACCGGCTCCCTACGATGAAAACGCGACCACGGCGAAAAAAACGTCTTTCACCACCGAGGCATCACCGCACAGGGACGAAGAACATGCGGCTGCACCGGGTGCGGCGAATTCCGGCTTCGACGACTACAGCAGAACGTTTGGCTATGAGCCTCCGGGTGACGACGACGTGCCGCCGGACGACGACGGGTCGATGTACGGAGACGACGAAGACTGACCGGTGGTTGCTTTTAACTGCCCGAATAAAAGACCATGAAGAAGACGAAAACGATTTTACTGCAGGCGTGCCTGCTGCTGGCTTTCATATCAACCGCTTTCTGCTTCGCAGGCTGCAGGGCGAAACCGGAGGATACGCTTCCTGTCGAGTGGGACTATAAATTAGGTGAAGACCCGGAGTTTGTTTACGAGGGGGTCCATTACCGGTATCACGAGACGACGCAGTGGGATGTGGATTGGGGCGAAGTTGAATATATAGGCCACTTGTTTTTGGGCGGAGTGACCGGGAGCGGGCCGCCGATGAAAGTACTGGGAATCCCATTCATCAGCGGCTACAATGAAGCTAAGGGGTATTTCGTAGACGGAAGAGAAACCCCCGTTCTTATAGTAAACGATACATTACATTTCTGGCTGGACACGGACATTACCCTGGAGTCACCGGAAGACAGTTCTTTCAGCTCGTATATTATCTGGGACAGGAGGAAAGACTATTACGAATCCGGTGAGTTAAAGTACAGGGAAGACAAGGCATTCACTTTTGAAGATATTTTAGACAGAAACAAGATTCTGAAACCTCAGGATGTTGGGGAAAACGACAGATTTTTTTCCGTCGATTTTGACTTGAAACACAACATAGGAATCACTGTTAAACTGCCGCTGGACTTCCCGGAGTGCATCTACTGCTATGTTGATGTGTATGAAATCGACGGCATGTATTATGTTCCGGATACATTTATTAATAACGGTATGGCAAGCGACTCGCTTGTTGCGCTTTCCGGAAAGTGGCAGAACATCATTGCCGAAACAGTCAACCGTGGCGGCGATGAGAACCCGCAATAAATGAACAGAATCCGATATTGAGAAAAAAAGCAGGCGGCCCCGGCGCGGACAAAAACGCGCCGGGGACCGCCTTCCTCATTATAACAAGTAAAAAATCTTAGAAGTATAACCCCCAGGAGTCGTACAGCTTGAGGGTTCCGTTTTCGTTCACGTAGGTCGTGAAGACGATCTTCTCGCCGTCGACGCTGACGTAGGAGAGGGACGCGCCCTTCATTAAAGCGGAGTAGTCGGTCAGGACGTCGGCCGTTCCCGGAATCGGGTTGTCGTGTTGCCTGCAGCCCGCGGATCCGTTAACGAAATAGACCGTGCCGTTTCCGTTCACGCTGAACATTTTCGTGTCGACGCCGCCGACGTCCACTGAGGAAACATTGTAATCCGCCGCCGCGCCGGAGCCGTCGACAGGAACCGAGCGGAAGAAGTAGTGGTCGTGGCCTTCGAGCACCGCCGCGACTCCGTAATCGTTCGCGACGGGAAGGATCTGGCTTCTTATTGCGACTATTTCCGCGTCAAAACAGTGGTTCGCGTCGGAGTAGGGCGCCTTGTGGATGAGGATGATCTTGTGCTTGTCTGCCGCCGCTTCGAGGTCGGCTTTGAGCCATTTCAGCTGAGCCTTCGGCAGGTCCTTGTCGCCGTCGCCGGTGTTGAGAACCGAGAAGTGGACGCTGCCGACGTCAAAGGAGTAGTAGCCGGAAACGAGTGCGGTGCGGTTGCCGTCGGCGCCGTTCGTGAAGTGCGTGAGCGTGTGCTTTTTGTCCTTGTTTCCGACGACGGAGACGGTCGGGATTTTACCTAAAATTCCGGAAGAACAGTTGTAGTACATCTGCCACTGGTAGGCGTTTTTGCCCTCCTCGACCGTGTCGCCCATATGGACTGTGAAGTCAAACGCGGGAAGCTTTTCGAGCGCGAGCGAGAGGAGCGAACCCCACACGTCGTAGTTACGCTGCGTGAAGCCCTGCGTGTCCGCGACGAGAAGAAAACTGAACGCTTCGGATTCGGGAACGGTTCTGAAAACGGCCGGCTCGCTCTCGGTTACAGTGCCGTCAGGAAGAGTTCCGCCGACAGTGTACACGTACTCCGTTGCGGGTTCAAGTCCGGTCAGGTAGACGCGGTGGAGAACCGCGGGAACGTCCTGAAGCGACGGGTTTTTATAGTCAAACTGGCCGTCTACGGGCACCGAAAAGGTCGTGCTCTCGGAGTAGGCTTCGACCTTCGCAGTTTCAGCCGGAAGAGTAACCGCGGAGCCTTCTTTTTTCGCGTAGCGGACAAAACCGTCCGTAATACCGTTGTACGTCTGCCAGCAGAAATTGACGGCTGTGGCGGGGGTCGCACCTGCCGCTACAGTTACGCACGAAAACTCGTCGAAGCGTTCGAGGTACTCGTGTCCGCTGTCCGGCCCGGGCGTGGAGTCCGGGTCGTGACGGTTTTTGACAGAGACAGAAACCGCGATGACGACCGCCGCCGCGACGCATACCGCGAGGATTATTCCAAGAAATATGAGCAGGTTCTTTTTGTTCACAGAATGCCTCTTTTCGTAAAGGACGCGTTTCTCAAAGTGTTGCGCGCCTACGCTTCCTGCTGAAAGTTTATCAAATTGCGCCGCGCGATTCAACTTTTTTAAAGAGTCGCCTGTTTTTTCAGTATTTTTCAAGGAATTCCAACGTCTGCGGGCCTGCCGGCATGACCGGTTTTTTTGAATATGCGGGCCGGCCATTTTCGCGGATTCTGCGCGCATTTTTAATTCGCCTCGCAGGTTGAAAACGCGCGCAAAAAGAATTATAATATGGCGTGAAAAAAAGCGCGGGTCACGCGGCGTTCGCGGACCCTTTTCGAAAGGCGGGAGTTGAAAATGTACGCAATCGGCAGCGATCACGCCGGCATCGATCTCAGAAACGAGATCAAGGCGCACCTTGAGGGGAAAGGCGTGGAGGTCAAAGATTTCGGCACGTTTGAAAGAAGCGGATGCAACTATCCGGATATCGCCGAGGCGGTCGCGAAGAGCGTCGCGGGCGGAGAGTGCGAGGCGGGCGTTCTGATTTGCGGAACGGGTCTCGGAATGTCTATCGCGGCGAACAAGGTCGCGGGCGTGCGGGCGGCGTGCGTGAGCGAGCCGTTTTCGGCAAAAATGGCTAAGCAGCACAACAACGCGAATATTATTTGCTTCGGCGCTCGCGTAGTCGGCAGCGAGGTCGCGAAAATGATCGTCGACGAGTGGTTCGGCGCGGAATTTCTGGGCGGAAGGCACCAGATGCGCGTGGATATGATTTCCGACATAGAAAAAAGGCAGCTTGTGAAGGCGAAAAGAGCCTCGAAGACGAAATAAACCCGAAATAAACGGAAGCACTGACTTAATATAAATGCAGTGACTTAATATAAATGCGAGGAATCCTGATATGAAAGGCTTCGATTTCAAGAAAATCATACTACGGTCCGCGGCGCTGATCCTGGCTGCGGTCATTATTCTTTGCGCGTGTGCGTGTGACGGCGGCGGAAAGGGGCCCGCAAAACCGACGGACGTTCCGCAACCGACCGAACCGACCGAAGCGCCGGCGACGGAAGAGCCGACGCCTGATATTAATTCGTTCGACTACACAGAAAAAACGATTGACGCGGATACGCTTTTCGACTTCTGCAAAACGCAGGGGCGGACGGTCAAAACGCTCTACACCGCGAAAAAATCAATCGGCGAGCGCATGGCCATTCCGCTTGACTACACGGCCGCCTCGATCGAATTCAGGGCGTACTGCGAGGGCACCGTCACCGCTTCCGTGTTCGCGAGATCGACGCAAATCGGCGGCAGCAAGCTCTACGTGAGCGTCTACTGCGACGGCGTGCTTCTGGGCGAGCACCGCGCGGACCGCGTTGTAAAAACAGCCAAGGACGTCGACGTGGTCCTGGGCGAAAACCTTGAGCGCGGCCTCCACACGTTCCTGATCGAGCGCCAGACCGAGGCGGAGCGCGGCACGATCTACATCAACTCGATCACTTTGAAAGGCGAGCTCACGGCGAGACCGGCGGACTCGAAGTATTTTATCGAAGTCATCGGAGACTCGATCACGACAGGCTACGGCAACCTCTGGCCGGACAACGCGGACGGTGAAAAGAGCGCCAACGTCGCGGGCAACGAGTACGTCGACGGCACAAAATCCTACGCTGTTCTTGCGGCAAAGGCGGTCGGCGCAGACTACAGTATCGTCGCGCAGCAGGGCATCGGCATTGTCATCGGATGGCAGCCGCACATTATGCTCGACACTTATACCGAGACGTGCTACCAGTGCGACAGGCACGAGGCGTGGACGTTCCCGCGCAAAGCCGACGTCGTGGTCATCAACCTGGGCACAAACGACATCCATTTCTGCAACTCGGGCGCGTGCAAAATAAGCAAACTCGAAAAGGGCGTCAGGGACTTCCTGAAGCTTGTCCGCGAAAAGAATCCGGACGCGAAAATCCTCTGGGCGTACGGAATGATGGACACGTCGTTCTTCCCCTATATAGAGGCGGCGGTTGAGGAGTTCGGAGGCGCCGAAAAGGGTTTCTACACGCTCAAGCTCTCGCCGAACGGAGCGGGCGGCAACGGCCATCCTAACCTCAAGGCGCACGAGGACAACGCGGTCACGCTCGCAAACAAGCTGAGAGAGCTTCTCGGCATTTGAAGCACAAATAAAAAATGGAAGCGCTAAGTAAATAGCTATTTTTTCGAGCGCGACCCCGAAGCTGTATGAATATACTGCGAGAGGGGAGCTCTCGAAAAGCAAGCGGCAGCAATTGTCGTGAGACACCTTGTTCTCATAGATTGGTTGAATTAAACGAACTACGTTTGAATAACCCTGCACGTGGCTTGTTGGGGAATTGCCGCTTGCGTAAAGAGCATTTAATCAGCGCTTCCGGAAAAGTCGAAAATATGGATTTGAAGTACGACAGAGTGTATGCGTGCGTCGAACTCGACCGCATACGCGAGAATCTGAAAAACATAAAGGCGCTGCTTGAACCGGGCACGAAGGTGCTCGCGGTTCTCAAGGCCGACGCATACGGTCACGGGGCGAGGGTGGTCGCAAATTACATTGCGGACGACGTCGACATGGCGGGCGTCGCAGGCGTGGGCGAGGGGCTTGAGCTCCGGCGTGAAATGGAAGGCGGGAAATACTATTCGCCCGCGTTCACGAAGCCCATTCTGGTGCTAGGTTACACGCACCCTTCAATGTTCAAAGCGGCGGCGGAGCACGACATTTCGCTGACCGTTTTCGACGCGGAAAACGCCGCGGAGCTGGACAGGGCGGCAGCGGAGACAGGCAGGATCGCGACGGTCCACATCGCGGTCGACACCGGTATGCGCAGGATCGGCTTCAGACCGTGCAAAAAGAGTATTGAGGAGATCAGGAAGATCTCGAAGCTCAAAAACGTCAGGATCGGCGGCATTTTTTCGCATTTCGCGAGGGCCGACGAGAAGGCGGGGGCGGAATCCGTCGCCGAACAGGGGCGGGTTTTCGCGGAGTTCTGCGACGAACTCGAGGCCTGCGGGATCGACACCGGCGTGAGGCACATCAGCAACAGCGCCGCGATAATGAGCAAAAACAACGACTACGGCCTTGTGAGGGCGGGAATCGTTCTTTACGGGCACTATCCGTCGAAGGAGACCGACGCGTCCGTGCTCGCGCTGAAGCCGGCACTGTCGGTGAGAACACGCGTTATAAACGTGGCGAACCTCAACAAAGGCGAGGGCATCAGCTACGGGCACACTTTTGTGGCGGACAGACGATACCGTGTCGCGACGATCGCCGCGGGCTATGCGGACGGCATTTTCAGGACGCTCTCGGGAAAGGGCTGCGTACTGATTAAAGGCGTCAGGTGCGCGATCCTGGGGCGGATATGTATGGACCAGATGATGGTCGACGTATCGAACGTTCCGGGGTGCGCGGTAGGCGACGAGGCTGTCATTTTCGGCGAGTCGTGCGGCGAGGTTCTCAGCTGCGAAGAGGTCGCGGAGACGGCCGGTTCGTTCAACTACGAGCTTTTGTGCGAGATCGGGCGGCGCATCACCCGCATCTACTTTATTGACGGCGAGCCGGTGGAAACGGTTTCGTATCTGTAGGCACCGGGCAGTGACACGGCTGATTTTACTCTATTTATAGCCAAAAACACATTTCGTGACTTATATGGCGCGGCCGCCCCTCCGGAGAAATAAAGCGGGGCGGCCGCGGGAACGGAACTTAATATGAAAAGCAACTTTTTGCAAGGCCTTAAGAAGTTTGTTTTCTACGCCGTCGGAATCATTCTGATCGCGATAGGGATCAACTGCTCGAAGCTGTCGTCTCTCGGAATTTCGCCGGTCAGCTCGGTGCCGAGAGCGTGCGAGGTGATCTGGGGCTGGTCGCTGGGCGCGATGACGATCGTCGTCTACGTCATCCTTGTGATGCTCCAGATACTCGTGCTGCGGAAAAGGTTCAAGTGGATCAACCTGCTCGGGATACCGATCGCGATCGCGTTCGGCTTCCTGGTCGACCTTTTCGGCGTCAGCGCAAAAACGAACTTTTTCGGCCTCGACACGAGCGGCTTCGGTCACTGGCTGGCATGGCTTCCCGTACCGCAGAACTATTTCGCGCGCATCGGCTACTTCCTCGCGAGCATGGTGATCATTGCGGCGGGCGTTTTCCTGTACCTCAGGCCGAAGTGGGTCGCGATGCCGGCGGAGGGTTTCGCGGCTGCGATCTCCGAGGTCTCGGGAATGAAATTCGGCAACTGCAAAACAATCGTCGACACGTCGATGATCACGATCTCGTTCGTTATGCACTTCGTTTTCATGGTGTTCATAAAAGGAATGCCGGTGCTTGAGTTCTTTAAGGGCTTCATCGGACTGCCCATGAACTTCGACGGCGCGGTAACTGTCGTGGGAATCGGAACGGTCCTTTCCGCGATATTTATCGGCCAGCTCGTGAAGCTTCTCACGAAGCTCTGTGGCTCCGAGATCGACAAATTCATCAACAAATAACCGCCCCGGAGCCGGAAAAACCGCGGGCGGCAGGTTTCAACATTTTGGAGGTATTTTATGGAAAGCATGCTGAGACATGTAAATTCGTACATCACGCGTCTCTCCGAATCGATCCCGAAAAAGGTCATAAAACTGGAGAACATCAAAATATTCCCGACCGGATACAAGGAGAACAACGATTTTCCGGAAATATCCGCGATGAAGCCCTACGAATGGGGCAGTCAGTGGGGCGGCGGGATCGACTCGCACGCGTGGTTCTACATTCCCGTGGACGTCCCGGAGGACATGCAGGGCGACAGTACGCTCGAGCTCTGTCTGCACACTGACAGGGGCGGCTGGGACGCCGACAACCCGCAGTTTCTGTGCTTCGTCGACGGTGTGATGAGACAGGCGTTCGACACCAACCACCGCGAGCTTGTTCTCGGCGCTTCCAAAACGCATTACGAGGTCTGGATCTACGCGTACACCGGCCCCAGAATCGAACATTCGTGCATCATGCCTTATTTGAGAACCGTTAACGACGACGTCCGTCAGCTCTACTTCGACGTGACCGTGCCGCGCAACGCGCTTGAGTGCATGGGCAAAAACACGGTCGAGTACATGGAGATCCTCACGCATCTCAGCATGGCGCTGCGCAAGGTGAATATGCTCGAACCGCGCGGCGAGGAGTTCCACAGGACCGTTGCCGAGGCGCGCCAATATTTGAAGGATACGATCTACAACCGGCCGAACGAGAGCGACATCTCGGTCATCTGCATCGGCCACACGCATATCGACATAGCGTGGCTCTGGACGGTTGCGCAGACACGCGAAAAGGCGCAGCGCTCGTTCGCGACCGTGATCGAGCTCATGAAGCGCTACCCCGAGTACAAGTTCATGTCCTCCCAGGCATACCTTTACAAGGCGGTCAAGGAGGAGGCGCCAGAGCTCTACGAGGAGATCAAAAAGATGGTCAGAGCAGGCCGCTGGGAGGTCGAGGGCGCGATGTGGGTCGAGGCCGACTGCAACCTCGCGTCAGGTGAGTCGCTCGTCCGCCAGGTGCTCTACGGAAAGAATTTCTTCCGCGAGGAGTTCGGCGTTGAGTCGCGCGTTCTGTGGCTTCCCGACGTTTTCGGCTACTCCGCGGCGCTCCCGCAGATTCTCCGGAAATCCGGCGTCGAATGGTTCGTGACCTCGAAAATCAGCTGGAACGACGTCAACACGATGCCCTACGACGTTTTCAGGTGGATCGGACTTGACGGCACCGCGATCAACTCATACTTCCTGACGGCTCAGGACAAGGGCCGCACGGACGCGTTCAACAAGGGCACGACGTACGTCGCGAACACCGATCCGCGCATGATCGCCGGCTCTTACAACCGCTTCCAGCAAAAGGAGCTCACCCGCGAGTCCATGGTGACGTTCGGCTACGGCGACGGCGGCGGCGGACCGAACGAGGAGATGCTCATGATCGCGCGCAGGCAGCAGAAGGGCATTCCCGGCCTTCCCAAGGCGAAAATCGAATTCGCCGGCGACATGCTGAAGCGCCTCGAAAAGAACATCGAGAACAACCCGCGCCTTCCCTCCTGGCAGGGCGAGCTCTACCTCGAGTTCCACCGCGGCACGTACACCTCGAACGCGCGCAACAAAAAGAACAACCGCGACTGCGAATTCCTGATGCTCGACTCGGAAATGCTCTCGGTTGCCGCGAAAGCGCTGACCGGCTCGGATTTCCCGAAAAAGATCCTCCACGAGTGCTGGGAGACGATGCTCATCAACCAGTTCCACGACATTATCCCGGGCTCATCGATCCGCGAGGTCTACGAGCAGTGCGACCGCGAGTACGCCGAGCTCCGCAAGATCACGGGCGAGCTCCGCAAAAAGGCATGCGAGTCGATCGTTTCGCGCGTCGCCACCGACAAAAAGTACGTCGTTTTCAACCCGCACTCCTTTGCGGGAACGGGCTACGTTGACGCCGGCGGACGCTCCGTTTTCGTCGAAAACATACCGCCCAAGGGCTACAAGGCGCTCAATCTGAGAACCAAAAAAGGCCTCGTGGCCGTCGACATGGACGGAAAACGTGTCGAAACGCCTTATTACACGTGCGAATTCGACGAAAACTGGGAGATAAAGACGCTTTTCGACAAAAAGAACGGCAGGAACGTGATTTCCGGCGGACCCGGCAACGAGCTCAGAATTTACGAGGACTATCCGGACGTTTACGACGCGTGGGAGATCCAGGAGTTCAGCAACTACAAGTACTACAACCTGCACGGGTTCGAGAGCGTTGAGGCGATTGACCGCGGCGGAAAGGCGGGCGTCAGGATCACGCGCAGGCACGGCGTCAGCACAATCACCCAGAACGTTTGGTTCTACGGTGAAAACGCGCGCATCGACTTCGAGACGGAAGCCGAATGGGACAGCGTGCACAGAGTGCTCCGCGCGGCCTTCCCGGTCGACATCAACACCGACAAGGCGTCGTTCGAGGTGCAGTTCGGCACGATCGAGCGGCCGACCCACAAGAACACGAGCTGGGACCGCCAGAAATTCGAGACGTGCGCCCACAAGTTTGCCGACATGTCCGAGGGCGGCTACGGAATCTCGCTGCTCAACAACTGCAAGTACGGCCACGACGTTCACGGCAACCTTATGCAGCTCACCCTCATCAAGCGTCCGACGTACCCGAACGAGGTCGCCGACAAGGGCCACCACAGCTTCACCTACTCGCTGCTCCCGCACAAAGGCAGCCTGAAGGACGCGGACACCGTAAAAGAAGCCTACATGCTCAATTTCCCGATGTACGCGGTGAAGGTGCCGGCCGGCGCAACCGTTTCGAAAAAGAACGCGCTGCCTGAGAGCTGGTCTCTCGTAGCTACGTCCGCCGAAAATCTTGTCATCGAGACCGTGAAGGAGGCCGAGTACTCGGACGATATCATCGTGCGAGGCTACGAGGCGAAAAACACACGCGGCACCGCGGAGTTCACGCTCGGCTTCGACGCGAAAAAGGTGTTCCTGTCCGATCTCTCCGAGAACAGCCTTGAGGAGCTACAGCTTACCGGCAAAAGGAAATTCAGCGTGCCGTACAGACCGTTTGAGATCGTCACGCTGAGAATAGTGAAGAAGTGAAAATGTTGCGGGCCGGTTGCCGCCGGCCGCGATATTCACCTAATTTTAGGAAAATCAAAACCTGATAATGGCAACAAAAAGGAAAAAGATAATTACAGGAATACTCGTCGCCTTCGCGCTGGTCGTGTTCGGCCTGGCCACATATTTCGTGGGCAGGGAGATCGTCCGGTTCGCGTCGGACCCGGAAAAGTTCCGTGAATGGGTGGACGGCAAGGGCTTCGCGGGCCGGCTTGCCTACATGGGCCTGATAATCGTTCAGATCATTCTTGCGTTTATTCCCGGCGAGCCGCTGGAGATCGCGGGGGGCTACGCGTTCGGCGTTCTTGAGGGAACGATTCTCTGCATCATCGCCTCCGCCATCGGCAGCATGATTGTGTTCCTGCTGGTGCGCCTTCTCGGCAAGCGGATCGTAACGGTGTTTTTCTCAGAGGAAAAGCTGAACGAGCTGAGCATCCTCAAGACCTCGCCTTCCCGGGATCTTCTCTACGCAATCATATTCATGATTCCGGGAACGCCGAAGGACCTTCTGTGCTACTTCGCGGGCCTGACGGACATGAAGTTCTGGGTGTGGGCGATCATATGCTCGGTCGGCCGGATTCCTTCAATCATCACCTCCACCATCGGCGGCGACGCCCTCGGCACAAAAAAGTACACGGTGGCGGTAATCGTTTTCGCGGTGACGCTGGCAATCAGCGCCGTCGGAATCGTGATTTACAGGAAGATCACGAAGAAAAAACAAAGTGTGGAACAGGAGACGGAAAAACCGGAAAATGCGAATAAGGAATAAGAAATAAGGAGTGTTCAACACAATGATAAACATGGCCTGTCTGCGACAAATTCAGAATTGAATTCTTGATTAGACAAAGGCAGGCTTTTCTAATTTGTTCAAAAACCTGTTCAAAAACCAACGCAACAACTTCGATTTAGCAGGAAAACAGGCTTTACAAAGGCGCAGAAAAGTGATAGAATTACGACTGATGCAGAATTGAATTCTGGATTAGTCGCGAAATCAACAGGTTGTGGAGCTAAATGAAGTACATACACAGACACATTGAGGATATCATTCTGAAAACGGACAGTACTTTCAAAGGACTGTTGCTTACGGGCGCCCGCCAGACCGGAAAATCAACGCTTCTTCGGGAATTATTTCCGGAGAAAAGGTATGTGGCCATTGACGATCCGTTTATCGAGGAGCAGGCAAACGAAAATCCCGCTGAATTCATGATGCTTAACCCGCCTCCCGTCATTTACGACGAAGTCCAGAGAGCTCCGGGTCTGTTCCGGTTTATAAAAATCAAATGCGATGAGAGCGGGGAACGCGGGCTGTTCTGCCTGTCCGGTTCGCAGCCGCTTGAGCTGATGGAGGGCGCTTCGGAGTCGTTGTCCGGAAGAGTGGGGGTGCTTGAACTGTCCGGCCTTTCGCTCAGAGAAATCCAGGGCAGCCGCTTTCACGATCCGTTTGTTCCGACCATGGACTACGTTTCCCGCAGGAACCGTGACGCAGTGCCGGTCGACAATATCTGGGAAATAATCCACCGCGGCGGCTTCCCCGAGCTGCAGGATAAGAGCGTTGACTGGAGCGTGTTCTTCTCGAGCTACGTGAAGACCTACCTGGAGCGCGACGTCAGAAAGCTGACGGCTGTTCACGACCTCAATGATTTCCGCAGGTTCATGGTCGCGGTCGCGGCGAGAACCGGACAAATGCTCAACTATTCGAATATCGCGGATGAAATCGGAAAAGACGTAATGACTGTCAGGCGCTGGATGTCGATCCTTGAAGCGACGGGAATCGTATTCATTCTCGAATCCTACGCGCCTTCGGTCCTGAAGCGCGCCATCAAGACGCCGAAAGTTTATTTCAGGGACACGGGACTTGCCGCGTACCTCACAAGATGGCTGACCCCCGAAGCGCTGGCTTACGGAGCGATGAACGGTCAGATGTTTGAGACATTCGCGGTTTCCGAAATTATCAAGTCGTATTCAAACCGCGGGCAGGACTACAGGTATTTTGTCTCCTACTACCGTGGAAAGGACAAAAAGAAGGTCAAAAAAGACGGCGCGGTGGTTGAAGTTGAGAGTGAGATTGATTTGATAATCGAGGAGAACGGGATCCTGTACCCTGTGGAAATAAAGCAGGCGTCAAACGTCAGCGCGGATATGGCCGGAGCGTTCACGGTGCTTGATATGATTCCGGACAAAAAGCGCGGCACGGGCGCGGTGGTCTGCATGTGTCCCGCTCCGGGAATTCTGAGAGAAAACGTGATTGCGGTGCCGGTCTGGTATCTGTAAAAAAGCACAAAGCAGGCGGTTCCGTTTCGCGGGTCCGGGTTGAAACCGGCCCGGTAAAATGGTAAAATCAAAGCCGCGGAAGAGACCGTCTACTTGTTCACGGAAACGAAGGTAGTTATGGATTTCCCGAAAAACTCGTTCACCAAAGGAACGCCGGAAGAATTTATGGACTATTACAGAAGCCGGGGCGTGAAGGTGAGGAAAGCGTAAAGACGTTGCGGCCGGCAAGATGGAACCATCATACGGGCAATGATTTTTAAATTGCCTATTTATAGACGAAAATCAAAGCCGCGGAAGCTTCTAAAAACGCGGCGTGAAAAACGACAGGAGAGTGAATTGAAAATGGGTTATTTGTCGGATATTGAAATTGCGCAGAGCACCGAACTTACGCACATCAGCAAGATTGCCGAAAAGGCGAACGTGCCGGAGGAGTACGTCGAACAGTACGGACGCTACAAGGCCAAGATCGACCTGGAACTGCTGAAAAAGACTGACAGGAAAGACGGAAAGCTGGTGCTTGTCACCGCAATAACACCGACTCCGGCAGGAGAAGGAAAGACGACGACTACGATCGGACTCGCCGACGGACTCGCGAGAATCGGTAAAAAAGTGACGGTTGCGCTGCGCGAGCCTTCGCTCGGGCCCGTTTTCGGCATCAAGGGAGGCGCCGCGGGTGGCGGATACGCGCAGGTGGTGCCTATGGAGGACATCAACCTTCATTTCACGGGCGACTTTCACGCGATCGGGGCGGCCAACAACCTTTTGGCGGCGATGCTCGACAACCACATCCACCAGGGCAACGCGCTCGGAATCGATCCGGGCAAGATAACGTGGAAGCGCTGCGTCGATATGAACGACCGCCAGCTCCGGTTCATCGTTGACGGTTGCGGCGGAAGGTCCAACGGCGTCACAAGAGAAGACGGCTTCGACATCACGGTCGCCTCGGAGATCATGGCTGTTTTCTGCCTTTCGAACTCCATTACGGACCTTAAAGAGAGGCTCTCAAGGATCATTGTCGGCTACACGTACGACGACAGACCGGTCACCGCAGGCCAGCTGAACGCTGTCGGCGCAATGACGGCGCTCCTGAAGGACGCGCTCAAGCCGAACCTCGTCCAGACTCTCGAGGGTACGCCCGCCTTCGTTCACGGCGGCCCATTCGCGAACATAGCCCACGGCTGCAACTCGGTCGTCGCCACGAAAATGGCGCTCAAAATGGGTGACTACACCGTCACTGAGGCCGGCTTCGGTGCGGACCTCGGCGCCGAGAAGTTCCTCGACATCAAGTGCAGAGTCGCGGGCCTCAAGCCTGACGCGGTCGTCATTGTCGCCACGGTCAGGGCGCTCAAAATGCACGGCGGTCTCGACAAGAAATCGCTCGCGACCGAGGATCTCGAGGCGCTCGGAAGAGGCGTTCCAAACCTTCTGCGCCACGTGTCCAACATCAAAAACGTCTACGGACTGCCCTGCGTCGTTGCGGTCAACAGGTTCCCGCAGGATACCGACCGCGAGATCGAGTACATTATCGGAAAGTGCCGCGAGCTTGGCGTGAACACGGTTCTCTCCACGGTCTGGGCAGAAGGCGGCAAGGGCGGCGAGGCGCTTGCCCGCGAGGTCGTAAGGCTCTGCGAAGAGGAGAAGGGCGACTTCCGCTTCTCGTATGAACTCGACGAGACGATCGAGCAGAAAATCGAGGACGTGGTCAAAAAGGTCTACGGCGGCGCAGGCGTCATCATCACCCCCGCAGCCAGAAAACAGATCGACCGTCTCACTGCGCTCGGATTTGACAAGCTCCCGATCTGCGTCGCCAAAACGCAATACAGCTTTTCCGACGACCCGACGCTTACAGGCGCGCCGGAGGGCTTCAAGGTCACCGTAAGAAACGTTAAGGTTTCCGCCGGAGCGGGCTTTGTGGTGGTGCTCACCGGCGACATTATGACGATGCCCGGTCTTCCGAAGGTGCCTGCCGCCGAGAAGATCGACGTGGACGAAAACGGCAGGATCTCGGGGCTGTTCTGACGCGGGACACGGAAGGCTCGCACGGCCGGCTTGAAACCGCCATACACCGATACCGGCCCAGCCTCAAAGGCAACACTACCGCCGGATCCGACTGCCGGGTCCGTGTGAGTTGCCGGTCATAAATGTCCGGTACGATAGCCCTGCACTTAAAAACCCCGGAGAACGCTCGAATTCCCCGGGGTTTTGCATTTTTTCCGGTCAAACAGTATTTTTCACTTTGAGGGCCGTGGCGGCGGCAGGCCAAATGCGATGCCCGCCACTGAAACCAGGCGTTTAATAAATAAAGCTTTCAATCCCGAATGACGACATTTTTTCAAGCACAGACGAGATTGCATTTTCGGAAATTGCGAAACATCCCAGTATCCATTTTCTGTAAACCGCAATCCGTCCACCCACCGCATATGCGAAGATAACGTCTATCTGCTCGCCATCGATATCAGTGTGCTTTTTAAATTCTTCTTTGAGTTTAGCTTCAATAGCCTTATTGATTCTGTCGATGAAGGAAACGTTCTGATTAAGAAATAAAACCTTTGAATAGAATTCTTTGTTTGGCTGAATTGTGGACTTCACTAATGACAGAAAAGATTTCCGGCCTTCAAGAAAATCATCCAAAGAAACATTGCTCAACATTTTCTCAAACACTGTCAGAACGGTTTCTTCGATGAAATCTTCAACTGCATTGAGATTTGTAAAGTGATGGTAAAATGTGGTTTTATGAACACCCGCGGCAGTATATACATCCTTATCCGTAACAGACAAATATGGCTTTATTCTGAGCATCTCGATATACGAAACTGCGATCTTATTTTTCGTTCTTTTAGTTCGTTTGTCAACAGCTCTCATGCCGTTTTGAATCCTCCTGAACGCATTTTATAGAATTTTACTACACATTTACAGAAAACAGGGAGTGGAATTCCATATTTATTCCAATTATAATTGAAGAGGGTGATGCAGTCAACAGGTTTTAAACGTCCGAAAAGCGAAAAAACTGTATTTCGTTATTGACCCGAAGAGGGAAAAATCGTAAGATTAAGTATGGAGGATTAGAATGAATCAAGGAGGAATGGTCAAATGCCAATTAATAAAACAAACAAGTTTATTCGCATAGCCTGCGCACTAATAACCATTCTTTTACTTCTAACCGGATGCTCGCTGCAAGATTCCGGACTAGGAAAGTCTTCATTCACGATTCGCGAAGACGGCACACTGGTTAGCCCGTCAGGGGAAGAGTATGTTTGCATAGGCTATGAACCGTTGCTGACAAACGTTGGCGAACTTGTGTTTGAGAGCAGGGTCAGAGGAGAAAAGAAGTATTCCAACCGGGGATTGGGAATTCGATATCAAAACGGTTTGTTCGCTGTGGGAACCGGCGGCAACGACAGCATATTGATAAGGCGTGAACCCAAAAGCGAGTGGCGGTCTTTTTACAGGAAGGCTTCGCTACCTGAGTTCGATTTTTCGGCGGACGGTTGTTCGCGAATTGAACTGGTGAAGGAAACGTGGCCGGACGACAATACGGCAGGCGCCCACAGGGACTGCGGGGGAGGCATTTCGGACAAAGACCGGATTTCCGAATTTCTGGCGGACATAAGGTCGCAGAAGGATCCGAAATCTGCCGGGCTGTATGAACTGTGCAGAAGGGCTGACGGATTGTTGGAAAACTGCTACGCATATGGCTACATTTACGGATTCTTTGAGAGTGAATCTGGATTGGCGTACGTGATGCCGGTGATGTCATACAACGATCTGGCGTATTCGGTCTGGATCGGGAATGCATGGTTTGTTCTGCCTGAAGCGTGGATGAAAGTCCTGACGGACTCAATGTGCGACCTTGACTGAAAAACGATATTGGACTGCGTCAAAAAAATGACACACGGTTATATAATTGTCATATGGGTTTTGCTAAGGAGGCGCACTTAGCCGATCTTTTTGGCATGTACGCAAAACGGCAAAACCGGTCAAAACCCTCGATTTTCCCGCAAGCGTATCTCATCGCAGGAGCTTGGAAGCTGACCGTGAGAGCGGAAAAAATCTCCGTCAAAACTTAACAGTGACGCGAAATCTCCGTAGAAACTTGACACGATCGTATTCGCAGAAAGAGGATTGATTCAAAATGTCGAAAGTGCTAAAATTACGACAAGAAAAAACGCACACCCATGCTATTCTTAATGCAATTAATCTAAGATTCGCATTTCTGGGCCTTTTGTTTAAGCTTTTGTAATTAGGAGGCGGTAATGTTGATTTTTTGTTCGTCCAAACAACAAATTGCGTCTATTGTTTCGTATCTGATACCTTTCGTTATTTGTATTGGAGTTGTTCTGCGTATTGGAATAATCGAACCTTTAAGAATCAGTAAAGGTCATCTTTCCCGATACATAAAGGAATTGCCTTTACTCCTCAAAATGCTGTATGCCGTAATTATCGCTGTTCCTTTATTTATTACTGTACTATCTGCAATTAATCTGTTTCGAGAGGTTTCATTTTTTTACCGGGCAAAAAACGATTTGCTAGAGACAAGCCTTTTTAATGTTGATTCTGATATTATAATTAGTGATGCCGCATATAGAGGGGGAAAGATAGGAAATAATATAAGTTTAAGGATTAATGGCGATTTCGTCCTGACAGTGGCAGTATTGCCAGATGATGTAATAGATGCAATTCTTAGAAGCAAAAAAATCGAAATATCGTTTGGATATATTGGTAATTCATTAGAAATATGGAGTATTCGTGTCGAAGACACTTTGGAGTGTGGTGGAGAAGTATTAGTGGGTCTGCCATCGTATTGCAATTTTCTCTCAAGGAAACACTACCATCAGTTACCGTTACCTCAGTGAAAAAGTGGGGGAGAAGCGTGGACCGTTCTTGCTAAGGTCGGGCATCGCGTTCGGTTCGGCGGGTTGATCGGATTCGGTTCTGAGGAATCCCTTGTGAACGAAAGGTTTATCCCGGTTGGTTTTCGCGTTCTCAAGCTGCTCATTTTCGTTTTCGGGCCGGTCGTTCTCACAGAGTACTTGAATAACGGCTGCGGATAACATATACTGTTTATATGACAATTACAGCGGAGCGGCCGTTATGGAACTGATAAAAATGAAAGAAATAATGACCGGGAGGGAGCGCGTGAAGGCGACGTTCCGGTTTGAAAAGACGGACAGACCGCCGATAGGGTACGACGCGAACGGCGGTATCGACAGGCGCCTGAAAGAGGCGCTCGGCATGGAAAACAGGAGCCACGAGGATTTTCTGGAGCTGCTCGGAGTTGATTACAGAAGGATTGCCGCGCCTTACGTGGGGCCGGTGCTTTTTGAAACGCCGCCGGGAAGAATGCGCGATCCGCTCGAGGGGTTCATAATGCGGTGGGTCGAACACGCGACGGGCGGGTACTGGGATTTTTGCGATTTTCCGCTGAAGGACGCTCCCGACGAAGCTTTTGACAACTATCCGGTGCCCGATCCGGACGATTTCGACTACGGTGCCGCGGCGGCCATGGCGCGCTCATACGGCGGGAAGTACGCGCTTCATCTCGGCGATCCCGGCGTTCCTGATATCATCAACTCAAACGGGCGGCTGATGGGAATGGAGGACGTTTTGTGCCACCTCATTTTCGACGACGAGGCGCCGGTGAACCTGATGAAGCGCAGGGCGAAGGCGTCGCTCGAAATCATGGAGCGGACGCTTGAGGCGTGCAAAGGCGAGATAGATTTTATCTGGCTTGGAGAGGACCTGGGAACGCAGATTGCGCCGATGATCAGCCTTGAACTGTACCGGGAGACAATCAAGCCGATCCACAAGGCTTTTGTCGACCTCGCGTCTTCGTACGGACTTCCGGTCATGGTTCACACGTGCGGGTCGTCCTCCTGGGTGTATGAGGACTTTATCGAGATCGGAGTGAAGGGCGTCGACACGCTGCAGCCGGAAGCCGTGAACATGAGTCCGGAGTATCTTCTTGAGCATTTCGGCGGCCGGCTCAATATGAGAGGCTGCATTTCGACTGCCGGTCCGCTCGCGTACGGAACAGATGAGGACGTGAGGGAAAACTGCAACCGTGTGCTCGGGATGATGGAGCAGTACGGCGGATACCATTTTGCGCCGACGCACGCGATCCAGGACAACAGCCCGGTCGAAAACGTGTTCGCGATGTACCAGACGGTTTACGACAGGTACAGATAATAATATAGAAGCCTGTTCAAAAAAGCGGGGCGCCTGAGCGCTCCGTCTCATAGGGCAACTATGTGACAGGTCGGGATAAGTCGGTACGGAAAAGCAAACAGAAAACGAAAGCAACGAGTCAATCTTCGGGTTGGCTCG
>CADAZX010000019.1 GCA_902792515.1 uncultured Ruminococcus sp.
TTTTTTTTTTTTTTTGCGCCGCGTCGATTATCAACAAAAATATTTCGTCATGAAGCTTTTCTCTTTTTGAGAGCTATCACAACCACTGCCGCTACCGCCAAAACAGCGGCGCCGGCGAGCGCGAAAGCGACGATCATAAAAGCGTCGGGCGCTTTTTCAGGCTCCTTTTCTTCTTTAAACTCGCCCACCTCTACGAGGCATCTTTCGGCGTATCTGCCGTCAGTACTGACAGCCGTAATAAACGCGCTACCCTCCGAAACGGCCGTGACGTTTCCGTCTGTGTCAACCGTAGCGACCGACTCGTCCGAGCTCGACCATAAAAGTCCGTCAGCCGGTGCATCGCCTTCAGTTACGGTCTTAATCTTCACGGCAGTTCCCTGCTTCAGCCTGTAGTCGTCATTTTCGAACCTCAGCTCGCCGAAAAACGTTCCGTCCGTAATCGCCTTTGCGACCGCCTCGCAGTCGTCTGTTTTCACAATCAGCACGTCGTCGAACACCGCGTCCGTTCTAAGCTGTCCTCCCGGAAGCGAACCGAGTACGAGATCGAAGTCTGCCGCGGGCACGTCATGCTTCATTTTCACGGAGCCGGCTACCTTGCCGTCGATCATGCAGACAGTTTCGGTGCCGTCGTACCAGAAGCACATTCTGACCCACTTTCCAGAATACTTTTTGAGATTCACGCCGAAAGAACTGTCGCAAATGCCCTCGCAGTAAAGCTTGAGCGCCCCCTCGTTCGCATATATCTCGAAGTGTCCGGCGACCTTATCGCCCTTGCTGAGGAGCACGTTATATCCTGCGTACGAGCCGCCGTAGTACATGAATGAGATCACCGTATTTTCGAGCGTGACGTCTGTCTGAGTGAGAATGATCGAGTTTTTCACGGGTCTGACAGCCGGTCCGGACGGCCCCGTCTCGTATGAAGCGCCGGCTGCCGAGCCCGGAACCGCGTGGTGACCCGATTCGTCAACCAGAACGTCCGACTCGGTGTCGAAGGACCACTTTCCGACGGCGATCCCGTCAAGTCTGAAAAAGCTTCTTGACGAAGGATTCGCGCTTCTCGACGTGTCGCGCACGCCAACCACGGTGAGCGTTCTTCCGGTAAAAACGCCGTCGACGCCTTCAAAAGTCAGATCCACGCTGAAGCCGTCAGCCGACGGTTCCGCTTTCACGACCCTGCCGCCAAGGTTCAGGAGATATGCGTCCGTATTTGAGGCAGACGCGGAATCGACCTGCCTGCTGAACGTGACCGTCGCCGAATTCGGGCCTGTCAGAACGAGCTTCCTGACGCATGCGGAGACGTTGTCCGCGACCGTTTCGGCAGTCACTTTTTTCGACATGGGCGATCTGTTCATGCCGCCGTCGACCGCAAGTACCTCGACGCCATACGACGTGAGCTCCCGGAGGCCTTCGATCTTAAATGAGGAAGCCGTCCCCTTCACGGTAGTAAGGAGCGTGCCGTCGAGATAAATCTCATAAAAGCGCACCTCGCCGTTGTTTTTCGGCTTGTCCCAGCTCACGGTCAGCGTGTCGTACGACTCCGATTTGACCTTCACGTTTTTCGGAGCGGCCGGCGCCTTTTTGTCGCTGACGTCGATCATGTTGAAGCCGTTAATTCCTTTAATCACTGAGGCGTCGTTGACCGTGACCTCGTACGACTCGCCCGGTTCGAGCCAGAACCAGTTGTCGGAAGGTCTGAAAGTGTCCGAAGCGCCGCCTACGTCAAACCTGACGGCCGCGGCGGGAATGTCGCTGTTGTTGACGAACCTGACGGTATTCCCGCTGACAGTGTACCTGACCTCGGCAGGCGGGATCGCGAAAAGGCACCCCGGGTCCTTGCCGGAGTTCATGAACATGTACGTGCGTGCCGCGAGGCTTCCGTTTTTGTAGAGAGTCGTCACGATAAAGAGCGGCGCCGTGTCCGTCTCCTTTTCGGTGAGCGTGAACTGACCGAGCTTTTTCTTCATTTCAATCGAGCCGCTGCCCTTATAATTCTCCTGCCTGACCGTTTTCAGAGACGAGTTGTACGCCTTGACCGTTACCTCCCACTCGGAGTTTTTGAGTTCGTCCGCGTCGTCCAGTACGTATACCGGAAGCGAGAGCGAGCGGTCCGTTTTGTTGTACGTGTCGTAACGGTCGGCCTTTACGCCGGCGGTGAGCGGCGCGTAGGCATCCTGCAGGAACCAGTAGGCCATTTTCGGCGCGCCGAAGTAGTCGACGACGCTCCAGGAAGCGCCGGGGTAGACGTCGTTGAATTTATAGAACATGACCATCGACTGCGCCGGGAAGTTGATTCGCGAGTTGAACGCCGCCGGCACGTCCGCCATCGTCTGCGCGATTTGCGAGCCTGTAATCAGACTCTCGAGGCTGTCCACCTCCACAAACTGACTTGCGTAGTGGATAAACGTGTCTATATCGTAGCCGTAAGGCGTCTGCGTCCACCCTTTCATGCCGTTAAACGTCGCGGTGTGGTACGCGACCGTCCCCTTCAGGTCGACCGGCCACTGCGCCATCTCCTTCGCCGTCGCGAACTTCGCGATCGATTCTATGTTCATCATTGAGTCGAGACCGTATTCGTGCAGGTTGAAGTTGGCGTCATAATATACTGACGCGTAGTGTTCCGGGTCCTCGCCGCCCCAGTGGATGTGGTCGTGCCTGATCCCGTTCGCGCCGACGCCGCCGTCCTGCCTCCAGAAATCTCTCGTGCCGTCGTACTGATACGTCAGCTTTCCGATGTTGTTCATAACCTTGTCCGAGGTGGGCGCCTCCCCCTCGTTTCCGCCGCCGTACACGAGAAGGCTCGGCCTGTTGCGGATCCGTTTTGTGTTGAGAATGACCGTCTCGTAAAGGACGTCCGCCGGCTGCTTCTGCTGGCTGTCCCAGCAGCAAGGCCACTCCTGGTACACGCAAAGTCCGTACTCGTCGCAGAGGTCGTAGAAGTCCTCGGTCTCGCACATTCCGCCGCCCCACGATCTGAACACGTTGAGCCCCTGGTCGTACGCGCGGCTGAGTATCCTGTCGTAGTCCTCGCGCGTGAAATTCATCATCGCGTCGATCGTGCACCAGTCGGCGCCCTTAAGGAACACCGTTTTCCCGTTGAAAACGGCCGTCCTGTTGTACATGTTCGCGGACTCTTTCCGTCCGGTGGCGATGAGTTCGAGCGTCCTGACGCCGAATTCGGAAATTGCGTACGAGCGTCCGCCCTTTCCGTCCACGAAAAGCGTTTCGAGCGTGTACAGATTCTGCTCACCGTAGCCGTTCGGCCACCACAGCCTGAACTCGGGAAGGTCGAAGCGGAGCCTTATCCTCCTCGCGCCGCCCTCGGAAGCCCCGGGAAGTTTATACGAAAACGAGTACGCTGAGCCCTCGAAATTCTTCGGTTTTACGGTGCAGTAAAGGGTACCGTCTATTTTCGCGTCGCTCTTTTCCGCGCCGCCGACGTCCACGCAGAGGTCCATCGTTCCTGTCTCGTGCGAAACTGTCGTGATAAACGGGCTGTCGAGCACCGCCTCCGCCCTGTCCTCCACGCGAACCGAATTCCAGATTCCTATCGGCGGAAGGTCGGCGTAATGCCACGCGTAAGAACAGTTGAAAACGACCGTCTGCGTGTAGTCGATAACGGGCTTCAGGTGTACGACAAGCTCGTTTTCACCCGTTTTAATCACTCCCGTGACGTCGATGTAAGGACCGCCGAACATGCCCTGGTGCGAGCCGACGTTCTTCCCGTTGAGCGTCACGTCCATGCGGTCCGCGACGCCGTCAAAGCAGAGAAAAACGTTTTTGCCGCTGCCCGAGTAGTTGAAAGTCTTTTTGTAGTACCAGTCGCGTGTGCCGAGCTCCTTTGCGGCGGCGTCGTTCCTGCCGACCGTGGGATCTTTAATCGCACCGGCCTTGAACAGAGAGCCGCTCAAGCTGTTGGGAACGGAAACTTTGTGGGCCTTTGACCACCTGTTCGAGCCGTCCTTGTCGGAAAGCAGCCAGTCGTCGCCGTCAAGAAGCAGCGAAAATCCTACGGTGGAGCCCGCTCCGGCCGCCTCGTTGGCGCCTTTTGACATGGTAACCGTCTCGGGTTCGCCGTCCATCGGCGAGACGGTCTTCATGTAGCTCTGCCTCTCCGCGTCGGCCATGCTTTTCGCGTAGGCGATCCCCGCCCCCAGCGAGACGAAAATGCCTGCGGTCAGTATTATCGCGAGGATCTTTCCGGTAGTTTTTTTCATTTTATCATCTCCGCCTGTCTTCTCAGCCGTTTTTCTAAAACGCGCCGCGGCGCCTATATAAAATCGCGCCGCGGCCTGTTATTTTGCCTGTTTATTTTTTCTTCTTGAGCAGCAGTACCGCCGCGACGGCGCAGCCTGCGATGACAACGCCTGAAACTACGGCCAGAATGACCCACTTGTTAACTTTATTGCCGTCTTTTTTCCCTGCGTTTTTCCCCGGATCTTCCGTGGAATCGGGCTGTTTTCCGCTGTCTGTCTCAACAGGCGCCTCGGTTTCAGCCGCGGGCTCGGGAGTCGGCGTTTCCGGTTCGGGAGTAGGCGTCGCGGTCGGTTCGGAAACAGGCGTGGGAGGCTCGTAACCCTCGGGGAACTGCGCCTCGACAAGCTTCATGACGTCTTCGTGTGCTCCCGCGGGGTCGGAGTAGAGCTTTCCGATCATTTCCGCGTCCATTGCGTACGTCGCGACAAGCAGTTCGTCGTACACTCCCGCGCACGTCAGAGACCTGTCGTTGAGACCGCAGATCGAAATTATATCGTCAGAGTCGCCTAGACCGTTCATTATTATTTTCTGCTTTGTCTTGTAGACCTCCTGACCGTTCAGGTACATTTTGAAACCGTCAGGCCCGTTCACGGCCGCAAGGTGGAAGAACTCGTCCCTCCGGGCCGCCGCAATCTTCTCGACGTTAAGGCCGTTGCCCGTTCCGTAGAACGCGAGCTGTCCTTCGTCGCCGTCGACGGTGTAGTAAATCTCAAAGTGGTGCGGCGTCTCTTTTCCCGAAACCGCGAACGGAACAGTGTACGTGCCGTGATCGTTTTCGGACCATTTCACCCATAGCGCGACCGTAAATTCCTTCATCGAAAATTCCGCCGGAAGCACGTCGTATTCAGAAAGGGTCATCAGGGGGCGAGCAGGCGCAGACGCTTGCGCACCGTGCCCAGGACCGAGGCGCGGGTTTCGCTGTCGATATTCAGGCGGTAATGGGACGAATCCTCGGTAGTATACTCAAAAGGCCAGAAGAAAATCATTCCCTTGGCCTCTCCCGAGTCGTCACCTGAAGGCTCCGGCGTTATGTCTGCGGGTGCTCCGGTCTCCGGCTCGGCCGTGGGATCCTCAGGAACGTTCACGTCGCCGGGCGTTATCTGCTTTTCGCCCTTCGCCCAGCCGTTCAGGTCATCTGTCCCCGCGTACGCCGCCTTGATATCTTCCGCCTTCATCGGATAATTTGCGTAGAACGCGTCGTCTATAAGACCGTCGAACGAAAGCGATGTTCCGTCGTGGTTGAGCGCACCGACCGTCACCGTGTTCATATTGCGCGCGCTTTCGATAAGCCTGCCTACAGCTTCTCTCTCGATCGCGAGCTCGCCGTTAATGTACATTTTGAGGGAGCCGCCGTTAAAAGTCACCGCGACGTGAGTCCACGTGTCGTAAGGAACGAACTGTCCGTCATCCTCTGTCGACATTATTCCGCCCACCGCGGGAACGTACGCGAGCAGGTAGCCTCCGCCCTCTTCGTCCGAAGCGTGTCCGACGTGAATCTGGAACCTGTCGGCTCTCGTATCGGACGTGTCGCCCTTGGACATTATGACGTTCCACTCTGACGCGCCTTCTTCGAGTTTGAACCAGGCGCCCATCGTGAATCCGTTCGTCGTTCCGTGCGGAATGGTCCCGGACGTCGCGGGAGATCCCGATGTAAGGTCGAGCGCCTTCCCGTGTTTTCCGTCGGCGAATTCTTCGACGTCTGACGAAAGTCCCAGTTGCCCGGATGCGTCGTCAAGACTGTCGTCAAAAGCCCAGTAGTGAAGAACGTTTTCGCTCCCGTTCTTGGCCTCTTCGGCCGCCGCGGGCGCAAAAGCGGAGATGAGCAAAGACGCCGAGACGATAACCGCCAGCGCTATCTTCCAAAAGCAGGTGTTGTTTTTCATTTCAGACACTCCTTTTTCAGGTTGTACTTTTATTTTAGTATACCACCGTTTTGTGTTATTCTCAATTTATATTAGTACAAAAGATATGGACAATAGTCCAAATAGTGCCGCTTGAAGGGTTGTTTTGCCGTCCGCGGTATGGTATTATATTATAAACTTACCGGATATTGCCCGGACAGACGGAGTGTTTATGGAAATTAATTCGATCGGAATCAGTAAAGTTTCAGCGGGCGGCTTCGATTCCCCCGTTCACCCGGAGATCAACGTCGTGAAATCGCTGCCGACGCTCTCTGTCGTGCAAAGCGTCAAGGGCTCTTACCGCGTCTGGCTCGAAAACAGCGCCCAGGTCGAAACCGGAGAGCGAGGCGTTTTCATCGCGCCCGCCAACCTGACGCAGCACATAAACGAATTCCCCGGAGACGACGGCACGATGATCTCCCACTGGATTTTTTTCGAGGTCGAGATCAACAAAATGCACAAGCTCGACGAGATCTACTCGTTCCCGCTGCTGATGCCGCCCCGCTACAACGACGAGGTTTGCTCAATTATCGAAAACGCCCGCGCCGCAAGCGACCTGCCCTCGAAAATGCCCTTCCTCGTGCGCATGGTCAACATTCTGCTCGAGATCGGGACGCCGGTCGCCACCAAAAACGAGCTGACGTTCAAGCTGAAAAACTACCTCGACGAAAACTACACCGGCACGGTCTCCCCCGCCGCGCTCTGCGGCATCATGTGCTGCTCCAGGTCCGCCATGTACTCCCGCTTTAAAGAACTGATGGGCGAGACGCCGGTCAAATACGTCAACAACCTCCGCATCAGCCGCTCTCAGGACATGCTGCTCGAGACGGACCTCTCCATCGCCGAGATCTCCGCCGCCGTCGGCTTCCGCGACCAGCTCTACTTCGCGCGCCTCTTCAAAAACATCACCGGCACAAGTGCCAGCGAGTACAGAAGGCTCAGGAAAAAGATCACTTCGACGCCTTAGGACGCGACGCGACCCGCAGCATATGGCTGATCGACACGGAGCGTCATACTGTGACCGAGCCGGTGCGCTTCGCAAGTCACTGCGGAAGAGCTTCTAAACCATGAAGGTCCTCCGATGACTTTGACCGGTTTGTAATACTATAATGCAGCGGCGGAACCGCCGAAACGGTTCCGCCGCGCCATGATAACCCGGGCTTTTTATAAAGCCCTTTTTATTTATTGTCTCAAACACTTATATTCGGAGCCGTTCGTCCCCTGCGCGCAACCGGCTCACACCGCAGCGGCAAAAGGTAGCAGGAGCGTCACTCATCTGTGAACTTCCACCCGCCGTTTTCCCTGATATCGACGCCCTTTCTGCCGGAAATGCTGAACACGCCGGTGCGGCAGTTCTTCACGAACGCGCTTTCCGCGATGAAGTGTCCATCCACCGCGCCGCGGATCACGTACGACACGCTTATGTCAAACGAATACTCCGGACATTCGGTCCTGTCAAACCGCAAAGTGTCTTTATAGATCTCATTGTATACGCTTACGTATCCGTTCATATTCTGGCCGCTGCTGTTGTAGATGTACGCCGACGTATGAACCCTGCCGTCCTCGCGGCGCGAGTAGCCGCGGCTCTCAAGCGACAGGAATCTCGCGCCTGACGGAATGATATCGTAAAGCTCGAAGCTCTCCCACACCCTGGTTGATTTTCCTCTTATACGAAGAGTAACAACGCAGTTCCCGCGGCTGTCGGCATTCATCGTCTTTTCGATTTTGACCCTGTCATCCGCCGCCTGCTCGCCGGAAAGCGCCTCCTCTAAGCTGCCGCGGTAGTAAACTCCCACTTTAGCGTCGCCTGGAAGAGACAGTTTGAGTGCGTCAAATTCAGGCTTTGACAGCGACAGCGTGAAGCTCATTCCGGGTTCGAGTCTGACCGTCTCGTCCTGTCCGCCTGCGGAATAAGTGAATTCCAGCGTCTCAGCCTTCTCGGTAGGAAGGAAGTATCTCAAATATCCGGCAAGAGCAAGCTGAGCGGAAGATGCGTCGGACCTGTTTTCGCAGAGCCAGAGGGCCATTGCGGAGGCGTCTTCTCTCGCGATTCTCGAAGCGCTCATAAGCGCGAGGCAGGTCAGCGAGACAGACGTGTCAAAGACCTTGTCGTCGAATTTCAGCGTGCCGTACTCACTGTCCGCGACACCGATCGACTCTTTTATTCCCGAATATACGTCGTAGGCTGCTGGGTAGTCGCCGCAGAGGGCAAAACCGAGAGCGAGCCAGAGTTTGGCTTCGTTCGAGAAGTTCCCCGCCGTTTCCGCGACGGCGTAGAGCGTGTCGAGAACCGGCTCGTCGAGCGCCGCGAGGCAGACGATATTCGCAAGAAGGTCCTCGGGAGACTTCTGGTCGGACGACGCGACGCAGCCACGCGCTTCGTTCGCGATCAGATTGCGCGTATTAAGGTCTACCGGCAGTCCGAGCGCGAGCATCGCCGCAGTCAGTTTTGTGTCGGGCTCCGAGTATTGGAATAGTCTGTATTTGCAGTCCTGCTGCGAGAAGTTGTTGCCTATCTGTCCGAGAAGATACTCGAGTTTCTGATCGGATTTGAATCCGTAAAGCGTCCCGCGCGCTTCCGCCGCCGCGTAGAGCGCCGCGTATTCGTCGGTTCTTCCGCTTCCCCTGTCGTAGGAAAGAATACCGGCGATCCGCTCGAAAAGCGCGTACGACTCGGTTCTGTTCGTAAACAAAAGTCTGACCGGATAGTATACCGGGTTGATGTTTTTAAGTTCATCAACGGTCACCGTTTTCGTAACGTCCGCCGCCACCGCCGTTGTAACAAGGTTGAAATCCGCCGTCACCGCGTCGCGGTTGGAGCCGCACTCCGCGTAGACCGTCACAGTGTACTGTCCCGGCTCATTAACGTCGAATTTTAGCCAGCACCTGTCTTTGGAATTGGCGGCGCCGCTCGCCGTGCCCTTCTCGTTTCCGAGGGGATCCGTGAGAACGGCTGTGTATTTCACATTTCCGTCCGACTCCGGCCCGTATGCTCTGGCGCTGACGGATATCGTGTCGCCGACGATGTACTGACTGCAAACACCAAGATTCACGAAGAACGGCTGAGTGCATACCACGTCTGAAACTGACGCGCCGATCTTCAGCTCGCCGTTCACGCGTCCCGCTCCGCTGAGAGCAAGCGCGGTGATCCTCCACGACGTGATATTGTCAGGAGCCGTGAACGTCAGCGTTCCGCGGCCTTCCGCGTCGAGTTCGACTACCTTGTATACCGGATTGTCTGCGAAGTACTTTCTGACGTACCAGCTGCCGGAAGCGTCATCGCCGTTTCCGCCCGGTGCCGCCGTCGCCTCCGGTGCTTCTGGTTGGTAGCTTTCAGACAGTTCTGCCTTCGAGCCGTTTCCGTAATAGCCGGTTCCGTCACGTGATTCGGACCCCGAGTAAGTAAACGCGGGCACAAATCTCCCGTTGAGCGTAATTGAAGGCGCGGCACTCCACCCGCCGCCATAGTCGTAGTAGTCGTAGTAATACTCGTAGAAGCCGAATAAGCCGCCTCCTTCTCTGTTTGAACTGTTGAAAAAGACGGAAGGCGTGAGCTTCTGCTCGCCGAGAGCGAAGCAGGCCTCATCGACAATGCTCACGACCGCGAATCCGCCGCCCGCGCCTGGCACTTTTACAGTGACCGTTGCCGTGTCTCCGGGTCTGTAAATTCCCGAAGAGGCGGTGATCTCTGGTGTCAGCGTCGCGCGGTCGATATTGTAGGCAAGCCTTTTGGACGCCTGCGAGTACGTTCCCGTCTCTCCGTCGAACGCGACCGCGTATATCCTGCCGCCGGCGATCATGTCGTTGGTGTAGACAAATCCGGTCTTGTCCGCGTACTTCACGTCCGCGATACCGTTTGCCACCGTCACGAACAGCGCCTTCTCCGCGCCGGAAGCGGCCTTGAACGTGGCCACAACCTTGTCGTTAACCAAGTAGCTGTCAGCGTTCAGCGTAATCTCCACGCGATCGTGATAGTCTCTTTCACTGTAGTCCCTTCTGCCGGCGGTCCCGTTCAAGTTAAAGTGATAAACGTTATTGCTCGAGTCGTCGTAGAAATCGACCGCGTACACAAAATAGCCGTCGAAGCCTTTGACCTCCCTGAGCGGGAACTCTGCGACGCCGTTTTCGAAAGACTTTTTCCCCTGCTCCAACACCTGCTCGTTTACACTGTATTTATACCGCTTTTCGTTGCGCCTGGTGTAGCTGTTGTAAACGTAATTTACCGTCTTGACGATCACCCTTTTATACAAGGTATACGTGAGCGCGTCTTTGGAAGTCAGCGGCTCGCCCTTTGTGTTTTCCGGAAAGACCTGCCACGAGAAGTCGTCGGCCGTCTTCAGCCCCGATGTGTCGAGCATATTCAGCGTAACCGAGGATGAGTTCGCGTCCTGCTTTGTTTTCAGAACGTAGTCGGAGTGGAAATAGTACGTGGACGCGGTAGTCATCAGCGTCTGCGTCTCAAAGTTCGTGAGTTCGGCCCTGAAGTACAGATTCACCGGGTCCGTGCCGTAGGCCTCGTTGTCGCGCAGCTTTCTCGGCTTGTATGTAATTTTCGCCTCGCCGTTTTTATCCGTTTTTACTGTCTGCGTGTTCTCACCGAAGTAATTGAGGAAGCACAGGAACTCAAGTCCCTCGACCGGTGTGCCGTCGAAAAACGAAGCCGTCACCGTCACCGTGATATTTTCGCCGCGCCTGTAAAAGAGTTTGTCGAAAGCGGCCGACGCGGTGTACTGAGGCTTTTCCTCCTCTGTGATCCGGAAAGATTTTCCGGCGAGCGCCCGCCCGCTGTCGTCGCTAAACTTTAAGGTGAAATATCCCGCCTCGCAGCGCGTATACGTCAAAGATCCTCTGAAAAAGCCCGTTTCGTCGACTTCGACACGCGTTTTAGTCGTTGAGAGACCGGTCTCAAGGTTGAGATGGTCGGGAAGGCTGCCGTCGAATGAAGGCGCGATGTACCCGCTGAAATTCACCGTGTCGTCGGAAAAATACGTCTCCCTGTCGGTAAAAATGAAACTCATATAGTAGTCGTACGTATCCTGAGGCTGAGTCGAAGCGCATACGACGGCTGCGTCGTCTCCTTTCCCGACGAGAATGACAGCCGAGTTGCGGCCTCCGTTTTCGAATACCGCAAGTCCGGACGCGTCCGTTCTGACGCTCTTCGTTTCGCCGTCTGTCTCCGCGTTCCAGCCGTCGTACCTGTCAAAAAGCGTCGCCGAAACGTCCGCTCCCGCTACGGGACCTGCGCCTGTTCCGTTCAGCCAGACGTACGTTTTTCCGTCGGAGGACACCGTGTACGGACGCAGATCGGATATCTGGACGATCACCGACCTGGTATCGCTCAGAGTAACCCCGAACGATGGCGACCCTGTGGACGTAATAACCGCCGCGTATACTCCCCTTGCGAGACCGTTTCCGAAATCGACCGAAAATGATGTCCGCGATTGTGCCTGCGGCGTGAAGGATCCGATTTTTGTAAGTCCCGTGACGTCAAACTGCGGAACGGACTCGTCTCCCGCCCTCTTTTCGCATTCGACAACCGTTTTCGCCGCCTCGGCCGCGGATCCGAACGCGTAAAGGTCGCAGGTTACGTTAACTGTTCCCCTGAAGCTCGTCACAACACTGAAGTCGAATCCCGCGTCGCTTCCCAGGGAATATATTCTGTCCTGTGACGACGCGAGCAGCGTCCGGAGATAATTGACTCCGCTTCCGTTCTGCCCTTCCTTTTCGTATGTCTTCGTGCAGGTCCTGAATACGGCCTTCCTATCGCCCGAGAAGGTCTTTCCCGAGCGTCCCGTGACGCCCTCATTCACCTTGACTGTATAGACAGTATCATAGGAGAGAGGCGCGGAGGGAAGGAACAGAACGGTTCTGCCGTCCGGGTAGAGCGAAAAGCTGCCCTTGACCTGCGGGCTTACCGTGAACGGATCCTTTCCAGCTTCCATGACTACGGCGTCGGAGAAAGTCACTTCGATGCCCGTATTCACGGGAACGTTGAGCGTTCTGTCGGCCGGGAACATCGACGTCACGATCATATTGTTCTCTGTCTGGAACGCGAACGAGGCTACCGGATTCTCCGGATTGCCGAGCGTCAGTCTGTATATCTGCCCCGGGGCAAGTCCGCACGACGCCGGAGCGATCCTGAACTTTGTTGGCGCGAGCTTCGTCACGGAGGTGGGTATCGCAGGCGTCATCTTCATGTAGCCCGCCAGCGTCTCCGCGTCCGTCTCGCCCGACGTCTCGACAATAAACGCGCCGTCGATGGGAATGACCTTCGAGTCGACGCCGTCCGCGGTCACCTTCACCTTTTCAAGTGCCGGAGGCAAAGACGGATTCTTCCCCGAGTATTCGCCGCCCGTGAACACGATCGGTTTGGGGTCGGGAAAAACGTTGTTGCGCCTCCTTCTGTTCGCAAGCAGAATAATGCCCCCGAGCGGAAGAGCCGTCAGAAGCACCGCAGCGGCAAGCACAAGCGCCACGATTCTCGCGACTCTCTTCTTCCGTTTCTTCGAAGCGCCGCTCCCCTCGCGGTTTTCCATAGTTGTCTCCTGTCCGGCACCGGCGCCCGTCGCAGTATTGTTTTCAAGTCTCCTGTCGTCCATCTCAGTATTCCTCGCTTCCGAAGTCATTTTATCACAATTGGCCCTGAGCGGTGCCTTCCGCCCGCCCTGTCGCACAAAATAATTCCTGTTCGAGTATATTATACCACGTCCGCGCGGCTGTTTCTGTTACATTTTGTCACTTTTTGTTACATCCGTTTAAAAGGCCTTTCGACCCGTGAAAACAAAAGCCCCGCTCTTAGGCCGGTTCCCGTTTTCTTTACGGAAGCCTTCATTTTCGCGGGGCTTATTCTTCACGCGGCCGCCGTTTCGGACGAATTTCACGAATTTCACGGTCGATCGAGCGCGTATTTTCAATACCCGAGGAATTTTTTCAGGTCCTCGTTTTGAAGAAGATCATTTTTCCCCAGGCCGAACGAGTATTCCGGAACGATCTCCAGGTAGCGGTCCAGAAATTCCCCATAAGTATTTGCCTCGAAGCAGTACGGTGTGATGAAAAATTCCCTGCTGCCGCCTGTCACACGGTCGCCTGCCGTTACGCTCACTTTGTAGTCGCCCGTTTTCAGTTTGTAGAATATATACCTCTCAAGATTCCATCCGTTCAGGTCGACGTGTCCGAACGGAGGCTCATAGCTTGCCACAGGTTCATTTGACTGAAGCGCCGCGTTCCGGTAGTCGTTTTCCACCCACTCTATCAACATTTCGGCGCTTTCCGGGTTACACACGTCAAACTTGCCTTTATTCCGGTACCTTCTGACAAATTCAAGGTCTCCGTCAACCCTTTGAATATCATACTGCCACGTCTTGGCGAGCATCTTTTTGTTAAGCCAGCGGTAGTCCTTTTTAACGTTGTTGAAAGCTTTCTCGAGATATACGTTTATGTCGGTGCCGAACTTGAATTTCTCCTCCGGATTTGAGTGTGCAACGGTGTCGCGCGTATAATCAACCAGAAAATCGATGAACCCGTCCGCTGTGGTGCCTTCTGTCCAAGGCGTCACTATATCCGAATCGTCGTAGTAGTTTTTGCTGATCTGACCGAAAACAAGCTTGCCGTGAAGAGGCGCGATCTGCCAGACCGGTGTACATTTCCTCATCATCGCAATCGTGGCCCAGCAGAACTCCCCGCGCAGTTTTTCAAGCGCCTTTTCGTAATAAACGTTAATATCCGTACCGTATTTGAAAAGTTCCGGATCTGCCGAAGGGTTCCTGTTCAGCTTCTTTTCAAGCCTTTTCTCTCTCTCACGTTCAAGCTCCATCGCGAAGAACTGATCGGTGCTGAGCGGCGTCCACGCCCACACCTCATCCCGGCTGTAGCTCGCCAGCGCCGGCGCGTAAATAAACGCGCCTCCCGCGTTGCGCCGCCATTTGTCCCATCTGCCCGCCGCAAGACTGCCGTCATTCATAATGAGAAGGCAGTACTGTTCGTCTTTCGGGTTCTTTCTGTCGGCAAACGATCTGAAGCCCTCAAACCGGACGTCGCCTTCTTCATTTTCCGGTCCGAGATTGATCCAGCCAATATCTTCCTGTTCAAGGCACTCGGTCAGATCATAGCGTTTCAGGGAGTGCCATCTTTTCACTTCTTTCGAATCAATCGAGTCTGCTGTCCCGCGAATAAAACTCCCTGTTGCTGTGGGCCCGTCGCTTGACGGAGACCATTTTCCCGCGGTATAGTCGCCCGTTTTCAGTTCAAGCAGGCAGAACTCTCCGTACTGCGGCATATCTTTGTCCGAAATATCGTGAAACTCGTTAAAGGAAAGTATGAGTTTTTTGTAATTAGCTGTAAACATGGCTTCTCCTCCGCCTTTCCGGCTTCCGTGACCGGATAAAAAAGCTTTACGAAACGCGAGGTGTTCTCACGTCGCTATAAGGTTTACCGGCGCCCGGTCCGGCGGCCTTACGTCAAATTTCCGGTTTGTACGGATTATGTTTTCGCCCGCAAACCGGCATCTGTTGTCTTTTAACAAAAATCATATTTCTCTTATCACTTTTGCCGGTACACCCGCCGCAATAACATTTGCCGGAATATCACGCGTAACCACAGCACCTGCCGCGACGATCGAATTGTCTCCGATTGTCACGCCTTTTGTAATCACAACACCCGCACCTATCCAGACTCTGCTTCCGATACGGATGGGCGCGGGATGCAGCAAATGCCTTTTATCCGGGGCAATATCATGGTCCAGAGTTGCCAGCACGGTATTATGCCCTATGAACGTTCCGTCTCCGATGACGATACCGCCCTGGTCCTGAAATATGCAGCCCGCGTTGATAAAAACATTGTTGCCGACAGTAATGTTTTTCCCAAAATCAGTATAGAACGGGGGCTCTATTCTCACACCCTGTCCGACCGGCTTTGCGGTGATTTTGGCAAACAATTCCGTGATCTCGTTCTCGTCTTCATGCCATACGTTGTTCATTTCAAACAAAAGGCGCCTGTTTTCCTGAATATACGTGCGCATGGATGAAATGATCTCAGGATCGTCGCCAAACGATCCACCGTTATCAAAATATGCAAGCAGTTCGTCAATTTTCAACATAATAACTCCTCAGAAGATCCCGGTTGGACTGTCTCATTCTTTATTCAAATCGGAACATTCCGTCAAATCCGTCCTCACCGTCGTACGCGTTTTCCTCGCCGGTTTCCGGATCGTGCCGGCCGGGATGGCGGCTGTTTTAAAACTCCACGATATGAAAACCGCAGCCGTTGACGTAGAAACGGATATTCCGTTTTTCAAAGTACGGCGTGCATGTCTCCCAAACTGTCACCTCGGGATGCAGTTTTTCGATTGCGCACCACGCTTTATAGCCGATGCCTTGACTGTGAGCTTTGGGCGAGACAAACAGCAGCTCCAAATCGCCTCGTGCGCCTTCAACCTTGATCACCGCGCCGCCGCATTTTTTGCCGTTACAAAAATGCGATACGCCTCGCCTCCGTCTATCGACCGTTCGACCGTCTAGCGTGAGATGATCTCGCCCGGTTCTTCAAAATGATCGTCTCTTTCTCCGAATTCCTCCAAAGCACCGTATCTGAACGCTTCCTGATTATCCGGGATAAACTGCTCCCGGTCACCGGACGTTAATCTCTTAAGCTCGATTTTAGTCATATTGCTTCCCCGCTAAAGCTCATTTTTTCTTTAATATGATATCAAAAAAATAAGCTCCTTTCAATCCCGGCAGTTATTGATTTTGCAAGTATTCTTGAGCCGGGTTATTGCTCCGCTGTCTTATTCAGTTGTACTATTTGTCGCTTTTTTGAGTGCCTCTTTCCTTTCTAAATATCGTTATATAAGGTTGATGTAAATGATTTTTATTGAAATCCCGATTAAAACAGCATCCGGGTGTTGAAATTATCGTAAACCCGTGGTATAACCCGAGTTTGATAAAAAAATCACTAAAAAACATCTTGAGGGTCTGTTAAGTTTGACGATACTCAAGGCGTGTTTTTACTAAAAATAGGTGTTTTTAGGCTTCCGTGTGTAGAGCTCAGCAGCCTTGGAACATAAAAATCAAAGTTGACATTATGCACCAAGATATGCACTCGGTTGTTGCGGGAAATGAATGAAAGAAAAAGGCGCGACAAAAAATGCAGAATTCAATCTTTTTAAAAAGGGAAAGACTAAATTCCACTTACTTAGATGTATGGTCCGACTATACTATTGGGTTGCTTTATGTATTTCATAGCGTTCCCGCCTCCTTTCACCCATATTGTAGCGCAAAGTGGCAGGAAAGACGAATGTGTGGATAAAATGAGAAAACGGGAGTTTAATGAAGACGGCTCAAAGCGCCTAATGAAGTCACTTGCTCCGCTCGTTAATAAAGACGGCGGCGATGCCGCCTAATGAAGCGAAGTCGCCCCGTCTCTTAATTAGCGACCGCAGGGAGCGTCTTCATTTCTTCATTAGCGAAGCGTCTTCATTAGCCCTCGCAGAGGGCGACTTCATTGAAAAAGGAGCTGTTTAAGTCCCTGATTTTTGACCAGGTTTTTAAACAGCACCTTTTTCTGGCTGGGATGGCAGGATTTGAACCTGCGGATACCAGAGTCAAAGTCTGGTGCCTTACCGCTTGGCGACATCCCAAAACAAAATACCGGCGAAAAAGCGGCAAAAAGTCCGTTTTTCCGCCAATAGATTATAATTCATTTAGGTCTTGCGTGTCAACACCGAAAACAAGATTGCCCGGAATCGTGCGGATCGATATCACGGGGTTGGAGTAACTTTTCCCGGATTGCGGGCCTGATACACTGATGCTTAAAGCCCTGCTTCCCTGTATGCCTGCCGTTTCACTCCAGGTCCCGGTCCGCCTCTTCCGCGTTACGTTTCCGCGTCAGAACGCCCTCGATAAACGCCGCGACAAGGAATCCGGCGATAAAGCCTCCGAAATGCGCGAAGTTGTTCACGTTGTCGCCCACCGCGATAACCCCGTAAAACAGGTTGAAAACGACAATGCCCGCGAGCGAGGCGTAGTTTCCGGCCCTTCTGTAGTACTGCCTGTTCCGGCTGAGTGTGATCAGGAATATCATGGCGCCGCCCAGCCCCATTATCGCGCCTGAAGCGCCGAGCGAGAGCGCGTTGCCGAGGAAGAAAAACGAGAGCAGATTGCCGGCGAAACCGCTTATAAAATAAATCGCGAGAAACTCGAGCTTCGTGTAGTTTTTGGAGACGACCCTGCCGAGGTACAGAAGCGACACCATGTTGCCGAGGATGTGCGCGAAACCGCCGTGCAGGAACATCGGGGTAAAAAGACGCCACCACTGACCCTGCCTTATCAGCTCGTTGTTCTGGATGCCCCACGTCTGCAGGAGATAGTAGCCGTTTTTGATCAGGCTGTACTCGTCGTAAAGGAACGCCGCAACGCAAAGGCCGATCAGAACGTAAACGACGATCATGTTGGACGAGCCGAAATCGCGGACGTTGAAAAACTTTTCGCCGCGTTCACGCGTCGCGGTTACGTTGTCGTACGTACTTGACGCGGCTTCATAGCTGCCTGCGTTTTCCGCGCGGGTGGCTTCCTGCGGTTCGCTGAAAGCGGCCGATTCGGCGGCTGCCTTTTTCAGCGCGTTTCTGACCGCCTGGTCGGCAGCCGAGCCGCCGCCGATGTTTGACACGGTTCCCGTCCTTAGGTCGACCGCTTCGAACTCGCAGACGACCCCCTGCTTGCGCAGATATATAAACAGGTCGTAAACGGTCCTTCTCGCGTAGCCGCCTTCGGCGAAAATTCCTTCCGTGTCGAGCAGCACGAAGAGAAATCCGGCGTACCTCGCGTACGCGTTCGCGCCGAAGCCCTTGAAGCGTTCGCGCGTAGACGCGGCAAAAGAGTCAAGATTCCCCGCCGTCACTGCCGGAAACTGCACGTAGACACCCGTGCCGCCCCTTCCGTTTCTCACAAAAGAACTGCCCTCCCCGGTGTGGGAAAACCCCAGGGAAAGCAGTTCGTTACCGATTGCGTTAACTGCATCGCTGCATGAATACATTGAATTCAGCCCTTCTTGTTGCCGGACCCTCCGCGTTTATTCTCGGTCTGGTGCTTGACGTCGACCAGCCTCGCCTCGGAATCCTTCATATACTTTTTGAGGCGCTCCTCAAAGGTGCCGTCGTTTTTGCGCTCCTTGAGCGGTTCGTCGGGCGGTCCGAGAATCAGCCTGCGTTCGGCCTCTTCGTTGCGCTTCCTGATCGCCTCTTTTTCCTCTTCGCGTTTCTTCGCTTTGAGAGCCTTGTCGTTTTTGCTCTTATCGGAATCGGTACGCTGTAGCCGCGGCAGAACGACGCCTGCCTGCCTGACAGACAGCCGTTTTTTGTTCGCGTCGCGTTCTGACAGGATCGCGACAGTAACTTCCATACCGACAGCCAGATAGTCGGCGACGTTGTATACATAATCGTCGGAAACCTCGGAGATGTGAATTAGTCCGCGGCTGCCGTCATCAAGCTTTACCATTGCACCGAAAGAAATAATCTCGGTCACCTTTCCGTGTGCGATTTTGATATCATTTTTTTCATCCATAATGAACTCTTACGGAATAAAGTCATAACACACATATTTCAATTAAAAAATCTCTTGCCTTAAATGACGTTTGCTTATTAAAAAGAAGCCCTGACTGAAGACATCAGTCGTAATCGAAAACAATTTCTCCGTTGTAGACGTACCCCGCACCTCTCGCCAGATCTTCATCAGAGGTGTATGTGTTTCCGACAGCTTTTCCTGTCTCAAAGTCCTCGCGCTCTCCCGCAATAGCTTCAGACTCCGCAACGGCGGCCTTGTACTCGTCGACCTTGTTGTTCAAGGTAGTCTGCTGCTTCACAATGATAACGCAAAGAGCGATCATTATAATCAGGAATATCAGGTTTCGGAAATTAAAAATCTTCTTTAGCATGGCGGCACTTTCTCATAAAAGAAATATGTGAAAGAATTATATATTATTTCTATCATCTTGTAAAGCGCCAATTTAGAATTTTTCCTGATAATGCGGCCGAAAAAAAGCGGAAAAACGCGGAAAAGCGCATTGAACGCGCTTAAAAATACGCTCAGGAACAAAAATGCGACCGCCGCACGCTTTCATTGTTAAAACGTTGTATCTGTTTTCGCGAAAAAAGGCGGCCCGCGAAAGATTTCCGCCTCGCGGGCCGCACCGTTAAATTCATTTTTGCGCCAAAATTACCTCAGTCCTTTGTCTTGGGCGGCTCGAGATCGATTCCGCGCTCCTTCAAAAGATCCGCGAATTCCTTTCCCGAGATGTTCTCTCTTTCGATCAGGACAGCCGCGAGCGAGTCGAGCACCTCCCTGTTGGACTCGAGAAGAGCGAGCGCTTTTTTGTAGCATTCCGACGTTATCGACCTTATCTCAGCGTCGATTTCGCGGGCAGTCTCGTCCGAGCAGTCTGTCGTGCCGCTGTCGCCGAGATACAGTGATCGGTTGGACTCTACGCTCACAAATCCGAGCAGGTCGCTCATGCCGTAGCGTGTGACCATCGCGCGTGCGAGCTGAGTCGCCTTTTCGATGTCGTTCGACGCCCCTGTTGTTATCTCGCCGAAGCTGATCTCCTCTGAAGCTCTTCCGCCCGCGAGAACGGTGATCTCGTCAAGCGCCTCCTGCTTTCCCAAAAGGTGCTTTTCCTCTTTGGGAGTCTGCATCGTGTAGCCGAGAGCTCCGGAAGTTCTCGGGATGATCGTGATCTTGGAAACGGGCTCGGTGTGCGTGAGCAGCGCTGAAACGAGCGCGTGTCCGATCTCATGGTATGCGACGACTTTTCTCTCGCGCTCAGAAAGAACGGTACTCTTTTTCTCCTCGCCGGCGATTACGACCTCGACCGCCTCGGTAAGTTCTTTTTGCGAAACCTTGTCCTTTTTCGCCCTTACCGCGCGAAGAGCCGACTCGTTAATGATGTTCTCGAGGTCCGCGCCCGAAGCGCCTGCAGTCGCAAGCGCGATCGCGTCGAAATCGATGTTTTCGTCCATTTTGACGCCCCTCGCGTGCACCTTGAGAATCGCTTTTCTTCCCTCAAGATCGGGAAGATCCACTATCACGCGCCTGTCGAACCTTCCGGGTCTCAGGAGCGCCTTGTCGAGCACCTCGGGTCTGTTGGTCGCGGCCAGAATGACTACGCCCTTTGAGGAATCGAATCCGTCCATCTCCGCGAGCAGCTGGTTGAGCGTCTGTTCGCGTTCGTCGTTGCCGCCCAGGACGGTGTCTCTCGTCTTGCCTATCGCGTCGATCTCATCGATAAAAACGATGCACGGCGCATGCTCGACGGCCTGTTTGAAAAGATCCCTAACACGCGACGCGCCTACGCCGACGAACATCTCGACGAATTCGGAGCCTGAGAGCGAGAAGAAAGGCACTTTTGCCTCGCCCGCGACGGCTTTGGCGAGAAGCGTTTTTCCCGTTCCGGGAGGGCCTACGAGAAGCGCTCCCTTGGGCAGCCTCGCGCCGATCTGCGTGTATTTTCCCGGATTTTCGAGAAAATCGACTATTTCGGTGAGTTGCATTTTCGCCTCGTCCTGCCCCGCGACGTCATCGAACGTTTTACCGGTCGACTTTTCGCCGTAGATCTTGCTCGTGCTCTTGCCGATTGAGAGAACGCCGCTGTTCATGCGCTTGGAGATGATCCTGAAGACGATGAACAGAACGAGCCAGCTTCCGCCGAGCATCAGCACGAGGTAGATAATGTCGGTCCAGATGCCTGTCTTGACTATCGGCGAACCGAATTCGACTTCGTGTTCGAGCAGCAGCTTGACTATGTTGTCGTCGTTCACCTGAAGCATTCCGGTGCGGTAGTAGACCGGCTTCTTCGAGTCGAGATTCTTGGGCTCGATCGTGATGTACGCGTTCGATATCTCTGCCTTCGCGACCTCGCCCTTTTCGACCATGGCGAGAAACTCGCTGTACGGGATCTCCTTGTACGTCGGACGCGACGCCCGCGGCACAAGCCAGAACCAGAGCAGGAAGACAACGGCGAGAATGATGATATAATAAACTATTACGGGCAGTCTGCCCTTCTTCTTGTCGGATGATTTGTTGTCCATAAGGCTTTTCCTCTCAAATGCCTTTCAAATGCTTTCAATTGCTTTCTATTGTGTATCATACGCTTTCAAAGCGCCGTGCGGCTGCATTATACCACATTTTATTAAAAATTCCTAAATAAATCACAGATCTTTTAGAACGTCTTTTAGAACGCGTCTTTTCGAACGCTTACCGGGCGGCCCCGTGCTTCTTCGATAAAAAAAGGCGGAAGCACGCAGCCGTCCGCCCTTTCATAAAACCTGAAAACCGTGATTCAATACTCCGGTCTTTTGTAATTTACTGATTTTCGGAATTTCCGCTGTCGTCGATAATCTCCAGCCCCGCTATCGAGACCTCGTACGCGATACGCTGCTCCTCGGTGCCGTCGGGAAGCCTTTTCGTGTAGTAGCGGCTCTGGATGCGCCCGGAAATTCTGACGTGCTCGCCTACTTCACGCTTGCCGCAAAAACGCGCGTTGCGGCCCCAGCAGATGCACGGAATATAGTCGGATTTGTTGTACATTCTGTTGACCGCCAGAAGAAGGTCCGCGATCTCGCGCTTCAAAGGAGTCACGCGGAACACGGGCGGCTTGCAGATATAACCGTCGAGCACGATCTCGTTCATGTCGAGCTTCAGCTGCATGTCGTCGGAGGTATATTCCCACGGTTCGATCGTGCGCGCGTAGTCGCCGTCCCTCGATTCGAACGACTTCGACATCCGCTCGATGTCGCCCTCCTCGTCAAAAAGCACGAGCTTTCTCGCGAAAACCGTCAGCTTGAGCTTGAAGTGGTTCGCGCCGGGAACGTTGTGCGACCTGAACTGTCCCTCTACAAAAATCGCCCTTCCGACGGTCAGCTGGTCCTTCGACGCGAGCCTGTCGGAAACAAGAACGGGCACATAGTCGGGGCTTCCGCTCGTGCGCATGATCTTCACGGAGAATGAATAGAAGCCCTCGCCGTAAGACGCATGGCTGAGCTCCGGTTCCGTTTCGATTCTGCCCGAAATCCTGGCTATGTTTTTTTCGGTCTGGGTGGAGTACATAAAGAAAAATCCCCCTTTAAAGTAAAACACTTTGCGATTTTAGCACCTTTGTTTATAAACCGCAACGTTTTTTCGGCGAAAATGGGACATTTTTCCCACCAAAGCCGCTGTTTTTTCATTGAAATCGCGAAAACGTGCGCGTTTTCCGCTTATCTCATGCCCGGAAATCCGAGCTGGCGCATCGCCTCGTAAACGACGACCGCGACCGAATTTGAAAGGTTGAGCGACCTGAAATTCGGGTCGTCGAGCATCGGGATCCTGATCGCGCGGCCGTAGTCGCCGTAAATGAGGCTCTCGGGCAGGCCGCGCGTCTCCTTTCCGAACAGCAGAAAATCACCGTCGCGGAACTCTACGTCGGTGTGCCTTACGCTCCCCTTGGTGGTCAGAAAATACATCCCCGCCTCAGGGAAATTTTCATTCTTGTATTTCAGAAATTCGTCGAGACTGTCGTGCAGTGTGATATTGACAAAATGCCAGTAGTCAAGCCCCGCCCTTTTGACGTGTTTGTCGTCAATAGAAAATCCGAGCGGCCGCACCAGGTGAAGCTTCGCGCCTATGCTCCCGCACGTGCGTGCGATATTTCCCGTGTTTGCCGGGATCTCCGGCTCAACAAGAACAACGTTTATCGACATAAAGACCTCTTCCGTATCCTTTTTGTTTTATCGTCTGTCATTACCCGGTTTGAAAACTCCGGGGTTGGTATTTTTTATTTCCCGAGCGATTCCGCCGCCGTGAAAACGACCTTCCACTGCGCCGCGACCGAATTCTCGGACATATATTTCACGACGCAATCGGCCGGTTTTGCAGCCTTGACTCCCCGCGAGAACTCCTCGAACGTCTCTGTCCCCAGAATTTCATACGGGTAGTACTCCGCGTTTTTCCCGCTGAAATACTTTCCGAGCACGCTGTCGGAAGGCATGTAGACCTTCTTCATCATGTACAAAAGCTGCTCGATGTTGCCGAGCGCGATCTGCCTCCACACGGCGAAAACGCCTACGTCCATGCCCCAGAGGTACCTTATGTAGTCCTCGAGCTCCATCTGGTCCTTCAAAATGAAAACCTTTTCCGCCGGAAAAAGCTCATAAGCCTTCTTTTCGACATCGCGCGCGTAATCCATGTCACCGTACGTGAGCGGGATGTGGACCGCGATTTTTTCATCGCGGTAGCGGGCGAGCTTTTCGAGGACGTCCGCGTGGAAGCAGTTTGGCGTAGCGGAGTGGCCGACGAGAACGTGAAGGAGTCCGTCGTTTTCCGGCTCCGCGGGCTTCAGCTCGTCCGTTCTCTCAGCGTGAACGGCGCAGTAACCGGCGTAAAGCACGGGCATGTCCTCGCCGAACTGGCTTTTAATAACCTCGCCGTCCGTCTCGAAAATCGCGACGGTGCAGGAGACCGACTTGCGCCACCTGTAGCAGACCGAATTGACGATCGCGTCGCGGATGGGATTTCCGCCCTTTCTGCGCCAGCCGTAAAGGTCCGCGCCCCACTCTACCCAGCACGATTTTTTCATTATTTCCGGCCGCGCGAGCAGCTTCGCCTGCGTCCGCCAGTTGAGACCCATCGCGTGCCAGTAAACGTGCTCCGCCTTTTTGAGAAGCGCCAGGAACGTCTTGAAGTCCTCATGCTCCGCTTTTGGCATAAAAAGAACGTTTTTGAACCGCGATATCTTCTGCTGCGGGTTCGACTCGCTGTCGATGCATACGAAAAAATGCTCCTCCCTGTCAAAACGCCTGTTCACGAGCGACGTGAAGCTGTTGATAGTGGCGTAGTTTGAGCCGTTCCAGATGTGAAGATGTTTGATCGTTTCGGGAATTGACGCGATACCGGTCATTTTTGTCTCCTTCTTTCGTAAACCGCGGTCCGCACGTCACGCGAGCCGTTCGTCCGTGATCCTGCCGAGGAACTCGTAGTCCGCGGGGCAGAAAGTGTATTCCGGGATCTCCGAAGGTCTGATCCAGCGCATGTCGTTGTGCTCGAAAAGCGCGATCTCGCCGCTCCTGATCACCGACTTGAAAAGCGTAAGGTTCACGCAGAGGTCCGGGTACTCGTGGGAAGTCGTCTCCAAAACCTCGAGAGGCTCGATAACCGCCCCGAGTTCCTCGCGGATCTCCCTTACCGCGGCATCGCGAAGCGTCTCGCCCGCCTCCCGCTTCCCTCCCGGGAACTCCCAGAGAAGACCGCGCGCTTTCCGCGGCGGACGCTGGCATATAAGAAATTTTCCGCCGTCGACGATGATGGCCGCCGCGACTTCAACCGTTTTTTTCATTGCCTGAATCTCTTTCCGGTCAATCCGGTTGACCGCCCGAAATGTACAGCCCGTATCTCCTGTGGAAAACGCTTCCCTCTTCCTTAAGCCACTTCCGCGCAGCCTTGTGCCATGGGCAGATTTTGTCTAGATCACGGTAAAAAGCGGCTCCGTGGTTCATGTTCCGGAGGTGGCAGACCTCATGCGCCGCGACAGCCTCGAGAACCTCTTCCGGCATGTCTGCAAGCAGGAAATTGAAATTGAGGTTACCGGCGGACGAGCAGCTTCCCCACTTTGTCTTCTGGTACCTGACGGTTATCCTGTTGTAGCGTACCCCGAGCGCCTCCGCGAACTTCGGCACGGCCTTTTCGAGCTTTTCGCGCGCCTCTTTTTTCATCCGGGCGACGTCATCTCCGGTGTAAGCGCCAAGCCGCCTCGCCTCCGCGGAGATCAGGTTCACGCGCTCCGACTGGCGCACGATGAACTTCGAATTTGACGCCACAAACTCGTCGACGGTCTTTTTTGAGACCCACACCGGCGCCTCCACGACGGCTCTCCCCTCATCGTCTATTTTCAGGCTGATCCGCCGTCTGCCCGCTTTTCTGATCAGAATATAGTTTTCCACCTAAGAGAGTTCTCCCTCCGAACACTGTTTTTAAAAACCTTGCGGTGCGTAGTATACCATACGGGCGTCATTTTTGCAACTTGACAACAAATCATTGAGAGGCTAAAATGAGCCGTAACTTTTAAAGGAAAAGGTGCGGGAAAGTGGACGGGACACGCGAACATAACAGAATAAAGCATCCGCTTCAGTTTCTCCCGGCGGCCGCGATAAAGCACATCGCGATAATACTGATGATCGTGAACCACGTCAGCGCGGCGTATTTCGACAATTTCGCCCCGGACTCAAATTCTTTCTGGTCCGAAGCCCACTGGTATTTCACGCGCGCCTCGTTCGTTCTGTTCACCTTTCTGATAGCAGAGGGACTCGTCCACACGCGCAACCGCGTACGGTACGTGCTCAACCTTACGTTCTTCGCGTTCCTCTCTGAAATCCCCTACGACCTTTTCAGATACGGGAAATTCTTTTCGTTTTCGATTCAAAACGTCTTTTTTACGCTCGCTCTCGGCGCTCTCACGGTCTACCTCATCGACATGCTGCCGAAAAAGCTTCGCTTTCTGTCGGGGTCAGGCGTCGTACTCCTGGCGTGCGCGATCTCGTTCCTCTTCAAGTTTGAGTACTCCGTGCTCGGCGTCGTTCTGATCGTTTTGATGTACTATTTCCGGGAAAAATACATTCTCCGCCTCATACTGTGCGGAGCTGCGCTCTACCTCATACCGTTCGCGAAAGGCGTAGTGGCGCACCTCTACTACAAAGACATTTGGTACGTGATAACATTCTACCTGAAGAGCTCTCTGCTCCAGTTCTCCGGCATCGCGGCTTTCATTCCGATCGCGTTCTACAGCGGAGAAAAGGGCCGCCAGCTTCCCAAATATTTTTACTACGCCTTCTATCCCGTCCACATGCTTCTCATCGTGCTCGGCGTCTACCTTATAAAACTCGTAATGTGATTTTGCCTAATTCTAGCGAAAACGGGCCGCTTTCGCGGCCCCTTTTCTTTTCTGCGTATTAACGCGCGCCGGGTACTCTAGTCGGCGAAGTCGTAGTCCTCCGCGTGGAGTTCCTTGAAAATCGCGTACACTGCCGCGAGCGCCTCTTCGTCGTCGGTTCCGACAAAAGTCTCCTCTTCGCTGTCCTCGTCGCCGGGAACGGCCTTCAGAATCACGAGCGATCCGTCGTCCTCCTCCTCGTCGAGCGGATAGAGAACCGCGTAGTTCTCTCCCTCGTACGGGATCATGTCCAGAAGCTGGAAATCAAATCCCACACCGTCGTCATCGTAAAGAGTCACAATATCGTCAACGTCCTCGAAGCCCTCTTCCTCTTCTTCGAAAATCTCGTCATCATTTAAAAGTTCGTCTTTCATTTTAATTAATCCCCTTTCTTTTTAAGTAAACGGCCGCGCGTCATGACGCACGCCCTGCTTTTTTGTTCTTTTTCGCGGCGCCACGCTCGGCAGCCTCTTCGATCAGTTCGAAAATCCTCTCCGTCGCGTTACTGAAGCCTGCTTCGCGCATCCTTTTCGCGTACTCTTCGCGCTCACCGAAGAGCTTGTCGACGGCCGCAAGGAACGTCTCGGGGGTGATGTTTTCCTCTTCGAGCTTGATCGCGAGCCCTCTCTTTACGAACGAGTCGGCGTTCAGGATCTGGTCGCCGCGGCTTGACTGCTTCGACAGCGGAATGATGACCATTGGCTTTGCCAGCGCCGCAAACTCGTGAATGGAGTTCGAACCGCCCCGCGTCACCACGATGTCTGTCGCCGCGAGAACGTCAGGCAGCTCCTTGCCGATGAATTCGAACTGCTTGTACGAACCGGCGAAATCGGCCGTCCTCTCCGAATCCTCCACGTTGTCTTTGCCGCACATGTGAACGATATCGAACTTCGAGCACAGCGCCGCCAGATTGCCGCGGATAGTCTCGTTCACGAACCTTGCGCCCTTCGAGCCGCCCATTACTGCCAGCACCGGTTTCTCGCCGCTTAAACCGAGGAAAGCAAGTCCTCTCTCCCGGTCCCCTTCAAAGAGATCAGCTCTTATCGGCGCGCCGACGTAGAGCCCCTTGCCTTTTTCGATCGCCGCGGCGGTCTCCGGGAACGTTGTCAGAACCTTCTCGGCAGTCCTTGCGATGATGCGGTTGGCAAGCCCCGGCGTTATGTCGGACTCGTGCGTCAGCACGGGTATCCTCATTCCCTTCGAGGACGTCACCACCGGAAGCGCAACGTAGCCGCCCTTCGAGAATATCACGTCAGGCTTAAGCTGCTTCAGTATCTTCCTGCACTCGAAGTTTCCCTTCGCCACCTTGAAAACGTCCTTGATGTTGTCGGTGGAGTGGTACCTTCTAAGCTTGCCGGTGTCGATCGCGTGGTACGTGACGTCAGGATAGCCGGCGAGAATGTCCTGCTCGATTCCGCCCTTGCCGCCAATGTAGTGGATCTCGTAGCCTTTTTCCCTAAGATAAGGCAAAAGCGCAATGTTCGGCATCACGTGTCCGGCAGTGCCGCCGCCTGTTAAAACTATCTTTTTCATAAGAGGCTCACCTGATTCCGACGTCCTCTTCGGTTACGAGAGTGACGTTAATTCTCTTCAGTGTCTCAAGCGCCTTGCTGTTGTCGTTGACGCGGATTATGACGCGCGCGTGGTCGCCCTGCACCCCGACAAACGCGTAAATGTACTCGACGGAAATGCCGTCGTCCTCGATGGCGGAGAGAACTTTCGCGAGCGCGCCGGGCTCGTTCGGAATCTCGATCGCCAGAACGGTATTGATCTTTGTGACGAAGTTGGCCTCCTTCAGAACCTTGACGGCCTTCTCGTTGTCGTCGGTGATCATTCTGAGCGCGCCGTACGACTCGGTGTCGGCTATGGAAAGCGCTCTTATGTCAATATTGTTGTCGGCGAGCAGCGACGTAACGTCGGCGATTCTGCCCTTTCTGTTCGCCAGAAAAACCGAAATCTGTTTAATGCCGGCCATTGCAGTCTCCTTTCTTGTGAAAAACAATTGCTAAAAACTGTCCGCTTGCGTAAAAAGCGTTAAAGCAGCGTTCTCTAAATTTTCCTGGAATCGATAACGTGCTTAGCCTTGCCCTCGAATCTCGGCAGCGAGCCGGGTTCGGTGAGCTTGACCTTGACGTTGAGACCCAGAATACTGTTCAGTCTTGCCTTGATCCTCGCCTCGAGGTTGTTGATCTCACTGATCTTGTCGCTGAAGAACGCCTCGGTCATCTCGACCTGCACCTCCATCGTGTCGTGGTTGTCGACCCTGTCGACGTAGATCATATAGTAAGGAGCGGTGCCGCCGAACTCGATGAGAACCGTCTCGACCTGCGACGGGAACACGTTTACGCCGCGGATGATCAGCATGTCGTCTGAGCGTCCCGAAGGCTTCTCGATCCTCGCTGTCGTTCTGCCGCACTCGCACTTTTCGTAGTTGAGCCTCGAGATGTCGCGCGTTCTGTAGCGGATCAGCGGGAATCCCTGCTTTGTGAGCGTTGTGAAAACGAGCTCTCCGGGCTCGCCGGGCGCGACCGGCTCGCCTGTCTCCGGGTTGATCACTTCGACAATAAAATGGTCCTCCTGCACGTGCATTCCCTTGCGGAGGCTGCACTCGCAGGCGACGCCCGGTCCCATAACCTCGCTGAGTCCGTAGATGTCGCAGGCGATAATTCCAAGCTTCTCCTCAAGGCTCGCCCTCATCGCCTCGCTCCACGGCTCGGCTCCGAAAACGCCTACCTTTAGGGAAATTTCCTCGGGGGTAAGGCCCTTCTTCGCAAGCTCCTCGGCAAGGAAGAGCGCGTACGAAGGCGTGCAGCAGATCGCGTCGGGTCTAAAGTCCTCGATAAGAGTTACCTGCCTCGCGGTGTTGCCCGAAGACGCCGGAACGACGGCGGCACCGAGCTTTTCGGCTCCGTTGTGGATACCGAGGCCGCCGGTGAACAGTCCGTAGCCGTACGCGATGTGGATTATCGATCTGCCGGTGATTCCGCAGCTGACGAGTCCCCTCGCGACGCACTCGGCCCAAGTGTCGAGATCCCGCGCCGTGTAGCCGACTACTGTCTGCTTGCCAGTGGTTCCCGAGGAGGCGTGGATGCGGTTGATCTCGGAGAGCGGGACGGCGAACATTCCGAACGGATACGAGTCGCGCAAATCCGTCTTGAGCGTGAACGGCAGCTTCGTGATGTCGTCGACCGTGCGGATGTCGCCCGGTTCGATGCCTATGTCCTCCATTTTCTTTCTGTAGAGGGGGACGTTGTTGTAGATTCTGTCGACCAGCTTTTCGAGCCTTCTCGACTGGAGCACACGCAGCTCGTCGCGCGGCATGCACTCAAAGTGTTCATTCCAGTAATTCATACTTCACCTAAAAACAATCAGAAGTCAATGGAGGCGCCCGCTGCGAACGCTTTTTCGTTCATTTCAAGGAATTTCGGCGCGACCGTCATACGGAGCGCCCGGCTCCAGATATCAGGTGTGATGTCGTCGATCATGCGCGAAAGGACGCCGCACAGAATTATATTCACGGTCTTTACGGACCCCTGCGCCTCAGCCGCCTTGAGAGCGTCAAAGTGGATGACCTTCGCGTCGGACTTTTCGAGCGCTTCAATGACGTTGTCAGGGTACACGGCGTCGCCCAGAACAACGCTCATCGGTTCGATCTTCTGCTCGGATGTGATCACGGTGCCGCCCTTTTTAAGATAAGGAAGCCACCTCACCGCCTCGACCTGCTCGAACGAGAGCATCACGTCCGCCTCGCCCAGATCGATCACGGGCGAAAACACCTCGTCGCCCATTTTAACGCACGTCACGACGCTGCCGCCTCTCTGCGACATCCCGTGGACCTCGGAGACCTTAACGTCTCTGCCCGCGAGCCTCGCCGCCATGCCGATGAATTTTGAGGCCAGAAGCGTTCCCTGTCCGCCGACGCCGACTATCAAAATGTTAAGTTTCTTGCTTTCCATTTTCGCACCTCCGGATTATTTGCCGATCGCGCCCTTCGGGCACATTCCGAAGCAGAGACCGCATCCCACGCACTGGGACGAGTCGATAATGACGCTTCCGTCGCTCTTCCTGTTGATCGCGGGGCAGCCGAGACGCATGCACGAGCCGCATTTTATGCACTTTTCCGTGTCGATGTGCGCCGGTCCGCCGTAGTTGACGTACTTGAGAAGCGCGCAGGGTCGCTGGGCGATAATTACGCTCGGGTTGTCGCGCGACACGGCCCCAAGGATCGCCTCGCGGAGCGCCTTCATGTCAAACGGGTCGACGACAGTCACGTCGTCGATTCCGATCGCGTTCGCGAGCTTGACAAGGTCCGTGGCGACCGTTTTTTCGTTCCTGATCGTGAAGCCCATCGCCGGGTTCTGCTGGTGGCCCGTCATTCCCGTGATCGAGTTGTCGAGAATGATAGTCGTCGAATTTCCCTTGTTATAGGCAACATCTATAAGCGACGTGATGCCCGAGTGGATAAACGTGGAGTCGCCTATCACCGCGACCGTCTTCAGTTTGTCGGCATCTTCGTCGATTTCCATCGCCTTCGTCATGCCGTGCGCCATACTGACGGACGCGCCCATGCAGACGACAGTGTCGATTCCGAAGTAAGGCGCCTGCGCTCCCATCGAGTAGCAGCCGATGTCGCCGCAAACCCTGAGCTTGAGCTTCGAGAGCACGTAAAAGACGGCTCTGTGAGGGCAGCCAGCGCAGAAAACCGGAGGTCTGGCCGGAACCTTCACCTCTTCGCCAGCCGTCGCGCTCTTTGGTTCCTCGCCGAAGTACGCTCTCCTGATAGCGGCCGTTCCGAGCTCTCCCCTGTTCGAAAAATATTTCTTTCCCGAGACATCGAGGCCGAGCATTCTGACGTAGTTCTCGATGAACGGCTCGAGCTCCTCGATAACGATAAGCTCGCCTACGTTCGTGGCGAATTCGCGGATCAGCTTTTCGGGAAGCGGGTACGTGAGGCCGAGCTTCAGAAACGACGCATCCGGAAACACTTCGCGCGCGTACTGGTAGCAGATTCCCGACGTGATTATGCCGGGTTTGGCGCCGCTGTCCTCAGCGTAGACGACCCTGTTCGGGATCGTGAGATCTTCCGTGATTTCGCCTGAGGAGAGCTTAGCGAGCCTCTCCTGTCTCTCGTCGACGACAACGTGGCGCTTTTTGGCCATCGCCGGCATCATCGCGTACTTCCAGACGTTCTTTTCGTACTTTTTCGTAACTTTGGTGCGTTCGGAAAGCGTAACGAGGCTTCTCTGGTGAGCCACTCTCGTAGTAAGTCTTAAAATGACCGGCGTGTCGAGCTTCTCGCTGATCTCAAACGCGAGCTTCGTGAACTCGATGCACTCGCGGCTGTCGGACGGTTCGAGAACGGGAACGTGCGCCGACGCGGCGTGAAAACGCGTGTCCTGCTCGTTCTGGGAGCTGAACATTCCCGGGTCGTCCGCCACAACGAAAACCACGCCCGCGTTCACGCCCGTGTACGAGCACGTAAACAGCGGATCGGCGGCAACGTTGAGTCCTACGTGCTTCATGCAGCACATCGACCGTACGCCCGCAATAGCGCTTCCTATCGCGACCTCGGCGGCAACCTTTTCGTTCGGCGCCCACTCGCAGTACACCTCTTCGGCGCTGAATTTGGCGATCGTTTCGGTAATCTCCGTGCTCGGAGTGCCCGGGTAGCTTGACACGACGCCAACTCCCGCCTCATACGCACCTCTCGCAACGGCCTCGTTTCCGAGCAATAATTCCATCAATTTTTCCATACTAATTCTCCGGTATAATCACTTTTTATTTCAAAAAGAACCGTTTTTAATAAATCGTCTCGTCCTCAACGGACGGCTCTCCGGGAATATCATTCCCGTCCTCAAAGGCTTGGTCCTCCGCGGCTTTGTCCTCCGGACCTTCCGCTTTCGCTTCCGGCTCCGCCTCTTTGTCAGCGCGAGCCGCTGCGCTTTCCACAGGTGTTATCTCCTCGCTTATATTCTCCGCCCGGATCTCCTTAACTATTTCCCGCACCGCACGCTTCGATTTGGCGAGCTTCTCAGCCTTGCCGTACGCCTTCATTATAAGCTTGTGGAGGGGCTTTTCGAAGAGGTACGTTATAAGAGCCGCCAGCGCGATCGACGCCGCCCAGATTATCAAGGTGTACTTCCACTGCCACGTCCTGCCCGCGTCCTGCTGCGGTCTTCCCGACTCGACGTCCCAGAAGGGTATCTTCCATTCCTTGAACTTGACCGCGATCACCTGGTGCCAGATGTAGAGGTTGAAGCTGATCGCCGCCAGGAAGCGCGTCACGGGGTTTGAAAACACCGCCCTGAACCAGTTGAATGAAAAGCTCGCGCCAATAATGAACGCCACGAAAAGGAGCGACAGTCCGAACCTGTTCTGAACCTGCCAGAACTGGCCCGTTTTCGACGTCGCTAGGCCGTACTTGACGGCCAGCCGTATAAAGTAGAGCGAAAACAGCGCCAGGAACGTGAAAAACAGTCCGGTGTATTTGTTCTGCTTTAGTTTTTTCGCCAGCGCCGCTATGAAAAGCGCCGCCATCATTCCGTTCGCGAAAACGCACAGGAACGTCGGGAACTGGTTGATGTAGAACCCCAGGTCGTCCTGATGCTTCATTATCACGGCCAGGTAGTAGACAAGCGAGCAGCCGTTCATGCCCAGCCACGTAAACACCGGCGCCTTTGTGAAAAGGTACGCGAGCAGCGGGAATATCAGGTAAAACGCCATCTCGACGCCAACGGTCCACAGAACGCCGTTGTACCTCGTGTAAAGGTAAGTCGACCTGTCCGCCATGTGCGTGAACGTCAGATGGGAAATCAGGTCCCTGAGATACGCCGCCTTCGGTTCAAACGATCCGTAGTCCGCGACTCTCACGAAAAACGCGACAAACACCGCGATGCACAGGTAGTACGAGGGAAATATCCGCGCCACCCTTTTTACGTAGAACTTCCCGGCCGGCGGCAGTTTTCTCTTCGCTCCGCCTTTAAAAGCGTCCGCTAACGACTCCGGGTTGTCCGTCATCACGTCCGCGTACGGCAGGAACAAACAAAGTCCGGTGAGCAGTATCATCATGTCGACCCAGACGTAGCCTGTCGAAAAGATCCAGTTCATTCCGCAGTCGGCGATGCCGATCTTCTGCAGAATGTCGCTCTTGTAGAGGTCCCAGAGCCACGACTGCTGCCAGAAGTGGAAGCCGCAGACAAGCATAACGGAAAACGCCCGGACGCCGTCCAGAACGCCTATGTGCTTTATATCCGTTTCCGCCGTCGCGAAGAACGCGTCCCTGAACCTTTTCATTGCTTTTTAAGCTTCTCCCTTGTCAAAGTTCGAGCACTTTTCTGTGGATCTCCTCCATTTCCCTGTCGATATCCGCGATCTTTTCGGCCTCGGCAAGCATTTCCGCCGCGATCTCGTCGGGGATCTCCCTGTTTTTCTTGTAGCGGAGATCGTGCTCGAGGCTTGCCCACACGTCCATCGCGACCGTTCTCAGCTGAACCTCGCAAAGCACGTTTTCGGTGTGATCGGACATGAATATCGGCACGCTCACGTCGAGGTGGAGGCTTCTGTAGCCGTTGTAGTTGGGCTCTTTGATGTAGTCCTGCCTGCTGATGAGCGTTATGTCCTTCTGCTGCAGAAACATGTCGGAAACCGCGTACACGTCGTCTATGTAGCAGCACACCACCCTGACGCCCGCGATGTCGTTGATATTTCTCTTCGCCGACGCAACGCTCAGTTCGGCGCCCTTCCTCAGAAGCTTGCCTGCGATGCTTTTAACGCTCTTGAGCCGTCCCTCGATGTGGTGGATCGGATTTCTCTCGTATTTCAGATTGAACTCCCCGTTGAGGATCTCGAACCTCATCTGAAGGAGCCTTATCGCGGAGTTGTAGACGTGCTGCATCTCGCGGATCTCTTCGCCGTGGGCCAGAAGAATGTTTTCGGCCTCCTCCTGACGCCTCTCCGCGTCTATTGTTTTATCGTTTTTCCTGTAAATACCTGCCGCGGAAAACGAATCTGATTTTGAATCTCGCATGGTGTCTCCTCGTAGCGATTATATACACTTTTATTATACACCCAAACCGGGGCGAATATCAAGGAAGCGAAACGTTTTTTCACGTTTTTTCGCGTTTATTCGCGTGCTTTTTTAAATTTGCGCGCGCATGCGCGAATTGATAAGCAAGAAATCTCCGCAGGAATCACCAATATGCGAAAAGGCGTCAAAAGGCGTCAGGCGGGCGTTCGATATTGCCGCGTGAAGGTCATTGTGATATAATGATAAAAATTGGACCGCGGCGCGGCCGGATCGCGAAAACGGTCCGTTCATCGCGGCGAAAACGGTTCGTTTCAAGGAGGTTTATTATGAGCAAAAAAGGCAGCGGAAAACGCACATGGTTCATTCCCGACGCATTTTTTCCCGAAAAGGACAACGGCGACTACGTAAGCCATGAGGCGGTTTGCGTTCTCAACACGGGCGACGTAGACGCGGAGATCAAGATCACTCTCTATTTTGAAAACCGTGAGCCCGAAGGCGGGTTTACGGCGGTCTGCGGCGCAAGGCGCACCAACCACATCAGGATGGACAAGATCGTCGGCGAAGGCGGCAAAAAAGTTCCCCGCGGCGTTCCCTACGCGATGCTGATCGAGAGTAGCGCTCCTATCGTCTGCCAGTACTCAAGGTGCGACACGACTCAGAGCGAGCTCAGCTTTATGGGCCTTCTGGCGTACGGCGGCTGATTATTAACGGCATCATATCCGGCAGTTCGTTTGCGGATTTAACCGCTCTACCGCCTGCCCGGCGATATTCACTTTTCCCCTAAAAAGAGGCGTTTTATGTACGAAAATCAGGATCAGGAACTTCAAAACAAAATAATCGCGCTCTACGTTCTGGGCTGTCTCGACATCGCCGTGACCGACCAGTCGCTCAACGAATTGATACTCTCAACAGGACTTGTCAACTATTTCAGCTTTAGAGCGGCTCTCGGCGAACACGTCAAAAACGGAAGCGTCGCACTTTTCGCCGACAACGACGGCTATACCCTCTACGAGATCACAGACCAGGGCCGCGCCGAGCTCGCCACGCTCCGTGAGATGCTCTCACCCGCGCTCAAAAACGCCTACGACGACGTGCTTCTCCACGAAAAGGACCGCATCATCCGTGAGACGACCGTCAACGCCTACCCGTTCATCGACATCAACAAGAACCAGAGCGTCAGGTGCTACATCCGCGAAAAAGGCAACAAGATCGTCGACATCAGGATTCCGGTTCCCGACCAGGACACGGCCGACGCGATCTGCGAAAACTGGAAAAAGGACGCCTACTCGATTCTGTCGAAAATCATTCTGATCGCGAGCGAGTAACTGTTTTGTATGTAAAGGAAGCGGCCTGCCCGGCTTATTAAGGTTTTGCCGGGCAGGCCGCGTTTTTTTATAAATTCACACCGTTTTGCGCGGGTTTTTCCGACTCGAAAAACTCCGCGAGTATCTCGGCCGCGTTCGCGATTATCTCCGGACACGGTCTCTTTTTGTAATATTCCGGCGTCCGCGGCTCCGGAACAGGGTCGTCTTTTTTTCTGCCGTTTTCGAGACCAAGCAGCTCCCTGCAAACGAGGCCGCCGTTGCGCCTCTCGAACTCCGCCGCCAGCTGCTGGACCTTTTTGTAGTGGTCTGCCTTGACCTGCCCCTTTTCGGGACCGCTGTAGCCCTCGGCAAGGCCCAGAACGATTAGCATGCCGCTGAACGCGCCGCATACCTCGCGAAGCCTGCCCATTCCGCCGCCGAACGAGCACGCGACCTTCATCAGCTGCTCCTCATTCAAGCCGGTGACGTCCGCGAACGCGAGCGCCACAGCCTGCGTGCAGTTGTAGCCCTTGTAAAAGTAATCCCGGGCAAGCTCGCCTCTTTGCGCCGGCGTTTTTAGTCCGTCCATCAGGTAACACCTCCAATATTTAAAAAAGGCCCCTTTCGAGACCCTTTTTCCGTTAAATTTCCGGAGTGCCGCATCAAAATTTTGGCACCCGAAAAGCGCCAAGGTGGAAACCATCGTCCTTCAGTCTGCAGTCCGCTGTTCGGAAATCCTCTCCGTTATAAAGCGGTGCGGCCTTGCATGTTGAAGACCTGCCCGGAATCCGTAAGAAATGTGTAGGTCCAAAATATAAGACTGGTATCGCACACCCCAGAAATTACACTGTTATTGTAACACTTGAAAATGCCCGTGTAAATACATAATTTGCGGAAATTTGCGGTATTTTACAGTATTTTACAGGAAATTCCAAATAACCGTGACGCTTTGTGACGATCGCATACGCTTTTCAGACGCCCAAAAGGCCTGTAACGAATATCTCGATCCCGATCGCGATAAGTATTACTCCGCCCAGGATCGACGCCTTGCCGGCAAATCTCGTTCCGAAACGCCTGCCCAGCAGGAGGCCGAGAATACAGATTCCCAGCGTCACCGCTCCTATGATCAGACACGCGGCTAGCGCCTGTAAAAAGCCGTATTCCTCGATCGTAAATCCGACCGACAGCGCGTCGATCGACGTCGCGACGCCCTGAAGTAAAAGCGTTCCGAGCGTAAGCGCGCTTCCGGTCTCGGTTTCCTGCCCTTCCCCGTGTGCTTCCGCTTCCCGGCTCTCATTACCTTCTTTTTTTCGCGCGTTTTCGCGGATACCATCGTAAAGCATCTTTCCGCCTATAAAAAGGAGCAGCGCGAGAGCAATCCACGGTATGAACGGCTGAAACGCCTTGAACGCCTCCGCCACTTTTCTGACGCAGAACCAGCCGATCAGCGGCATCAAAAACTGAAACGCCGCAAACGTGACCGGAACGGCCGCCCTCATCCCGCGCGTCATTTTCGGAGCGTTCAGACCGTTTGCGAGCGACACCGAAAAAGCGTCCATCGCGAGACCGACGCCGAGCATTATACTGTTGACCAGAAAAGCGATAACGGATACTATCATTTAACACAAGTTGTTCCATGAGCCTTTCGGCAGCGGGAATTAAAAAGAACTGCCGCTATCGATAACAGCAGTTCTTAAACGTCAGACCGCCGGTTCTTTTAAACGCGGCAGGCGGAAATCAATCTTCCTTGTTGAGCAGCGCAAGCACCTTTCTGACGTCCATTCCGTGAACGGCGCAAGCCTCTTCAAGCGTTTCTCTCGCCGCGGACGGGCAGTAGACGCAGTGCATACCGCACGCCGTGAGGATGTCTGCGGCATCTTCCTTCATTTGAAGAATGTCACCGATTCTGTCGTCTCTTGTAATTTCCATGATCAAGCACCTCCCGGTTCATTAAAAGCGGGCCGGCCTTTAATCGGAAGCCGGTCCGCAGCATGCGTAATGTTTGCAAATTTGCCGGCGCGTTTTTAAAGCCCGGCATAAACCGCCTGAACGGTCGCCACCCTAAAAAAGGATTACTCGGCGTCCTTGTTGGCAGCCTTCGCGAGTCTCGACTTTTTCCTTGCGGCTGTGTTCTTGTGGATAAGTCCCTTCGCTGCCGCCTTGTCAAGGCTGATTCCGGCCTCTTTAACGGCCTGCTCTTTGTTCTCAGCGTCGTTTGCGATCGCAACGCGTGCTTTTTTAACTGATGTTCTGAGCGCGGACTTCGCTGATGTGTTTCTCTTCTGTCTGGTCTCAGACGTAATAACTCTCTTTTTCGCTGACTTAATGTTCGGCAAAAAAATCACCTCCAAAAAATACTTCTGTTTAAATACAGTGTATAAAAATCTGTTTTATATTATTTTGCGGAGCTCTTGTAGGCTTCGTCAACTTTTCTCTTAAGGGTCGAACCGACGCGGAAGTAGACCTTCTTAGCGGCGGGAACGTCGATCATCGATCTCGGGGAGTCGTTCTTGACGCCCATGATGTCGATGCTCTTGCGTGCCGCGCGGTCTTTGATTCCGAACGCGCCGAAGCCGTTGACCTGAACTTCTTTACCGTCGGCAACGAGCTCTGCAATCGCGTCGAAAATGCAGTCGAGCATAAGTTCCGAATCCTTCTTCGTGAAGCCGCTTTTAGCTGCTATATATGACACTAAATCCTTTTTCTTCATAACACACCTCTCATTGTTATCCGCCGCGCGTTTATCTGTCATCGCGCGCGGCGGCAGACTTGTCATTAATTGTGGGAGATCGGCTTAATCCTGACGTGTCGTGTCAGAGATTATTCCTCACTCGTCTCATCAAAATCAAGCTGGCCAATGAGATCTGCGATAGAAGTGCCCGAAGGAGTGATGTCGTCGTGGAACTCTTCCTCTCTCGGTTTCTTGGGCGGTCTGGGTTTTCTCTCGGCCTTGGCTGTTTCGCCGTTTTCGGCAGCAGGCTTGGGAGCGCGCTCTTTTCTGGGAGCTCTTTCTTTCTTTTCCTTAACGATCGGATTGCCGTCCTCGTCGAGTTCCTCGGGCTTGTAGGGCGGATCGTAGGGCTGGACCTCTTTGATGCCGAGGCTGAGTTTTCTGTTCTCAACGTCGATAGAGAGGACCTTCGCCTGGACATGCTGGCCGATTTCGAGGCACTCTTCCGCGGAAGAGATTCTTCTGTTGGAAATGTGCGAAATGTGTACGAGCGCGGTAATTCCGGGAACAACTTCAACGAACACGCCGTAGTGCTTGCCTTCCTTGGTCACAGCGTATTTCGAAACGGTAACGTCGAGAATGTCGCCGACCTGGTAGGTATTTTCGGCGTCGTACCACGGATCGTCCTCGGGTCTCTTCGCGGAGAGGTTGATTCTGCCCTTCTCGCGGTCGAAATCCATAACTTTGACCGTAACGGTGTCGCCTTTTTTAACGGCTTCGTTGATGTCCTTGATTCTTCTCCATGAAGCGTCTCTGACGGAAAGGAATCCGTCGTATCCGGGTTCAAGCTCGACAAACGCGCCGGTGCCGGTCTTGGTAACGCCCTTGACCTTGCCGGTATATTCCTTGCCAACCTCGAGGCTGCCCCAGAACGCGTCGTCAGCCGCCTGCTTCTTCTCGGCGAGAAGAGTCTTCGCGGAACCGCTGATTCTGAGCCTTCCCTTTTCATCGGGCTCGTAGCGGGTAATGAGAACTTCGACTTCCTTGCCCACTCTGTCTTCAGTCTTCTTGACGTAGTAAAGATCAAGCTGGGAAGCGGAAATGTACAGCTGGGCTGTGCCGTAAGCTGCGATAACACCTCTCTCGGTGGCTTTGATTATTTTAACGGTAACGGGGGTTTTGTTCTTGTACGCTTCTTCGAGTGCGAGCAGGTCAACATTTTTATCAACTTTTGATTTGGAAAGCTTAACCTCGCAGTCTCTGTCGCTGACATGAACAACGTATGCTTTTACCATTGCACCGACTTCCGGTGTCTCATCGAATTCGTTGATATCAACATAGCCCTCATACTTAAAACCGAGATCAAGATAAACGCGGGTGGCGTCAACTTTAATGATCGGTTTTTCAACAACCTCGCCGCTCTTGACAGTTACGAGACTCTCCTTGAGCATTTCATCGAAATTCTCGCTCACGGTCTCCGCAGCTGCCTCAGCAGTCTCCACAGCTTCATCGGTCACTACTTCATTTTCGATCGATTTCACTTCATCCATAATTACTAAAACCTCCTCGATGAGCCGACGCGGTGTCGATGCACCGGCCGTCACACCTATTCTAAAAAAATTACTATTGCGTATTTTCAAATCGGAAGGTTTTTCCACGAGTTCGACGCGGGGACAGATTTCCGCGCAGATTTCGTAGAGCTTCAGAGTGTTTGAGCTTGTCCGGCTGCCGATAACGACCATTAAATCGCTTCTTGCGGCCAGATTTCGCGCCTCCTCCTGCCTTTTTGAAGTCGCACTGCATATAGTATCATAAAAAATAATTTCGTCAAGTGTTTCTTTTAAAAATTTCTTGATTTTTTCGTATTTTTCTTCGTTAAAAGTCGTTTGGACGACAGAAGAATATCTCCCACTTTTAGATATTTTCGATTTACAGGCCTCAACGGAGTCGACCACGGTCGCAGCTTCCCCGCAGCAGCCGTTTATGCCCTTCACTTCAGGGTGGTTTCCGTCGCCGATAATGATGATTTTCCGCCCTTTCGCGCTCTCCTCCGAGACGAGCCTGTGGATCTTGCCGACGAACGGGCACGTAGCATCCCTGACCTCGGCACCGCGGGCCTCAAGAGCCTCCTTAACGTCGGGAGAGACGCCGTGAGCGCGGATAATCACGCAGTCTCCGGGTTGCGCCTCCTCAGGCGATTCGATGATGCCGACGCCGGCGTTTTCGAGCTCGGCGATCACGCTCTCGTTGTGGATAAGAGCCCCGAACGTCACGACACGCCTTCCGGCGTACCCGGGCGAACGGGCTATCTCAAATGCCAGTTTGACGGCGTTGCTTACTCCGAAGCAGAAGCCGGCGGTTTTTGCGAGTGTTACTTCCATGTGAATTCCTTTTATTCTCCGCCCCGGTGCCCGCGGTCGCGGCTCACATACCGAGTTCCGCGAGCCTGTCGAGAACGATCTTCTCCGCGGCGAGCTTCGACTGTTCAAGATCGAGGTCGGTCGTGTCGAGAACTATCGCGTCCTCCGCCTGTCTCAAAGGCGATACCGCCCTGTGCGAGTCGCCGTAGTCGCGCTCGATAATCTCGCGGAGCACAGTTTCGTAGTCCGTGTCGGTGTTTTTCTCCTTGAGCTCAAGGAATCTCCTCTTGGCGCGCTCCTCGGCCGAAGCCGTCAGGTAGATTTTCACCGTGGCGTTCGGGAGCACGTGCGTTCCGATGTCGCGGCCGTCCATGACGATACTGTTCTGAGCACCGATCTTTCGCTGCATGTCGACAAGAAATACCCTGACCGAGGGAACCGCGGAAACCTTCGACGCCTCCATCGAAATCAGAGGCGTGCGGATCTTGCCCGAGACGTCCTCGTCGCCTATGTACATATGCTGCGCGCTGTTTTCGTCGTACTCGACCCTGACGTCGCACTCTTCAAGCAGCGCGTCGATCATTTTTTCGGTCTCCGGCGTGATTGTTCCCGCCTCCACCTCGCCGGCGAGCTGCGGGAGCTTCCTGTCCATAAAAAGCGCCACCGTTCTGTACATCGCTCCGGTGTCGAGGTAGCCGATCTTGAACTTCTTCGCGAGCGCCTTCGCCACGGTGCTCTTTCCGGCCCCGCTCGGACCGTCGATGGCGATGTTGAAAATTCTGTCTGCGGTTCTTTTTTCCATGTCTTTCTCCGTGTTATTGTTGGATTTGAGATTTTTCAGGTTTTCCGGGTCATTCAAATGTTTCAGTTGTTTCAGGTGCGGGAGCGCCTCTTTGTAAAGGTAGAGCGAGCCCATAACGAGTAAAACGCCGTCCCTGCCAAGCTCCCCCGCGGCTTTTTCTATTATATTGTCGCCGATTTTCGCGGTCTCAGCGTCGATTCCGGCCGCTTCTGCCTCTTCTTTGAGAACCTCCGCGGGAAGGCTCCTCGGGTTTTCGGGGCACACCGCGTAGAGCCTGCCGACCCTGCCGGCGAGAAGTTTCAGGATGCCCTTGTGGTCCTTGTCGGCCATGACTCCCATCACGACGGTGATCTTCCGGCCATTAAAAAACGCGTCGACGCTCCGGAAGAGGTTTTCGACCCCGTTTACGTTGTGCGCGCCGTCGTATATGACGGTCGGATTCTTCGAAAATATCTCGAAACGCGCGGGCCATTTCGCGTTCCTCAGTCCTTTTCTTACGTCTTCGTCGCTTATCGCTAAGCCCTCCCTGCGGAGGATCTTCACCGTTTCTATCACGCAGGCGGCGTTTTCTGTCTGGTGGAGCCCCGCGAGGCCGATCTTAACGTTTTTCAAGTCGCCGTAGTCGATAACGGACCCGTTCACGCCTGCCTTTTTGATCTCAAGCGCCTGCCTGTCGGGTTCGCGGTACGGGACCCTTTTGGCCCTGCACACCGCCTTTATAACCTCCGCCGCCTCGTTGTTTCCGCCGTAGAAAACGACTTTCGTGCCGCGCTTGATTATTCCCGCCTTGTTTGCGGCAATGTCCCTCACCGCCGGACCGAGCTCTTTTATGTGGTCGAGTCCGATGTTCATGATGACAGCGGCTGCAGGCGCGCCTATGACGTTCGTAGCGTCGTCTTTCCCGCCCATTCCGGCCTCAAGAACGACAATGTCGCACTTTTTTTCGTAAAAGTACAAAAGCGCGGCGGCCGTCTCGATCTCGAACGACGTCGGAGCGTCCTTGGCGGACTTCACGAACGGTTCGAGCCGCTTTTCGAGTTTTTTAACGTCTCTTTCGCTTATCTCGCGGCCGTTGATCTTGATTCTCTCGCGGACGTGCGCGACTGCCGGCGACGTGTACGTGCCCACTTTAAGACCTGCGCTTCCGAGTATGAACGACAGCATGCAGCAGAACGAGCCCTTGCCGTTCGTGCCCGCCACGTGGACGAATTTCAGTTGTTTCTGCGGGTCGCCGAGAAGCCTCAAGAGCCTCCGCGTACGGGAAAGCCCCGGCTTCGTTATTCTCCTCTTTTCGTCGGTAAAAATACCGGTGTTTGCGTTTGCGTCAGCCGTCATTTTCTGCCGCTCCCAACGAGCTTTCCGAGCGCTCTGTTCGTGTAAAGAATGTAGATCGCCGCGGTCTCGACTACCGCCTCGCCTATCGTGATCGCGTTGCGCGTGAGGATGAACAGCGGGAACTCGGCGGTGAATTTGTCGTAAAAATAGGCCAAAAGCAGCGTCATCATTATCCCTTGGGTGATGACCTTGGTGAGCACAGTAGACGCCGCGATGCCGGGCAGCATCCTGAGCGAGTTCCTGTCGGTGCCGCAGCCGCCCTGCCCAACGCGGAAAAGCTTGAAGAAAAACCAGGGCAGAATGCCGCAGACCGCCGCCGGTATCGTAAGAGCCGGATTCCAGCCCGTCGACATAAGCGCTCCGAGGATGTCTGCCGCCGCTCCGGTAAAAAGTCCGAGTACGGGTCCGAACCACACGCTCGCCAGCATGACAGGCATTCTACCGAATCCGATTCTCAGAGTGTCGCCTATTCCGATGCTCGCGTACCTCGTCAGAACGATCGAAAGCGCCACAAGCACCGCGCAGAATACCCAGTTTTTCCATTCGGCAAGATTTTTGATGCCCCTGCCGACGCGAATTTTCATTCCCATAAAAAAAGCTCCGTTTCACAAAAAATCATGAAAAGAGCATCATCTGTGTAACAAAAACGTTTACAGCGGATGAAGCGCCTCCCGCCCGAAACCGTTTCTTTGCCCTCCTCCCGCACACATTGATAAACGTGCGCTTTTGCGGCGGGCCGGTCTTCTTAAGCCTTATCCGGGCAATACTCCCATCCCGGAAGGCGGCAAATGAGGCACCTGCTCTGTTTTATTTGCATTTGCATTTGTATTTGCGGCGCCCGCCTCCGCGTCTCCTTTAGCTTAAAATAAGACTTTTAAGCGGAGGCGGGCTTTCCGTTATTCTAAATAAATTTATACTCCTGCGAGACGCTTTGTCTCACGCGCGATGGCGAGTTCCTCGTTTGTCGGGATGACAAGGATCTTGATCCTCGAGTCATACGCCGAGAGGTCAGCCTCAACGCCGCGGATATTGTTCTTGGAGACGTCCATCTTGATCCCGAGGAAGTCCATGTCCTCGCAGACCTTTTCACGGGTATACTTGTCGTTCTCGCCGACGCCCGCGGTGAAAACTATCGCGTCGGCGCCGTTCATTGCAGCAATATACTCGCCGATGTAGGCCTTGATCCTGTACACGAACATGTCGCGTGCAAGGATCGACCTTCTGTCGCCCTCTTCTGCCGCCGCCCAGACGTCGCGTGTGTCAGCGCTGACGCCGCTGATGCCGAGCACGCCGGATTTCTTGTTCATGACAGTGTCGATCTCCTTAGTCGTGTAGCCGAGGTTTACGAGATACGTAACAACTGCCGGGTCGAGCTTGCCGCATCTGGTGCCCATTACGAGGCCGTCAAGAGGCGTGAAGCCCATGGAAGTGTCGATGCAGCGACCGTTCTTGACCGCCGCGATGCTGGCGCCGCTGCCGATGTGGAGCGTGATGATCTTCAGCTCTTCGATCGGTCTGCCGAGCATTTCAGCGGCTCTCTCTGCCACAAATTTGTGGGAAGTTCCGTGGAAACCGTACTTTCTCAGGCGGTACTTCTCGTAAAACTCGTACGGAAGAGCGTACATATACGCCTTTTCGGGCATCGTCTGATGGAACGCGGTGTCGAAAACGCCAACCTGCGGTACGCCGGGCATTGCCGCGGTGACCGCCTTGATTCCGATGATGTTCGGCGGATTGTGGAGCGGGGCAAGCGGTGTGCACTCGTCGAGTGCCTTCATAACGTCGTCGGTGATCGGCACGGAGCATGCGAATTTTTCGCCGCCGTGGACCACTCTGTGACCTACCGCGGATATCTCTCCGAGATCCTTGATGACGCCGATCTCCTTGTCGGTGAGCGCCTTGATGACCTCGCGGATCGCGACCTCGTGGTTCGGCAGGTCGACTTTGATGACGACTTTGCTTCTTCCGCCGGGAATGTGATTGAGCACGGATTCGTTGATGCCGATACGCTCGCAAAGACCCTTCGCGAGGACCTCCTCGGTCTCCATGTCAATGAGCTGATACTTGAGCGACGAACTGCCGCAGTTGATTACCAGTACTTTCATTTGGTTCCTCTTTCTTTTGATTTTTACAAACGCCCCGCCGTGCGGAAGCGTTGTTTTTACCTATAATCAGGTGGAAATCTTCCAGCGCAATCAGGCGAAAATCACTGTGCCTGAACAGCCGTGATCGCAACGACGCCCACGATATCCTCAGCCGCGCAGCCTCTGGACAGGTCGTTGACCGGTCTCGCGACGCCCTGGAGAATAGGTCCGTACGCCTCTGCCTTCGCGAGCCTCTGGGTGAGCTTGTACGCGATGTTGCCGCAGTTGAGGTCCGGGAAAATGAGGACGTTGGCCTTGCCCGCGACAGGGCTGCCGGGTGCCTTGGAAGCGCCGACCTTCGGAACGAGCGCCGCGTCTCCCTGGAGTTCGCCGTCGAGAACGAGCTCGGGAGCCTTCTCCTTAGCGAGTCTTGTCGCCTCGATGACCTTTTCGGTGAGCTCGCTGTGAGCGCTGCCGTATGTCGAATACGAGAGCATCGCCACGATCGGTTCACGCTCGACAAGCTGCTTGAACGAGTGCGCGGATTCGATCGCGATCTCGGAAAGCGCGTCTGCGTCTGGATTTTCGACAAGGCCCGAGTCACCGTAGACGAACGCGCCGTCGGCGCCGTATTCGCAGTTCGGAACGACCATCACGAAGAAAGCGGAAACCATCTTGGTGCCCGGTTTTGTTTTGAGAATCTGAAGCGCGGGTCTCACAGTGTCCGCGGTGGAGTGCGCCGCGCCGGAAACCATTCCGTCCGCCTCGCCCATTTTCACCATCATTGTCGCGAAATAGACGTAGTCGTGCATCGTCTTTTCGGCTTTCTCAGGCGTCATGCCCTTGTTCTTTCTGAGCTCGTAGAAAGCCTCGACGTACTCGTCGAATCTCTCGTAGCCCTCGGGGTTGACGATCCTGCACTTGGAAATGTCAAGTCCCTCGGCAAGAACGGCAATCTTATCGGGGTCGCCGACAAGAATTACGTTGGCGATGCCGCGCTCCTGGATCATGGCCGCCGCCTGGATGACTCTCAGGTCCTCCGACTCGGGAAGGACGATCGTCTTCATATCAGTTTTTGCTCTTTCGCAGATTCTCTCCAAAAAATTCATTTTTTCTCCGCCTTTCAATATTGCCTTCCGGCGTGTTCCGCCCGCTTTTTCCGGGCGTATCCGCCGAGTTTTAATTTTACTCTTTTTTGTAGCCATTTTCAACACCGGTTCGGTACTTTCCGCCTTATTTCCGCCTTATTCCGCTCATTTAAAAACGACTTCCAGCGACGGGTTTTCTGCCGCCGCGTCCTCGAGAACGCCCTTCAGCGCCTCGCCCTTTTCGCCTATTTTTTCCGCAAATCCGTCAAAGTCGCGGATTATGAGCTTCGTTTTACGCCCCACGTCGCCGAGAAGGTCGTAAAGCGCGTCGAGATTCTTTCCGAACCAGTCCGGAAAGCTCAGTTTTTTCGCGATGACCGCGTAGAAATCCTGAATCGTCTCAAACTTCGCGCAGTTGATTCTGCGTATAACAGTCATAACATCCGCCTCCTTTTAATAGAGCTTCGTGAACGTCTCGTAGTGGTCGTCCGTGTACCAGACGCTGCCGTCGTTTCCGAAAACGATACGCTTCGCGCCGCGCTCCTTCGCGCCGTCCGTATCTATGTCGCACTCCTTGTACTTAACGCCTGTCGGCAGACGCTTTTCCGCGTTGGAGAAGGTGTCTCCGCCGATCGCCTTGCCGGGAGCGTATTTCTGAACGGAACCGCCGCTCCAGCCGAGGTCGCGCGCCTGATTCTTTGTGATAAAGTTCTTCGGTAGCTTCCCGTACGTGTGGATGTAGAGCGCGACGCTGTCCTTGTCGAAGTACGAGCCGTTTTCGTCGATCTTGGTCTCCGTCTGCCCGCTCTGGTCAGGCGTCGGGTCCGGCTGAGCGGGCGTTTTCTTTCCGCCGTCCGTCTTCCCCGCGTCCGTTCCGGTCGCGACGTCGGTCTGTCCCGCAGGCTGTCCTGTCAGCGCGCCGATGAAGCCGCCGATTCCGCCGGGGTAGAACCTCCCGACGAAAAACAGGACCACCGCCATGGCGATTGCCGCGAGAACGATCCACAGTATCTGCTTGGTGTTTTTCTCATTTTTCTTGTTGTTTGCCATTTTTCCGGTTCCTTCCGTAAAAAATCTTACCTGTTGTCGGTTTATATTTCAGTTGCCGTTTTTTCGCGACGTTTGCTTTTTTATGACGTTTGCTTTTTATAAGGCGTCAGATCACGATCCCGCCGTTCGGGCTGATGACCTGCCCCGTTATGAAGGACGAAGCGGCCGAGCAGAGGAAATAGACCGTCTCCGCGACGTCGTACGGTGTTCCGATCCTTCCGAGCGGCGTCTCGTCGGCAAGCGCGCTCATGTCCTCGGGCGACAGATGCGAGTTCATGTCCGTGTCGATAACGCCCGGAGCCACGCAGTTTACGTTGATTCCCGCGGGGCCGACCTCCTTCGCGAGCGCCTTCGTGAAGCCTATCACCGCCGCCTTCGAAGCCGAGTAGCACGTCTCGCACGAAGCGCCTGAAATCCCCCAGATCGAGGAGATATTCACGATCCTTCCGTAGCCGCGCCTGATCATATAAGGCAGCGCGAGCTTCGTGCACATGAACACGGCGTCGACGTTTACCGAAAACGTTTTTCTCCAGTCTGCGTAGCTCACGTCCTGAAGAAGCTCCTGCCTCCCGATGCCGGCGTTGTTGATCAAAACGTCGACCGGCCCGAGTTCCTCCCGGATCTCCCCGAACATCTCGACGATCTCGCCCGGTTCGTCAAAATCAGCGCGGAAAATGCGCGCCAGCCCTGTTCCGCCGGACTCCATAAGCTCGTCAGCAAGCTCCTCGGCCTTTTCGCGGTTGTTCGCGTAGTGGATCGCGACGTTGTATCCGGCTTCAAAGAATCTTCTCACGATAGCGGAGCCGATCCCGCCTGTTCCGCCTGTCACAAGCACATTCGGTTTGTTGTTTCGGACGTTCATGTACCCTCCGTAAATCTTTAATTCGCAGGCGGGTTTGGTCCGCCGTTCCCGGGTAGTGCGGGCTTCTTACCGGGGTAGGCTTCCCGGCTGTCTCTCCCTGCCCGCATTTACCCATTTTATTTTACCACATTCGCGACGCGATTTCGACAGGAAAATGCTTTCGCCGGCGTATTTTCAGCGGTTTTTCGTGAAAAATACTTTATTCCGGCGCAAAAACTTACGCAAAAAACTTATGGCGGCCGTTATTGACCGCGCGGCGCTTTAATGCTACAATTCCGTAACGGAAATCTCATTAATCCGCGGACGGAGGCGCGAAAATGGAACAGCTGAAAATGATTATTTTTGAGCGCGGTGGCGAAAATTGCAAACTCCCGCGCGGATTCTTTTTTGAAAACTATACCGAAAGCAGCGAAAACGTTGGCAGGTGGGCCGCGATCATCGATTCCGACACTCCCTTCTCCGGAACACCTGAAGCGTTTTTCGACAGCGTAATCAGAAAACGGCCGGGACTCGTTCCCGAACGCGATCTTTTCTTCATCACCGACTCCTCCGGCCGCGCAGTCGCGACGTCAGCGGCTGTGACGAATCCGGACGGAACCGGCTACGTCCACATGTTCTGGTCCGTTCCCGAGGCGCGCGGAAAAGGCCTCGGAAAGCCGCTTCTCACCGAGACGCTCGACCGCCTCGCCTCGAGAGGCTCGTTCCCGGCGACGCTCACGACCGACGACTTCAGGCTGCCCGCCATCAAAACCTACCTGCGGTTCGGCTTTGTGCCAATGATCTCGCCCGAGCCCGAAAACGACTACGAAAACCGCTGGCGCGCCATTTTCGAAAAACTCGGCGTCGATCCCGGAACCGTCAAAACATTATATACAAAATAAAACGCGGCCGCCCCTTCCCTAAATCAAAAAAAGGAAGGGGCGGCCTTTCCGTTAATCCCCGCAAGGTGTTCCATAATCATAGTAAAACCCGGCAGGTAATCATCTTCTCTCCGCGTCTCTTATTATAATTTCCGCCGCTTTTCTCAGCGCCTGCCCGCGGTGGCTCATACCGTTCCGCGTCGCGGAATCGAGCTCAGCAAAAGTTCTGCCGAGACTGTCAATGTAGAAAAACGGGTCGTAGCCGAAGCCGTCGCTGCCTCTCGGCTCGTCGATCACCCTGCCGTCAACGCGCCCCGCGGTGCTGACCGTCATCCCGTTCGGGTTTACGACGGTAATAACGCACGTGTAGTGGGCGGACCTGTCGCAGTCTCCGAGTTTTTTGAGCTCCGCAATCAGCTTTCTGTTGTTTTCGGAGTCGGGCGCGTGAGTTCCGGCGTATCTTGCCGAGTGGACTCCCGGCGCTCCTCCGAGCGCGTCGACGCTGATTCCCGAATCGTCGGCGATAACGTAGTATTTTCCACCCTCGCCCTTTTCTACGAGGTAGTCGCGTACCGCGCACGCCTTGATGCGGCTGTTTCCGTAGAAAGTCGCCGCGTCCTCAGGCGGATATTCCGTGAAACCGAGCTCCTTCGCGGTATAGATCAAAACGTCGGTCCCAAGCCCGCTGAAGATCTCCCCGAACTGTCTTAACTTGTTTCCGTTCTCCGAAGCGACGCATATCCGAATCATTTTATTCACCTTAATTTAGCGCAAAAAGTCTGTTTAAAAAGCCGGCCGTTTCCCGGAAATTCCATTGGAAACGGCCGCGTCATAGTTAATAATTTCCGAGTACTCTTCCGAGGATGCAGCTGTAGGGTCTGATGCCGAAGTATCTGCCGTCGGTACTGTGGTTCCTGTTGTCGCCCATAACGAACATGTGCTTTTCGGGCACGATCCAGCATCTGCCCTCCCATGAGGTGTAGTTCGGTGTCTCGGCGGGATTCACGTAAGGCTCGTCGAGTGCCTCCCAGACCGTCTCGTCAAGCGGAAGGTTCGCGATCGCCTGCCAGAGCTCGATATATTTCTGCCCGCCCTCGCTCGACGGATCCCCGGCATACTCCTTGTAGAGCGCCGTCACCTGCGCGTACTCGCTTCCGAGGTCGGATATTTTCGCGCGCCAGACCTTGTTGTCGTGGATCCTGATCGCGTCACCCGCCACGCCGATAACCCGCTTTATGTAAAAGTCGTGGTCGTCCTCGTTGACGGTCTTGTCCTTTTGGAAGAGCTTGACGAGCGCGTTCGACTTGAGCGCGTCGTTCCAGTCCTTCGCGAACGTTCTCGGGTCGCCGTGGCTGTCGAAAATGACGACGTCACCGTGCTTCGGCGTGCCGAAAATGTAAGGAAGCCTGCTCAGGAACACTGTCTGCCCGTCGTGGAAGGTCTGGTTCATCGAACGCCCGACAACGTTGCTGATGCGGAAAATGTAGATATTGATGAAGATCGCCGCGACGAACGCAACCGCGAAAATCAAAATGTACGAAATGATCTCGTGAAGCACGTAAAGTCTGTCTCCCTTTTTGGCGTGAACGAGCTCCGAAAGCCAGTTCTTCGGCTTTTCATCCTCCGGATCTTCATCGAAATATACTTCGCCGGCATCCCCGTCAGCCTCTTCGTCAAGGTTCACGTCGTCTTCATCGCCCGCGGTCCGCACGCTTGCGCCGGCGTCAGCGTCGTCATCGTCGGCGTCAAGCCTCTTTCCGGCGTCTCCGGCCTTTTTGGAGTCAGGCTTTACCTTCCCGCGTGTTCTTCCTTTTATCAGAGCCATAATGGACTCAAAGTCGGAAGACTCGTCTTCCGGATCTTCGGATTCGCCTTCAGCCTCACCGTCTTCCCCGGAGGCGGGAACAGAAAAGAAATTACGCGGGCCGCGCGTTTTATTATCGGCATCGAAAAAGCTGTCCTCCACCGCCGAATCGATATTCTCGTCGGTAAATACAGCCTTCGCCTCGTCCTCAGGTTTGTTCTCATTCTTAACGCCGTCGTTGTCGTTCATATCTCTTATCCTTCCATAGCTTCCTGACGCTGCGCCAAAACATGCAGCGCAAAGGAGCCGTACAATGTTTCTTTATAACACGGAAAAGCCTTCAGGCAAAACCGTACCGCCGGTCAAAAACGGACTTTCAACGCTTCAGAAGCCCAGCTTTTTCGCCTCGTTTTTTCCGAAAAGCGATTCGAAATCGCGGTGTTTCATGTGGCGCCACTTGCCCGGCCTCAGTTCGCCGAGTTCGAGCCCTCCGAGCGCCGTCCGCTTAAGGTCCAGCACCGGGTATCCGACAGCCTCGAGCATCCTTCTGACCTGCCTGTTGCGGCCCTCGCGGATCTTCACCCGCACAACCGCGTTGTTTCCCTTAAATCTCACGACGTCGGCCTCCGCGGGAAGCGTCTTGCCGTCTTCGAGCTCCACGCCCGCGCGCAGCATTCCGAGAGTCTCCTCGTCAGGTTCGCCCTTCACGACAGCCTCGTACGTCTTCCACATCTCGAACTTCGGGTGCGTGATGCGCTGCATGAAGTCGCCGTCGTCCGTGAGAAGAATGATACCCTTGGTATCGTAGTCGAGCCGTCCCACCGGGTAGAGCCTCGCGCCTTCCGCGTCGACAAGATCAACAACGCACGTTCTTCCCCTGTCGTCACTGGCGGTCGAAAGCACCTGAGCGGGCTTGTTGAGAATTATATAAGTCTTGGTGCGCGTCGGTTTTACGGTCTTTCCGTCGACAGTCACGCGGTCCTTTAAAGTCACCTTCGTGGCCGGATCCGTGACGCGTTTTCCGTTCACGAACACCCTGCCTTCGGCGATTATATCCTCAGCCGCGCGCCTCGAAGCGATTCCCGAATGCGCCAGATATTTCTGCAGTCTCCACTCTTCCATAAAACCTCACCGCCTTTTCCAGGGCATAAAACTTTCCGTACTATGGTAGCACACCGCGACGTAGTTTTCAACTTTTCCCTATTAAAAAGGGAAAACGTTAAGCTTGTTTCAATGATTTTCAGTCAGAAACGCCTCCGCGGCGTCGCCGTCCATGCCTCCCAGCACCACGTCGCGTATCTCGTTTTTGAGATTCTCCGCGGAGGCCGTTTTGACGTAAATGTAATTCCCGGTGTGGCCGTAAAACATTCCGTTCTTTTTCGTCTCAAAAAGCACGCTGTGGACAGTCCCGCGCTGGCTCTCGAGAAAACGCCTTCCGAGCCCCTCGGCAACACCTGCCAGCACCGCCGCGCGTTCCCGCTTAACCTCCTCCGGCACCTGATCGGGCATTCTGTCCGCGACCGTTCCCTTCCTCCTCGAGTACGGGAACACGTGGATTCGGTAAAAACCTGCCTTCTTCGCGAACTCTACGCTCTCTTTAAAGTGCCTGTCCGTCTCGCCGGGAAATCCGACGATGATGTCGGTCGTTATCGAGGCGTTTTCGAAGTACTCGCGGATCCTCTCAATCATCCTGAAATAGCCTTCCGTGTCGTAGCGGCGGTTCATTTTCTTCAAAATTTCGTCCGATCCCGACTGGAGCGACGCGTGAAAATGGCGGCAGAGGCCTTCAACAGACGCGAGCTTTTCAATGACTTTGCCGTCGATCGCGTCGATCTCGAGAGAACTGAGTCTGATCCGCTCCGCCCCCGCGCTTCTCACGGCAGCAGCCGCGTCCGCAAGGTCAAAGCCTATGTCGGTCCCGTACATTCCGATATTGATACCTGTCAGGACGATCTCGCGGTGGCCGGAATTCACAAGCTCCTCAGCCGCCCTTTTAATGTCCTCCGGGTGCATTGAGCGAACGCGGCCGCGCGCGTAAGGAATGATGCAATAAGTGCAAAAACAGTCGCAGCCGTCCTCGATCTTTAAATTCGCACGCGTGAGATTTTTGTACGCCCTTGGGGCCAGAAGCTCGAATTTCTCGCCTTTTTTGTGCTCACCGACGGAAAAAACGGTCTTTTTCACGCCTTTTCCGCCCTCGAACGCCTTGTCAAGAAGCGCAGGCACCGACGATCTGCCGGTGTTTCCGCAAACGATATCCGCGCCGAGCGCCTCGCCCTTTTCCGGGTTCGTCTGCGTCATGCAGCCCGCGAGCAGTATCACGGCGTCCGGATTCTCGCGCCTTATGCGCCTCATCAGCTTCGCGGCCTTCTTTTCGCTCTCCTCGGTAACGGCGCACGAGTTTACGATAACGGCGTCCGCGTCCTTCCACGAAAACACCTGCTCATACCTTCCGGTTGCCTCAAGAAGCTCGGCAACGGCTTCAGACTCGTATGTATTCACTTTGCATCCGAACGTGTAAATGTAAAATTTCACAGCGCCGCCTCACCTCCTGAATTTATCCTGTTAGTTACGCCTTTGCCGAAAATCAGCACGTGTCGTAAACGCTAAGTTTCGAGCTATTTTTTTGTGTACGGATCCGAAGGTGTATGAATATACTCCGAGAGGTCCGTACGCAAAAAGCAATTCGCCAGGCAATCGCCGCAGGCACCTTATCTAGATACGCCGCAGCTTTGCATTGGCGATATGAGCGATTCTGTGCGCCGCACAGTCAAGCGAGAATCGCAATGCAAAGTGCGGCTGTAAAGAGCCGAAAATCAGCGTTTACGAAATTCAATATCCTCCGAGGAGTTCGATAAGTTCTTCCCTCGTGACCGTTCCGTCCGCGAAGCTCTCGCCCGACAGAAGATCCGACGCGAGCACCTTTTTTCTTTCCTGGAGCTTCATGATGTTCTCCTCGATAGTGTCGCTCGCAATCAGCTTGTAGACCGTCACAATATTCTTCTGGCCGATGCGGTGCGCGCGGTCGGTCGCCTGATTCTGGACTGCCACGTTCCACCACGGGTCGAAGTGGATGACGATGTCTGCGCTCGTGAGGTTGAGCCCCGTGCCGCCCGCTTTAAGCGAGATGCAAAAGACAGGCACGTCGTCGTTGTTGAACTCCTCAACCATTTTCGTACGCTTTTCCTTCGGCGTCTGGCCGACAAGGCTGAAATATTTGATTTTTTCGCCGTCGAGGTGCTTCTCGATGATCGAGAGCATGCTCGTGAACTGGGAGAAAATGAGTATCTTGTGGCCGCCGTCGATCGCGCGTTTGACGATCTCGATGCAGAGGTCGATTTTTGCCGAGCCGCCCTTGTAGTTCTCGTAGATCAGCGACGGATCGCAGCAGATCTGGCGCAGACGCATAAGCTCCGCGAGGATCCTGCTCCTCTGATCCTTGACAAGACCCTGCTGACGCATGATGTCCCTGTCATGAAGCCTGGCATGCGCGAGTTCATGGACAGTGGTTTTCATTGTCTGGACCTCACTCATCCCGTTCTGGATCACGATCTCCTTGTTCTGGCTGTCGTAATATCCCTTGGCGCCGCCTTCGATCTCATCGAACCGGATCGGGACCGGGGAGACGGCACGCATGGCATCCATGAAGATCTCATAGTTTTCAGCTGTTCCTGTAAGCTCCGGAACATCCAGTTCAGGGAGCGGGTCGCCGGTCGTCTGTGCAAGATCAAATACTTTTGCCACTTTGTAATGGGGTACCGTGACCTCCACCTCTTCTGTCTTCGGCTTTCCGTCTCTCCCAAGGACAGGCTTTCCGGTCCGTGGATCCAGGACTTCCTGTTCCGTCTTTTTCTTATAGGGAGCAGGAGAGATGATAGATATTCCCTTCTGTCCCTTCATGACCTGCCGGTTGAACTTTTTCTGCCAGTTGGTATAGCCTGCCACATGCGTTGCCGTAGGCATCTGCATAGCGATCAGCAGGACATTGTTGGCACTGTAATGGTGGAACTTTGCCATTGTTTCAAGTACCTTTTTGAACTGCACATCGTTTGACATATACTCCTTCAGCCCTGCTTCCAGCTTGTCAGTGATCTGTTTCATCTGTTCCCTGCGGGCAGCAATGATCTC
>CADAZX010000020.1 GCA_902792515.1 uncultured Ruminococcus sp.
TCGGGCGGTAGGAGTTGTAACCAATCCACAGCATCCCCTACAGTATAGCATATGACCTTGGAGAGGGTCACTAAAAACTACTACTCTATAATACAAGGATTTGATTCGGCGTTTTGAAAGAAACTGATTCGGTGTTTTGAAAGAAATCGATTCGGCGTTTTGAAAGAAATTGATTCGGTGTTTTGAAATGATTTGATTCGGTGTTTTGAAAGAAACTAATTCGGCGTTTTGAAAAAATCGCAAAATTACGCGCGCCGAAAATAAAACAAGACCGCGCCCGAAACGCGGCCTTGCTAAGAGCATGTTGTTTTAAATAACCCGGCTGACACGCTTTTGTTGGCGCCCGGTGAAGGAGGCGGGGATTAAATTACAGATCCTCGTGCTCCGCCAGCAAAGCGGCGCCGAGAGCGGCTTCTTCCCTGGATTCGGGCATCGAGAGCTCGAGGCCGAACTTTTCGGAAATGGACTCGCAGAGGGTGGGGTTGAGGCGGAGACCGTTGCCGGCGCCGACCAGTTCGCGGTGACCGGAGGCGGCGAAGGGTTTGACCTCGCCGTAGAGGGAGTAGAGCTCGGAGGCGATGCCTTCGGAGAAGCCAGCCGCGAGGGTGCCCATTGTGAAGTTGTCGGTGCCGATGTTTTCGATGGCGCCGCGTTTTTGCGGGTTGGCGCGCGTGCCGCTGAAGGTGGTGTTGACGACCGGGGCGGGCGTGAGGCCTGTGCCTGCCGGAAGTTTGGCGTCGCCGGTGGGCGAGCGGAGGAGTTTCAACGTTTCGCGGTGGGATCTCACGGCCTTGTCCATGGCGTCGTAAACCATCTCGGGGCTGGGCTCAAAGCCGGCAATGCGCTCGACCGTCTCGCGGAACATGTCCGCCAGAAGGGCGTACGCGCGGCCGCCGCAAAGGGCTGCGCCGACGGCAATGTTGCGGCCGCCGAAATAGGGCCGGAGCTCGACGTCGCCGCCTGTAATTTTCAGCTTCTTTTCGGCAAATTTCGATGCTGCGTCGTCGCATGCGATGCAGGAGACCTGGCTGCCTGTTCCGACGTTCACGGAGAGCACGTCGGCGCTCATGCCGACTGCGTCAAAAAGGGCCGCCTGATTGTCGCCAATCGCCGCGGCGACCGGAATTCCGGTTTTCGCCTCGCCGACAAACGTCACCTTTCCGCGGTGGGTAATGCGCGGGAAAAACGACGCGTCGACGCCGAGAGCCTCAATGCGGTCGAGCAGGAACTGCTTCCCCTCGAGGTCGTAAGCGCCGATGGAAGCGGCGTTCGTGGGGTGGAGGAGCGGCCTGTTTTTGCCGGTGAGCGACATTACCGCGAGGTCGGCGACCGTCGCAAAGCAGACGGCGCCTTCGGGAACGAGCCCGTTCACGGTGTTGTAAAAATGCGTCACGGCGCCGTAGCCTGTCGATGCGCCTGTGCCGGTTGCCTGCGAAAAATACTCCGCGTAAGTGAGGCCGTCTTTGTAGGGGAGGTTGCCCCTGCCGTCCTGCCAGGAAAAAACGGGCGAAACGGGCTTGCCGTTAGCGTCGATGTATACGATTCCGTGCATCTGACCTGTCACGCCTATCGAGTCGGCGCGGCCGAATTCGAGCAGTTCGCGAAGAACCGCCTGCGTGATTTCGAGCGCCCGGTTCACGTCGATGAGACGCGCGTAGGGAACGTCCGGCTTGACGGGTGCGCCGCCGCGGTGGGTGATGCTCTTGACGAGTCTGCCGCTGTCGGTGTCAAACAGAACGCCGCAGATGCTTGTTGTGCCAATGTCGAGTCCAATACGGTACATGTTTTCTGCCTTTGCAATTGTCCAATCCGGTTTTTTCTCTCCTTTTAGCGGAGAGTCCTCTTATTGTATCACTTCTTTTATTGTTTTTCACCCACTTTTGTTGCTTTTATTTCCCTAATCAGGAAGAAAAAAAGCGCCCGCGGGACGTTAGCGCCCCGTGAACGCTTTTTGAATGTTTAAATCGCTTTTCGCGGTTTTGCCTGCCGCGAACCGTTTCAGGCAGGAAATCAGTACGCCTTCACGCAGAAGTTGTCGATCACCGCGCCGGTCAGGTGGGTCCAGACCATCATTGCCGAGCCGGACATGTTGCCGACGTTGTTTTCCGCGGATGCAACCTTGTTCCCGGACGCGTCGAAAAGCGTGACTTCGTCCTCGCCGACCTCCATGTGGCAGACAAAAGTGCCGTCGATGTAGAGGTACGCCTTCAGGTCGTCAGTCTGAATCATCGTGACGTGGCGCTCCTCGTCAAAATAGTCCTTCTGCCCGAATTCGAGGATCATGGATTTGTCCGGCCAGCCGCCTTCGCTGCCGCTTTCACCGACGCCGTAAACCGGGAACCGCCCCTTGTCGTTGAGCCCGAAAAACAGGCCGTTGCCCGCGGTGGTGGGCACGAAACCGGTCGGCTCGTTGACGAAGCAGCCGATCATGAGGCCTACCCACTCGTACTGCTTGAGGTCATCCCTCGGCAGCGCGATCTTGTAGTCGAACGAGAGCTCGAACTGCTCGTAGTCGCCGAATTCGTCGAAAATCTGGGCAAAAAACGAATTGTGGTTGACATCGGGCGCGCCGTTTGCGAATGACAGACAGAGCTTTCCGTCGTTGACCTCGAGAAGGTCGGTCGAAAGCGTTCCGGCGTCTTCAAGAAGGTCGTCGACGGTCTTGCCGTTGAAGTCCTCAAAATAGAGGGTGTCGACGTGTTCCTGGCCTTCCGTAAAAGGCTTGCCCTTGTTGTCGCCGAGAGCGGGCTTTGAAGGGGGCGCCGCGGTCGGTTCATCGGTCGGGGCGGCGGTCTCTTCGGGGGCCTGTGTTTCTTCCGGCTCTTGGGAATCCGCCGGCGCGTCAGTCGGGTCTGCGGGGGTAGCGGTGACCTCGGAGGTCGGGCTTTCGGGTTTTCCGGTTTCGGCAGGCTCCGGCTTGTCAGGCTTCGCGCATGATGCCATGCAGACGATCAGCGCCGCGGTCAAAACTGTCAGAATGAGCTTATTTAAAATTTTCATAACTTCTCCGTTGAAAAAAAGTCAGTTTTATGCGCCGTCCGGCGCGTTTTTTATATTATACTCTATTTTTGCGCCGGTGAAAAGAGTACTTCTTAAGGTACTTCTTAAGGCGGCACGAAAACGCGGCACGAAAACCGCGGCGCCACGTCACTTTTCGTCACTTTTCGACATCTTTCGACTTTTCTGCGCGGGGCAGGATCCGGTTTGCGACATTTTTTAACAATTTGTTGTCCAAAACGATTTCTCAGGAGTGCTTTGAGGCTAAAACTGTCAAAGTTTAAGCGTATTTTCCACCTTTTGAGGCGCGTTTTGGAGAATATTTTTGCGGGCGAAAACGGGCTTGAAATCCTTGAAGGAAGGGCGCGGGGATGGTATAATACAAGCAGGGCAGGAACGCTTGGGGAAACCTTGGAGAAACCGTGAAGGCGCCGGACCGGCGTACGTTTTGGCGAGAGGATTCTGGCGGCGTGAAACCTCAAAATACAGTTTATTCGCGAAAAATTCGGGAGGGGAAATATGTCAGACTTTAAGGATCTGAGAATCGTTGACAACTTTTACCAGACGTCGCTGTTCTTTCCAATGCCGGCGGTGCTCGTAAGCACGCTTGCGGACGACGGTGAGACGAACTGCGGAGCCTACTCGCTTGTCCAGCCGTACTATGTGGCCGGAAAGGACTACTACGCGATGCTGCTTTCGTGCCGCAACTCGTCGAACACTGCTCAGAACATTATCAAACGCAAGAAGTGCGCGATCAACTTTTTCCCGGACGACCGGAAATACTTCAAGGAAGCCGTGAGACTCGGGTGGCCGGGCGACACGACGGCGGAGAAAATGAAGGATTTTTCGATGACTCTGGTGGATGGTTTGAGGGCGGAGAACGACCCTGCGGGCAAGTATCCGAAGATCGTTAACGAGTCGTTCCAGGTTATCGAGTGCACGTGGGTGGACACGCTTGACGGCGCGGAAAACGACAAGCCGATGGCCGAGGGAGAGGACCACTACACGCTTGAAAAGTATCACGACTTCAACGGCATCACAAGTCCGTACGGAGCGCATTTTATTCTAAAAGTAGACAAAATTCTGATGAAGCCCAAATATTGGGAGGCGATCGTGAACGGCGTGCGCGGAAGAGATTTTCCGCCGTGCCCGGTCGATTACGGCTACAGGGACTCCAAGAATTTCTGGTACCACAAGAAGAGAAAACTCATCGCGGAACTGCTGCCGGTGAGAAAGACGACGCTCGCTTCGGTGAGGTACGCCGCGGACAGGATCGATCCTACGGTGCACTTTTCGGACGACGCGCTTGAGACGATCGTGAACGTGCCGAGGATATTCCTGCCGACGGTCCTGAGAGGCTGCGTGGCGTGGGCGAAGGAGAACAATGTTACCGAAATCACGGCTGCGGAGATGAAGATCATCAACGACAAGCGGAATAAGGAAAAGAATAAATAATTTTTGTGTTGAGGACAGGTGCCGCTTTGGACGGCCGGTCGGAGGTGCGTTTTTATGACGGTAAAAAGAAAGGCGGGCTCGCTTGCGGCCGCGATAATGACAGTTGCCGCGCTCACGGTTGCGGCTGTGATATTTTCCGTATTTTCAGGCGGAAAACCGGTTGAGGCGGAGGCTGCCGATTCGGCCGTCACGCTTGTGAGAGAGGCGGTTGAACTCGTTGTGGGCGAGACGGACGTGCTCACGACGAAGAAGGAAGTCAAGGACGCGAAGTGGACGTCTTCGGACGAGAGCGTAGTGACGGTAGACGCCGGCGGTACGGTGAAGGGAATCAAGCCCGGTTCCGCCGAGGTGACTGTTTCGTCTGACTCGGGTTCGGCCGTTTGCAGGATTTTTGTTGTCGAAAAGGAGTACAGCTTTGACGACGACATTATGATATCGATTTTCTGGCCGCCTACGCAGAACTACGTGAACGACGAGCAGTACAAGCTTATGGCGGACGCGGGAATCACATGGGTTATGGGCGCAGGCGACAACCTCGGTTCGAAGGCGACGCAGCTGAAGATGCTCGAGCTCTGCTACAAGTACGGGATCCATATGACGGTCGGCGACTCGAGACTCGGTTCAGGCCTGCTCAATATGAGCGAAAAACAGATCAAAAAGGTCGTTGACGAGTACAGAAACGTTCCCGGCGCGAACGGGTACTATATGCTCGACGAGCCTTTCAACCCGAACGTCTTTATAAAGGCTTACAGGGTTCTGAAAGAGCTGGATCCGAATTCGTATATGCACCTCAACTTCCTGCCGTATGCCGCTTACGGTTCGATCGACGTCTACAAGGCGCAGATGAACGACTGGCTGAAGCTGTGCGCGCAGACAGGTCACAAGCAGGACTACCTGATGTACGACCTGTACCCGTTCGGGCTGGCGGCCGGTTCGATGAACAGGACCGGATTTTTGCTCAACCTGAACGCGGTGCGCGAGGTCGGACTTGCGAACGGCGTAAAAACAGGCACGTATATTCAATCGGTCACTCAGGAGGTTGCGTTCAGATCGCCAACCGAGTCGGAAACGCGCTACGAAATAAACATGGCGCTCGCGTTCGGCGTAAAGCAGCTTTCGTACTTCACGTGGTTCACGCCTTACAACCGCAGCGAGCCTTTTATCGACGGAATCATCCATTGGGACGGCACTCCGAACCCTAAATACGAGTTCATCTGCAGGCTGAATCAGGAGGTCCACAACCTGGGGCCGACGCTCATCAAGTGCGACAGCCTCGAGGTGTACCAGGGGCGCAACAAATACGACGCGATGGAGCTCATTCCCGACGACTTTTTCGTGCAGTCCGAGACAAAAGCGGACTTTACTGTCGCGTATTTGAGAGACCGCGAGACCGGCAGAAACTACTGCATGGTCGTGAACAACAACTTCTCGAAGGCGAAGGATTTCAGTCTGAAGTTTGACAAAGAGATCACGTCGCTCGAGTATTTGTCGGAGAAGGACGGAAAGGCGTACAAGCAGGAGCTTTCGGAAGGAAACGTGGCGGATTTTGAACTCGAAGCGGGCGGCGCGAGGCTGTTCGTGCTCCCTGAGGGGTACGATTTCAGCAAGAAACGCGAATGGGTGCCCGGTATGAATGAGAATCTTGCCGCTCACGCGAGCATAATGTGCGATTCGTCCGTGGGATCGGGCGGCTGGTACATGAGCGCGCTGAACGACGGCGTAAGGTTCTCGGGCGGCGGAATGGAAGGCTGGACGCCTGAATCCGGAAACAACAGCGGCATGGCGGTGCTCGATTTCGGCAGGAGCGTGGAGTTCAACCGCGTCGACATTTATCCGGCGGGGTCGCGGTTCGGGTACGGCATAAATATGCCGGGAAGCTTCGTGCTGGCTGTTTCGGAAGACGCGGAGACGTGGTACAAGCTGGCTGAGGCAAAGAACTTTAAAGTGCTTTTGGACACCGCGCCTTCGGTTACTTTTGAGACCGTAAAGGCCAGGTATCTGAGAATCATCGCTTCCGATTTTCCTGCGGGAAAGCTGGAAATCTGCGAGATCGAGGTCTACAATGACGACGGCGGAACACCTCCCACGGAGCTTGTCTCGGGAGCGGGAATGTCCGAGCGCGGCGAAAACGTCGTGAAGTACAAAGAGGGCAAGAGCATTTCAAAAGGGAAGCCGGTAACGGTGTCTTCGTACCCGCAGGGAGCGGAGTACAAATCGTGGGGCTGGTGGCCGGATTTTCTGACCGACGGCGACCTTAAGAGAGGCTGGACGTCGAACGTCAAGATCCATATGGACCAGGCGGAGTCGCCCGAGTTCGCGATCATAGATCTTCAGGACTACTTCAATATCGACGCGATTTCCGTGTCGCCGAACGGCTGCTGGCCGGAGGATTTCGAGATCAGGATATCCGACAATATGACTGACTGGGAGACTGTCGCAAGCGAGAGCGGGTCGAAGGCGCCGAAGGATTTTTATACCCTAAATTTAGACGGAAACAAGCATGCACGATACGTGATGTTCTACGCGTCCAAACTGACGAAAACCGCCGCTGACGGATATATGCTGCAGCTCGGAGAGGTTGACGTCACGGGTACTCCGTTCAAGAACGTCGAAGAGGCGCAGTCGCTTATAGACACGTTTAAGGCCGCGGGAGGCTCCGAAGACGCAGCATCGCTGAAGGCGGTGCGCGAGATCCTGGCTGACAAGAATTCGACTCAGTCGCAGCTCGACAAGGCGATGAAGGATATGCTCGCGGAGGTCGGCAAGAGTATTCCCGCAGCGGAGCAGGCGGAGAGGGCGGTTTACACGTTTGAGACGGTCGACAATCCGATGACCGTGAAGGACGACACGCCTGTTCCGACCGCGTTACCCGCGGATTCAACAGACGGTCCTGACGGTCCGGAAACGCCCGGAAAAGACGGCCCGGGGAAGATACTGCTTGTGGCGGGAATCGTCGCGGGTGTCGCGCTTCTGGCTGCGGCGGCTGTGGTGATTGCCGTGAAAATTGGCGGAAAGAAGAAAAAAGAGGATTGAACGGGATTCCGCTCAATTGATTGATTTTACCTATAAATAGACCGGAAACAGGCCGGCTTGGAGGATTTTATGAGAATTACTGACGATGTTTTTTACGTAGGCGTTAACGACCACGACATTGACCTTTTCGAGGGTCACTACATTGTGCCGGAGGGCATGGCGTACAACTCCTACCTGATCAAGGACCGGAAGATCGCCGTTATGGATTCGGTGGACGCCGCATTCACGCACGAGTGGCTGGACAATATTTCCGAGGCGCTCGGTGGAAGAAAGCCGGACTATCTTGTGGTTCAGCATATGGAGCCCGACCACTCGGCGAACATTGTGAACTTCATGCAGGCGTACCCGGAGGCGACTGTCGTGTCGTCCGTGAAGGCGTTTCAGATGATGAAAAACTTTTTCGGGAAGGAATTTGAGGACAGGAGAATCGTTGTCGGCGAAGGTTCCACGCTTGAGCTTGGCCGCCACACGCTGACGTTCGTGACGGCGCCGATGGTTCACTGGCCCGAGGTGATCGTGACGTACGACAGTGCGGACGGAATTCTTTTCAGCGCTGACGGCTTCGGAAAGTTCGGGGCGCTCAAAAAGGACGTCACCGACACGGATGAGGACGGCGAGGGCTGGGACTGCGAGGCGCGCAGGTACTACTTCGGAATAGTCGGAAAATACGGCGCGCAGGTGCAGGCGCTTCTCAGAAAGGCCGAGGCTCTCGACATAAGGATGATCTGCCCGCTCCACGGACCGGTTCTTAACAAGAACATCGGCTACTACGTAAACAAGTACAATATCTGGTCGTCCTACGGCGTCGAGTCGGACGGCATCGTCATCGCGTACACGTCGGTTTACGGCCACACGAAGGACGCCGTGAACCTTCTCGCCGACAAGCTTCGCGCCAAGGGATGCCCGAAGGTCGCGGTTCACGATCTCGCCAGAAGCGACATGGCCGAGGCGGTCGAGGACGCTTTCAGATACGGAAAAATCGTTCTCGCGACGACTACGTACAACGCCGGCATTTTCCCGTACATGCGCGAGTTTATCAATTCGCTCACCGAGAGGAATTTCTGCAACAGGACGGTCGCGTTCATCGAAAACGGCTCCTGGGCACCCAACGCCACCAAGACGATGAAGGCAATGCTCGAGGGCTCCAAGAATTTGATTTTTGCCGAAAATTCGGTAAAAATCGTCTCCGCGTTGGACGACTCGTCAAAGCAGAAGATCGACGCGCTGGCTGACGAACTCTGCGGAGAGTACCTGGCGAGAATGGACGCGACAGCCAACAAGAACGACCTTCGCGCGCTCTTCAAGATCGGCTACGGTTTGTACGTCATCACATCGCGGGACGGCGACAAGGACAACGGCTTTATCTGCAACACCGTGTCGCAGGTCACGAGCACTCCCAACCGCGTGGCGGTCTGCATCAACAAGCAGAATTACTCCCACCACTTGATCAAAAAGACCGGCGTCATGAACGTGAACTGCCTTTCCGTCGACGCGCCTTTTGACGTGTTCAAGTCGTTCGGATTCAGGAGCGGCAGAACGTGCGACAAGTTCGAGGGGATGGACGAGCCGAGGTCCGGCAACGGTTTAATGGTTGAGCAGTACGTCGATCTGGGCACGCACGGAATGTTCATCTGTGAGGTGACAGAGGCGAGGGTGATCTCGGACAGAGAGACGATGACGTACACCTACTACCAGGCGAACGTGAAGCCGAAGCCGGAGACGAAGGGCAAGAAGGGCTTTGTGTGCAAGATATGCGGATACGTTTATGAAGGGGACGAGCTGCCGGAGGACTTTGTATGTCCGCTATGTAAACACCCTGCATCAGACTTTGAACCATTACCTGAGAAATAATAAGAGGTTTATTTATTGGGCTAAAAGCGACTTTGAAAACAGTTTTAAAACAGTCAGTAGATTTTTGTGACTTCACGAAATCTGCTGACTGTTTTCGTTTAGAGATTATCGCGTCAACTTTGGCGCTTCTCATGTTTGTTAGCCTAGTTCTTCAAAGAATAGTATGATAGTATTGACAACTGTGTTTCATTTGAAATAAAGATTTCACCGAATCGGTGAAAGTGATAATTTGATGAAACAATGCTTAACCGTAATCCAGTACGTGCTACTCGCAAGAGAAGCATTAATTACAGATTTGATTGATTGCGCGCTCTAATTTACCTATTTTTAGAACAAAACTTTAGACGATACTGCGGAGTGTGGACAGGGTGGAACTGAGCTCTTCGGCGTCCTTCTGGGTGCGCATGATGACGAGGATGGTGTCGTCGCCGGCGATCGTGCCGAGCATGCCGTCCCACTGCATTGAGTCCATTGAGGCGCACACGGCGCCGGCCATGCCGCTGTAGGTTTTTATGACGACCTGGTTGAGGGCGGTGTCGATTTTCGTGACCGAGGTGCGGAAGAGGATACGGAACTGGTTCGAGATGAAGGAGTCGTCGCGCGTTTTGCTCTCCTCGAAACGGTAGCCGCCGCCGGGGAGGGCGACGCGGGTGAGCTTCAGGTCGCGGATGTCACGGGAAACGGTGCCCTGGGTGACGGCGTAGCCTTCCTCGTTGAGGCGCCTGAGAAGGTCCTGCTGGCTGCCGATCTGCTCCTCGGAAATCAGGCGCTTGATTGCATCGAACCTTACAGAGCGGATGTTCTTTTCGTTTCCTGCGTATGCTTTTTTAGCCATTAAAATGTCTCCTTGGTTTACTTTTTTGATTTATTTGTGGGGCGGCGTGTGATGATGCCGCAGAATGGATTTTATCATATTTTCGCAAAAGCCGCAATAAAATACGCAAGTATATTTAAAAAATATTAAAAAAATACGCATATTTAGTGGCCAGGGTCATTCGATCACGTAAGGGACGGCGCCTTCGGGAATCGGGCTGAGCGGCTCCTCGAACGCGATTCTGTTTTCGAATTCGTCGCGGGCGGCCTTAAGAATGGAGGGCGTCTCGAAAAGAGTGACCGCGGCGTCTGAAAGAACCTTCGCCGCATAGAGCGTGCCCTTGTCGCCGACAGTGGAGCCGCCGCAGGAGACGTTCTGCCAGGAATGGCCGGGCGCGTGGGCCGCGAAGGTGACTGCCGTGAATTCCGCCGTGGGAGTCTGGCGGCTGACGTCGCCGACGTCGGTGGAGCCGGGCGAGAATTCGTTCCCGCTGTAAAAGGGCATTATGAAGTCGTTGACGTACTTCGTGCCGTTACAGGAGAGGTCTGCGGCTGCGCGTTTGATTGCAATGTCGTATTTGGCGCCGTGACCGGGAATTGAGCCGTTCCGGGGGCAGGTGAGGTCCAGCGCCTCGAGGTATGCGAGTTCGCCGGCGGTGTATCCGGGCAACGGGATCTTCAGGAGGCTTTCGTGAAGAAGCTTTTCGAGAACGGTATTCGGAAGTGTGTTCGAGGTTCCGTCGACGAAAATGCGGTTCATAGTGGTGCCGGTCATAAGGGCCGCGCCTTCGGCGCAGGCGTCGACGCGCTTTTCGAGGGCGAGGGTGTCGCTGACCTTGCAGGCGCGGATCATGTAGAGGACGGAGGCGTGGGGCTGGACCACGTTCGGGGAGAGACCGCCGCCGTCGACCATCGCGTAGTGAACGCTGCAATCGGACCGCATATGCTCGCGGAGGTAGTTGACTCCGATGTTCATGAGTTCGACGGCATCGAGCGCGGAGCGGCCCTGTTCGGGATTGCCGGCGGCGTGGGCGGCGACACCGCTGAACTCGTAGAGAATCTGGACGCAGGAGTTGTTGGTGCCGGTGGTGACTTCGTTGGTGCGGCCGGGGTGCCAGGTGAGGGCTGCGTCAAGCTGCTTCCAGACGCCGTCGCGGGCCATGAACGCCTTGGAGGCGCCGCCTTCCTCGCCCGGGCAGCCGAAAAAGATCACGGTGCCGTTCGTGCCGGTTTTCTCGAGGTACTTCTTGATGCCGAGGGCAGCGCCGAACGACGCCGCGCCGAGCATGTTGTGACCGCAGCCGTGGCCCGAGCCGTTTTTGACAAGCTCTTCTTTTTCGACCGAGGAGGCCTTCTGGGAGAGTCCTGACAGAGCGTCGAATTCGCCTAAAATTCCGATGACGGGCTTGCCGGTGCCGGACGAAAATTCTCCGGAAAAGGCGGTCTCGATGCCCGAGTAGCCTTTTTTGACCGTGAAGCCTTCCTCCGCGAGCTTTTCGGTATAGAGCGCGGCGGACTTGAACTCTTTCAGCGAGAGTTCGGCGAATTCCCAGATTTTGTGCGAAATATCGAGAATTTCGGGCGTTTTCGAGTCTATTTCGTCAAGATGATACGTCAGAGATGCGTTTTTTATAGAAGCCATTTTTGCCTCCGGATGCGCGTGTTTGGCGCGCTGTAACGTACGCGTACGTCAGAGAATCTTGCTCAGAAAGTCCTTCAGACGCGGGTTTTTCGGGTCACGGAAGATCTGCTCGGGCGTGCCTTCCTCTTTAATGTAGCCCTCGTCGACGAAGAGGACGCGGTCGGAAACCTCGCGCGCGAAGCCCATTTCGTGCGTAACGACAACCATCGTCATGCCGCTGTCCGCGAGTTCCTTCATCAGATCCAGAACCTCGCCGATCATCTCGGGGTCGAGGGCGGAGGTGGGCTCGTCGAAGAGCATTACGTCCGGGTTCATTGCGAGCGAACGGATGATCGCGATACGCTGCTTCTGGCCGCCGGAGAGGGTGGAGGGGTAGACGTTTGCCTTTTCCTCGAGGCCAATGCGCTTCAAAAGCGTCATGGCGCGTTCGGTGACTTCCTCCTTGACCTCCTTCATGTTCTTCGCGTGGTGGTACTTCGCAGTCTCAATCGGCGCGAGAGTGATGTTGTCGAGGACGCTCTTGTTGTTGAAGAGGTTGAACTGCTGGAAGACCATGCTCATTTTGCGGCGGCCTTCGTTCACGTCGATGTGGTTCTTTTCGTAAAGCTCCTTCATGAGTTTTTTGTAGGCGGCGCCTTCGCGGGAATGCTTTTCCTTGAGAAGGTCCTCCTCCTTGATCTTGTGGACGGCGTCGTCGGTGCTCATTCCGGAAGCGGTCAGCTTCGCGAACGTATTGGACGCTTCGATGACTTCGCGGTGGAGGTAGGGGTCGACCGGGGTCATAAGCTTGCCCTCGATCCAGACCTCGCCGAACGTGGGCTGTTCAAGAAGGTTCATGCAGCGGAGAAGGGTCGATTTTCCGGAGCCGGATACACCGATTATCGAGATGACCTCGCCCTTGTCGACGTGAGTCGTCACGCCGCGCAGAACTTTGAGAGAACCGAAATTTTTGTAGATGTTGTTAACTTCAAGCACGTTTCTTCATCCTCCTTTCGAAAACGCCGAGCAGCTTCGAGAGGCTGAACGTGAGCAAAAAATAGAAGATAGCCATGTCGAAAAGGACCGGAACAGTCTGGAAGGTGAAGCCGTTGATGACCTTGTAGGTCGTCATCAGGTCGCCGACAAAAAACGTGGAGGCGAGAGAGGTCTCTTTTATCACCGTGATGAATTCGTTTCCGAGGGCGGGCAGAATGTTTTTGACGGCCTGCGGCAGGATTATTTTCAGCATTGTGGTCTTCCCGGTCAGACCCAGCGCGCGTGCGGCCTCGGTCTGGCCCTTGTCGACGGCCTCGATTCCGGAGCGGATGATTTCCGAGACGTACGCAGCCGAGTTCAGCGACATCGCTATCGCGACGCTGGTGAAGGGCGAGAGACCGGGCATTTTCAGAAGCATCGGAATGATGAAATACGCGACGTAGAGCTGGAGAAGCATCGGGGTGCCGCGCAGAACCTCGACGAACGCGGTAATAACGAAAACGAGCGGCTTAAAGCGCGTGCGCTTGCCGAGCGCCATAAGCGAGCCGAGTACCGTGCCGGCGAGAACCGTGATCGCGGAGAGCAGCAGCGTGTAGCCGATGCCGCTCCACAGGAGACCTGCTCCGATGTAGTATTTTATGAATATGTCCCACATGTTCTGCAGGATTTCCGTTAAGGTCATAACAGTGGCCCTCCGTTAAAAAATGAGGCCGCACGGGCTTCACTTTTTACCTAAAAACAGGTAAATATGCGCGCGGGACTTCCGCAAATTCCGGACGCCGTTTCCGCTGGTTTCAACGAGCGCTCAACGAGCTTTCGCTGTTTTAACGAAGTGAACGGTGTCCGGCCCGGAAGTCCCGCGCCGCCGGCTTGACCCTGGCGGTCAAGCCGGCGGAATCAGAAATTAGAGAACGAACGCTTACTCCGTGATCTTGTTGCCTTCCTCGTCGTAGCCGAGCTCGTCGATCGTTTTGATCTCTGCCAGGAGCTGGCAGGCTTCGTACCAGGAGTCGTAGACGCCGGCGGCCTTTGCCTTCGCGAGGACCGCGTTGACCTTCGCGCCTAGTTCGGTCGAGTTCTTGTTGAGCAGGATGACGTTGTTCTTGTAGAGCTCGTCAACCACAAACTCAAAGCCGGTGAAAACGATCTTGTCGCCGTTCGCGGAGATGAACGATTCGCCGTTTCCGTAGGCGACCGCGAGTGCGTCGATCTTGCCGGTGAGGAGGGCGGTGCACGCGTCGTTCAGGTTCTCGTAGAGCTCGATCTGCGCGCCCTTAAGCTGTTCCTCGCAGAGGATCTTCTGGAGGGAGGCGCCCTGAGCTCCGACCTTCACGCCGTTGTAGTCGGCGGCTGTTTTGAACTTGTCCTTGTTCGCGGCAAGGGTGATCGTGACCTGCTGGGTCTCGTTTTTGCCTGCCTCGTACCAGTCGGTGATGAAGTAGTTCTCGGCGCGCTGTGCAGTCCAGCTGAAGCCGGAGAGACCGAGGTCAACGGTGCCTGTCTGAACCGCCGCCTGAACCGCGTCGAAGGACATCGGCTTAATGACGAGTTTCATGTTGAGCTCCTTGGCGATGTACTTCGAGAGAATGATGTCAAAACCGACGTACTGGTCGGTCCCGCTTCTCGAGAGGTCAACGAATTCCATAGGGGCGAAGTCGGGCGATGTAGCCACGGTGAGTTCGGGAAGCCCGGAGTCGTCGTATTCAAGACCCTTGAGGATCTTGTTGTAGGCGGCCGCTTTAGAAGCGTCAGAGTCGTTTTTGCAGGCTGCCATCGCGAGAATGCATGCAAGGCTTAATACCAGTGCGAGTAAAGTTTTAAAGGTTTTCATGGTTTTCTCCTCTCCTTGTACGCCGTCCGGAACACGTCCGCGGCGCTCTTCAAAGGTGTTACAGGCGATATTATATTCATAATAATTCCGCTGTCAAGCGGTTTTTTGAATAAATTTGAGAAATTGTCGAAAATAATGCGAAATAATGCATAATTCGGGGCGTATGAATTAATTTATGCAAAAACAGGGGAAAACGGACTGACGGAGAGGTTCAAGAGGGGCGCGGGAAGGAATGATAAGACAGAGAACGGAGGCATTTAAGCGACGGCGTGAGTGTGACGGCGTGAGACGGCGTGAGCTACTGTGAAGCTACTGTGAACATTTTTTTATATTGACTTGACGTGAACACTTTTGTATACTTTAAAGTTAAATATTTTCGCGCACGCAAAAAAAGAAACGCGCACGGAAATTAAACAACAGTGAAAATGGGACCGCCACGGAAAAAAGTGAAGAAAAGGCGGACCTTCGGAGGTAAAAAATGATAGTTGCGCTTAAACCAAACGTTTCACCGGAAAAACAGGAGAGACTCGTAGAGTGGTTCAAGGAGATGGGCCTCGGCGTTCACGTATCGACCGGCACGTATCAAACGGTTCTGGGACTTATCGGCGACACGACAAAGGTGGACATGGACCTTGTCGGAAGCCTTGACATTGTTGAAAAAGTCAGCCGCGTCACGGAGACGTTCAAGTGCTGCAACCGGAAATTCCACCCGGACGACACGGTTATCGACGTGAACGGCGTCAAAATAGGCGGCGGGAACTTCTGCATCATCGCGGGCCCGTGCTCGGTCGAGTCGGAAGAGCAGATTGTCGGAATCGCGAAGGCGGTCAAAGAGGCCGGCGCGGGAATGCTTCGCGGAGGAGCGTTCAAGCCGCGTACTTCTCCATACGATTTCCAGGGACTCAGGGCTGTGGGGCTCGAGCTTCTCAAGACTGCGCGCCGCGAGACGGGACTTCCGATCGTGACCGAGATTATGAGCGCGACGGATCTGCCGCTTTTCGAGGACGTTGACGTACTGCAGGTCGGCGCGAGAAATATGCAGAATTTCGACCTTCTGCGCGAACTCGGCCGCACCGACAAGCCGATTCTTTTAAAGAGGGGCCTCGCGAATACGCTGAAGGAGCTCCTTATGAGCGCGGAGTACATTATGGCCAGCGGAAACGAGAAGGTCATTCTGTGCGAGCGCGGAATCAGAACGTTCAGCGACTATCTGAGAAACACGCTCGACCTTTCTGCCGTTCCGATGCTGCACGAACTCTCGCATCTGCCTGTTGTAGTCGACCCGAGCCACGCTACGGGGATCGCGAAGCTCGTTCCTCCGATGGCGCTCGCGGGAACCGCATGCGGCTGCGACGGACTCCTCATTGAAGTCCACAACGACCCGGTTCACGCTCTCAGCGACGGCGCACAGTCGATCAAACCCGACGAATTCGCGGTGCTCGCGAAAAAAATCAAAGCTGTCAGAGAGGCGTCGTTATGAAGGTCGGAATCGTAGGGCTCGGACTCATAGGAGGTTCGTTCGCGAAGGCGTACTCCGCGGACGGACACGAGGTTTACGCATACAACAGAAGCCGCCAGACGCTCGATTTCGCGATAATGAGCGGCGCCGTGAAGGACGTTCTGACCGACGGCGTGATTCCGGAGTGCGACATAATCATTCTGTGCACGTACCCTCAGGCGGCGATAGATTTTCTGGCGCAAAAAGGCCCTATAATTGGGGGAAAACCGGTGGTAATCGACTCGTGCGGCACCAAGCGCCGCGTAGTCGCGGAGTGCTCGAAGATTGCGGAAAAGTACGGCTTTTTGTTCGTGGGCGGACACCCGATGGCGGGAACGCAGTACTCCGGTTTCAGGTATTCCAAGGAAAATATGTTCAAGGGCGCGCCGATGGTAATCGTGCCGCCTGTTTTCGACGACATCGAGCTGCTGGACAGAATCAAAAAGCTGCTTAAACCGTGCGGCTTCGGAAGAATTTCCGTGACCACGGCGGAAAAGCACGACGAGATGATCGCGTTTACGTCTCAGCTGGCGCACGTCGTGTCGAACGCGTATATAAAAAGTCCGACGGCGTCGAAGCACAAGGGCTTTTCGGCCGGCAGCTACAAGGATATGACGCGCGTGGCGTGGCTGAATCCCGAAATGTGGGCGGAGCTCTTTCTTGACGACAGGGACAATCTGATAAAAGAAATTGACATACTCACGGCGAGCCTCAAAGAGTACCGCGAGGCGCTGGCTGAAGGCGACCGCGAAAGGCTCACGAAGCTGCTCGCCGACGGGAAGGCACGCAAGGAGGAGGTGGACGGCTGATGAAAATCATCTCCGTCAAAGCTTCAACCGAATACAACGTATATATAGGGAGCGGGCTGATCGCAAAGACAGGCGCTATGCTCGCAAAGACCGTTTCACCGTCGTGCACGGCCTTTGTAATCTCTGACGAAAACGTTTTCCGGCTCTACGGAGAGCGCGTTCTGGAGAGTCTCGAGGAGGCGGGGTTCAGGACGGGAACGTTCGTTTTCGAGCCGGGGGAGCAGTCGAAAAACATCTCCACGTACGGCATGATCGTCGAAAAGATGGCGCGCGAAAAGCTGACCAGGAGCGACGTGGTAGTCGCGCTGGGCGGCGGCGTCACGGGTGATATCTCGGGCTTCGCGTCGTCGACGTTCCTGCGCGGAATCAAGTACGTTCAGGTGCCGACCACGCTTCTCGCGGCGGTCGACTCATCGGTGGGCGGAAAGACCGCAATTGACCTGAAAGCAGGGAAAAATCTGCTTGGCGCGTTCTGGCAGCCGTGCGCTGTTTTCTGCGACACGGACACGTTTTCGACGCTTCCGGAGGCGGAGTACCTAAGCGGCTGCGCGGAAATAATCAAGTACGGAATGCTCGGAAGCAGGGAGCTTTTCGAGTCGGTCGCGGCGATGCCGGTGTCGCTCCAGTATGACGCGGTAGTCGCGAAATGCGTCGATATGAAGCGGGAAATCGTGGAAAACGACGAATTTGACAGGGGCGGCAGGATGGTTCTGAACCTCGGTCACACCGTAGGACACGCCATCGAAAACAGAAGCGGCTACAGGGTTCCGCACGGTATGGCCGTCGCGGCGGGAATGTGCGTCATAACGCGGGCGGCGGAGAATCTGTCGTTTGCGGAAAAGGGCACAACTGAGCGGCTTTTGAAAGTGATCCGCGGGTACGGGCTTCCCGACGGAATTTCCGCGCTCGCATGCTACACGGGCGGCGATCTGTCCGTTTTTTCGGCGGAATCGCTTTCCGAATCAGCCATGAACGACAAAAAGGCGAGCGGCTCCGGGCTGACTCTCGTCGTTCCGGAACGCGCGGGAGAGTGCGCGCTTCGCACAATCAAAAAAGAAGAATTCATCGACTGGTTGAGAGCGGGAGGCGTAAAGTGAACGCGGTAGTTGCGCCCGGAGAGCGCACCGGAAAAGTCACACCGCCTGCTTCAAAGTCGCACGCGCACAGGCTTTTCATCGCGGCGTCGTTTTCGGACGGACCGAAGACGGTCGTGTGCCGCGAGGTCTCGAAGGACATCGAGGCGACAATCAACTGTCTCAGGGCGCTCGGAGCGGAGATCGAAGACAACGGCGACGGATCTTTTTCCGTGAGACCTGCCGGCAGTGCTTCGAGTCATGAATGCGGCGCTTCGCTTGCTTCAGAGGGCGGCTCGCTTTCCGGAAGACCGTGCGTCGCTGACCTTTTCTGCGGCGAGAGCGGCTCGACGCAGCGGTTTATGCTCCCGCTCGCGGGAATAACGGGCAGGCCGTGCGCGTTTTACATGGAGGGAAGGCTTCCCGAGAGGCCGCTCGACGTTTTCGCAGGCGAGCTGAGGGCGCACGGAATGCACATCGCGCGCGAAAAGAACATTCTTCTGGTGAGCGGAAGGCTTACCGCGGGCGACTTTAGCCTCCCCGGGAACGTCTCTTCGCAGTTCATTTCAGGTCTGCTTCTCGCGCTTCCGCTTGTTAATGAAAAAGGGGCGGTGAGCCGCGTTTTCGTGCGCGGGAAGATAGAATCGGGGAGCTACATCGATATTACAGAGAGCGTCCTCAAGCTGGGAAAGATCCGGTTCGAGAGGACGGACGGAGACGGTCTGAGGGTCTACGAGATTCCGGCCGGTCAGACGTACCGCATTCCCGCGACTGCCGAGGTCGAGAAGGACTGGTCGGGCGCGGCGTACTTTCTGGCGGCGGGCGCGTTTTCGAAAAAAGGCGTCACGGTCTGCGGACTGAGAGGCAACTCACCGCAGGGAGACAGAAAAATAGTAGATACTTTAAGGTCGTTCGGGGCGTCCGTGACTGAGAAAAAGCGGCGCGGAGGAACGTCTGATTTTACCGTAAAGAAGGGAAAATTAAGCGGCGCGGTGATAGACGCGTCGGACATTCCCGACCTTGTGCCGCTGATTTGCGCGGTTGCCGCGGGCGCGAGCGGAGACACCGTGATTTTGAACGCAGGAAGGCTCAGGCTGAAGGAGTCCGACCGCATTAAAACTACCGCGGCGATGATAAACTCGCTCGGGGGTTTTGCGGAGGAGACGGACGACGGCCTCGTGATACACGGAACCGGAAGCCTCCGGGGGGGACAGTTCCCGACGGCGGACGACCACAGGATTGCGATGGCGGGGGCGCTTGCGGCGTCAATCTCGAAGGAGAGCGTCTACGCGGAAAACGCTTCGTGCGCCGCCAAATCATATCCCGGTTTCTGGGACGACTTATTTTCACTTAAAACCGGAGGCTGACCTATGGGCGGAACGTACGGCGAAAACTTAATAATCTCGATTTTCGGAAGCTCGCACGGGGAGTGCGTCGGCGTGACGGCAGAAGGGTTCCCGAAGGGCGAAAAAATCGACACGGAGAGGCTGCAGAGGTTTCTCGAGAGGCGCGCGCCAGGAAGAAATCAGTGGTCGACCGCGAGAAAAGAGCCTGACGTTCCCGAATTTCAGAGCGGCCTCGAAAACGGCTTCCTGACAGGCGAAAAGCTGACCGCGGTCATCAAAAACACGAACCGGAGGTCAGGCGACTACGATAACGTTCTGTACGTCCCGAGACCGGGACACGCAGATTACACGTCGTTCGTGAAATACGGAGACGGCGCGGACAGGAGCGGAGGCGGAGCTTTTTCCGGAAGGATGACGGCGCCTTTGTGCGTTGCCGGCGGGATCGCGCTCCAGCTGCTCGAAAAAGAGGGCGTGGAGGTGTGCGCGAGAGTCCTTTCTATAGGGAACGTTCGCGACCGCGGGGGCGTTGAAAAGCTCACCGCGGCAGTTAAAGAGAAGGAATTCCCGACCGTCTCGGACGCGCAGGGCTCGAAAATGAAGGCGCTGATCGCGGAAAAGAAGGCGGAGGGCGACTCCGTGGGAGGCGTTGTGGAGTGCGTCGTAAGAGGACTCCCGGCCGGTCTCGGCGGACCGCTTTTCGAGGGAATGGAAGGAAAGATCGCGGAGATAGTCTTCGCGGTGCCGGCAGTCAAGGGCGTCGAATTCGGCGCGGGCTTTTCGGCGGCAAGACTTACCGGGAGCGTAAACAACGACGCTTTTTGCCTGAAAGAAGGCAAAATCGAGACAATAACAAACAACGCCGGAGGCATTTTGGGCGGGATAACCGACGGCATGCCGCTCGTGTTCAGGGCGGCCTTCAAGCCGACTCCTTCGATAGCGCTTCCTCAGCGGAGCGTCGACCTCAGGACGATGACCGAGACCGAAATCACGGTCAGGGGCAGGCACGACCCGTGCATAGTTCCGAGGGCTGTTCCGGTTATCGAGGCGGCCGCGGCTGTCGCGGTTTACGATGCGCTGCTGGCCTTCAAAGATGCCGGCGGCAAACAGTAACAGGCAAACTGTAATCGACAAACTATAATCCATTTTTAACAAGAGGGACACCATGGAAAACGGAAAAAACAGCCTTACAGAGTGCAGACAAAAAATAGACGGAATCGACGACGCTATCGTGAAGCTTTTCGCGGAGAGAATGAACGTCGCGGCTGAGATAGCCGAGGTCAAGAAGGCGGAACATTTGCCTGTTTTCGACCCGCGCCGCGAGCGCGAGAAGCTCAAGGACGTGATCTCGAAAACACCGGACGACCTCAAGGACAGCATCTCCGTGCTATACCCGCTCATTTTCGACCTGAGCAGAAACCACCAGCGGCGCATAACGGGCGCACGTTCGGAACTCGCGGAGAAGATCGAAAAGGCGATCGCGGAGACACCTTCGCTTTTCCCGGAGACCGCGGTGGTTGCGTGCCAGGGAACGGACGGCTCCAATTCGCAGATTGCGTGCGACAGGCTTTTCCGCCGCGCCGACATTATGTATTTTTCGACGTTCGAGGCCGTTTTCAAGGCGATTGAGACGGGCTTCTGCCGCTACGGCGTCATTCCGGTCGAAAACAGTACGGCCGGCTCGGTGAACTCGGTGTACGACCTCATGATGAACCACAAATTCACGGTTGCGAGGAGCGTCCGCATCAAGATCGACCACAACCTGCTCGCCGTTCCCGGAACGAAGATCGAGGATATAAAGGAGATATACTCCCACGAGCAGGCGATCAGCCAGTGTTCGGAGTTCCTCTCGGAGCTTAAGGGCGTCAAGATCATTCCGTGCGAAAACACCGCGGTCGCCGCGAAAAGAGTGGCCGAGTCGGGTCGTAAAGACGTCGCCGCGCTCGCTTCGAGGAGCTGCATCAAATATTACGGCCTCAGCTGCCTTAAAGACTCGGTCCAGAACGCCGACAACAACTACACAAGGTTCGTTTGCATTTCCCGCAACCTTGAGATCTATCCGGGCGCCGACAGAACGAGCGTCATGCTCACGCTTCCTCACGAGGCGGGCTCGCTCTACAAGCTCATGTCGAAGTTCTACGCGCTCGGCATCAACCTGACCAAACTCGAGAGCCGTCCGCTTCCGGGGCGCGACTTTGAGTTCATGTTCTATTTTGACTTCGAGACGCCCGTCTATTCGCCGCGCCTTCTGAGGCTTTTGGGCGAGCTTCCCGATGCGTGCGAGAGCTTTACGTATCTCGGCAGCTACAGCGAGGTGGTCTAAATGATTTCATGCGGTTTGATCGGGGCAAAGCTCGCTCACAGCTACTCTCCGCAGATCCACGCGCTTTTCGGCAACTACCCTTATAAGCTTTACGAGCTTCGCGAGGATGAGATCGGCGCGTTTTTAAAAAACGGAGACTGGACGGCGCTCAACGTGACGATTCCCTACAAAAAGACCGTTCTGCCTTTCATGGACGAGGTCAGCGAGACGGTAAGGCGCACGGGCAGCGTCAACACGATCGTGAAAAGGCCTGACGGCACGCTTTTTGGCGACAACACAGACGTGTACGGCTTTACCGGGTCCGTAAAGCACTCCGGAATCGAAGTTCGCGGCAAAAAAACGCTCATTTTGGGGAGCGGCGGCGCTTCGGTCGCGGTAAAGGAGGCTCTCCGGCTTCTGGGGGCGGAAACGGTCGTCATCAGCAGGAGCGGCGAGAACAACTACGCCAATCTTGACCGTCACCGCGACGCCGAAATCATTGTTAACACAACGCCCGTCGGAATGTTCCCGAAAAACGGAGAGGCACCGGTCGACGTCCGCATTTTTCCCGTTCTCAAGGGGGTTTTCGACCTTATCTACAATCCGGAGAGAACGGAGCTCATTCTCGAGTGCGAAGAGGCCGGAATTCCGGCGTTCAACGGGCTTTACATGCTGGTCGCGCAGGCGAAAAGGAGTTCGGAGCTCTTTACGGGGCGTGCGATTCCCGACGGCGAGATCGACAGAGTGCGTGACGCGGTGGCGTCGCGGATGCGAAATATCGTGCTGATAGGAATGCCGGGCAGCGGCAAGAGCACGGTGGCGGCGGAGATAGGAAAGCTCACGGGCCGCACCGTCGTGGACACGGATGCCGAGATATTGAAAAAAACGGGCCGCACGCCGGCTGACATCATCAAAAACGACGGCGAGGAAGCTTTCCGCAAGGTCGAGAGCGAGATGCTGAAGGAGTTCGGAAAGCAGTCCGGACTCGTTATCTCCGCGGGCGGCGGAGTCGTGACGCGGGAGGAGAACTATAAATATATCAGGCAGAACTCGTTCACGGTGCGCATCAAAAGGCCCCTCGCGCTTCTTCCGGTAAAAGGCCGTCCGCTGTCGCAGGGGAGACCTCTCGAGGAGCTGGCTGCCGAACGCGAGCCGCTCTACAGAAAATTCGCCGACGCGGAAGTCGACAACGTGACAACACCACGTGACGCTGCCGCGCTTGTCGTGAAGCTCGCCGGACTTGATTGACATCATTTGCGAAAACCGTGTGCAATTCCCTTTTTTGGGCTTTTTTGAGCGGCCGTTCAGGCGAAAAAAACACGAAAAAAACCGACGAATCCTGTTGACGGACCGCGGTTTTCGTATTAAAATAACAGGTTTATTAAACCCCGCACTCTTTCGGGGCTGACAAAACTACCGGCCTGGAGACAAAAATGAAATTCCTCGTTATCAACGGACCGAACATCAACATGTTGGGCATCCGCGAACCGGATATATACGGCAGACAGGACTACAAGGCGCTCGTAGATTTTATCGGACAGGCGGCCGGGGAGGCAGGCGTCTTCGCGGAGGTTTTCCAGTCGAATTGCGAGGGCGAGATCGTGACCGCGATTCAGAACGCGCTCGGGAATTTTGACGGTATCGTCATCAACCCGGCCGCTTACACGCACACGAGCATCGCGATCCTTGACGCGCTCAAGGCGGTCGGACTTCCCGCGGTGGAGGTGCACCTCACGGATATCGCGGCGAGAGAACCGTTCCGGCAGATATCGTATACCGGAATGTACTGTGTCAAAACTTTCAAGGGGCTCGGATTCGAGGGCTACAGAGAGGCGATCTTCTTTTTGAGGGACTACGTCGCCGTAATGCTGTCGGAGGATCCGGACGAGGTTCCGTGGCGCTGAAGCGCCGGACATTTCAACAAAACTACTTCGTGCCGCAATTTTCCGCGGGATACTGAAAGATTTTTCGACGGACAATAAACGGATTTTCGCGTTATTTTCGCGTGATTTTCGCGGCGTTCACACGTAAAACATACGACTCATTTATATTTAAACCGACTTTTTACGACAATTGTTTGCTAACGGATGCGCCCGCAGGCGTTCCGGCACGTTTTCGGAAGCACCGCCGGGTATCCGCAAAAAGGAGCTGAATTAAAATGAAAAAAACAAACGAAGTACCTTATAAAATTTACCTTGAAGAACATGAAATGCCGACGGCATGGTATAACCTTCGCGCCGATATGAAGAACAAGCCGGCGCCGCTGCTCAACCCGGGCACAAAACAGCCGATAACCGCCGGAGAACTCGGCGTGGTTTTCTGCGAGGAGCTTGTAAAGCAGGAACTCGACAACGACACCGCGTATTTCCCGATTCCCGAAGAGGTTTTCAACTTCTACAAAATGTACCGGCCGTCGCCGCTCGTTCGCGCCTACTGCCTTGAAAAAGTGCTCGACACACCCGCGAAGATCTACTACAAATTCGAGGGCAACAACACAAGCGGCTCGCACAAGCTGAATTCCGCGATCGCGCAGGCGTACTACGCGAAAAAGCAGGGCCTCAAGGGCGTCACGACGGAAACGGGCGCCGGCCAGTGGGGAACGGCTCTTTCGATGGCCTGCTCCTACCTCGGACTCGACTGCAAGGTCTTCATGGTAAAAGTTTCCTACGAGCAGAAGCCGTTCAGACGCGAGGTAATGAGAACCTACGGCGCGTCCGTAACTCCTTCGCCCTCCACGACGACGCAGGTCGGCCGCAAGATTCTTGAGGCGCACCCCGGAACGACCGGAAGCCTCGGCTGCGCGATCTCCGAAGCCGTCGAAGCGGCCGTCACCAGCGAGGGTTACCGCTACGTGCTGGGCAGCGTACTCAACCAGGTACTGCTCCACCAGAGTATCATCGGTCTCGAGACGGAAGCCGCTCTTAAAAAGTACGGCATCAAACCCGACGTCATTATCGGCTGCGCGGGCGGCGGCTCCAACCTCGGAGGCCTTATCGCTCCGTTCATGAGAGACAAAATCCTCGGCAAGGCTGACTACAGGATCGTAGCGGTCGAACCGGCTTCATGCCCGAGCTTCACGAGAGGCAAATTCGCGTACGACTTCGCCGACACCGGAATGGTCTGCCCGCTCGCGAAAATGTACACGCTCGGCAGCGGCTTCATTCCCGCTCCGAACCACGCCGGCGGACTCCGCTACCACGGCATGAGCACCATCCTTTCGCAGCTCTACCACGACGGTTACATGGAGGCGATCTCCGTTCCTCAGACCGAGGTATTCAAGGCTGCCGAGAGGTTCGCGAGAGTCGAGGGAATCCTTCCTGCTCCCGAGAGCGCGCACGCGATCAAAGCCGCCATCGACGAGGCCGAGAAGTGCCGCGAGACAGGCGAGGAGAAGACGATCGTTTTCGGTCTGACCGGAACCGGCTACTTCGACATGGTCGCCTACGAGAAGTTCCACGACGGCAAGATGGACGACTACATCCCGACCGACGAGGATCTCGAAGCCGGCTTCAAGGGCCTTCCCGTGATCGACTGACATGCATCACGCTTACAATTAGTATTTAAAACGGCGCCGCCGGCCTGCTGATTTTGATGGCCGGCGGCGCTTTTTAACAAAAAAAGACCGTTTCCGTTTGAAATCGGCGATAAAAAACAGTATAATAATCGCGGGATTACAAAACGCATGAGAAAAATGAGCCGCTGCGCGTGATGGTAAAAATGAATGCGTGCGGCGTGCGGGTCCCTATCATTTTCGCAGATATGTGAGGTGCATGATGAATAAACCGCTTTTGGTGACTTTGATTTTGACAGCAGTGCTTATAGTTCTGGCGGTTGCGTTTACGCTTGTTTCGTGCAGGAACGGCAACAAACCCGGTCCGGGCGAAGACCCGGGCGCCAACGAAGAGCCCGAAAAGCCGAAGGACGTCAGGCTCTATCAGCTCGCGCCCGAGCAGAACAGCCTTATGATGAGCTACGTCATAGTGACCCCGAACAACAAGGTGGTCGTTTTCGACGGCGGCATCGCGGGGCAGGGCAAGGACGCGCCGCCTTATCTTCCCGCCGCCATCAGGGCGATTCTGGGCCTTCCTCAGGACGGCTACTTTGAAATCGAGGCGTGGTTCCTGACGCACGGCCACGACGACCACATGGGTGAGATCGGCAAAATGACGCTTGCCTACACGGCGGAATCCAACTACAAAATCAACAACATCTACTTCTACTTCCCGGACTTCGGCGTCGAGTGGAAATCCCAGGCGGGCGCGAACGACTACAGCCTCGAAGCGGTCGAGAATATGAAAAAAGGCCTCGACAATTACTACTCGATCTGCGGTTTCAACGGCCTCGCGTACGCCGACATTCCCGAGAGCGAGTGGAAGGCACCCGAAGGCAGCGAAAATTACTACTACAACCTGATCAACGGCGCCGTCGTGAACCGTGAACGCGTCGACGCGGGTCTCGTTATCGAAGTTGACGGCGTCAAGTTCAACGTGCTTCAGACATGGCAGAAATCCTGCACCAACGTCAACAGCACCTCCACGGTCGTCCGCATGGTCTACGGCGACCACAGCGTGCTCTTCCTTGGCGACTCCTACACCGACAACTCGAACAAGCTCGTGCGCAAGTACGGCGACGAACTGAAATCCGAGTACGTCCAGATGGGCCACCACGGTCAGCACGGCCCGAACGAAAAGTTCTACAAGAAGATCGAAGCCGAAAAGTCCATCCGCCTCTGGCCGACCCCGATCTGGGTCTGGAAGGTCTACAAGGCAACCAACAACATCGCCACAGACGAAACGCGCGGCTGGCTCGGCCTTCCTGAGGACTTCAACGAGTTCGAGAAGCAGGGACTCCTCGACACCGGACGCGACTTTGTCTCCGGTCTCTACGGCATCTATCCCGCGGATCCGACGCAGGTGAGCGACTGGAACAAGGACGTCCTCGCCAAGCAGCTCGTGGCGGTTTTCGAGTACGTTGAGCCGGCACCGGAACAGGAACAGGAGACTCCCGAAGCTACCGCGGCGCCGGAAAGCTCTGCCGGAGAGGCGCCTCAGGAATAAAATAACTATATTTATGATAGGGCGCTTTTTTGCGGCCGGTTTTACGGCACTTTTTGTCAAAGTCAAAAGAGCATCGACCTGACAGTGCTTATGTAGGCTTCCATTTTCGCGTTCATATCCTCGCCTCCGCTATTGACCCAGCACTCGGGAATGTAGCTCGACAGCGGATTCTGCCACGGAAGGATTATAACGTTATCAGCGCTTACCGGGTACGTCTCCAGAATCGCCCGCATCTCCGCCGCGTTGACGCCTTTCAGCCTCATACGCAGCAGATCGAGGGAGGAGATACCCGCCCCGGAGTATGCGACAGTCACATCATCCCCAGGAAGCAGGATTCCGGAATCTTCGATAAGTCCGAAAGAATAGCTTCCCGGCGCCATTTGCCACACGACCACGATAAGGCCGTTGGAGGCGTTCAGCCCGAAATATTCGGGGCAGCGTTTTATAAGCTCCGCCTGATCAGGCGTCATATTATCGACGTCGACCGACCCGAAAATGTCGCGTGCGCGCACCGGGGACGCCAGCGTAAGCGCCAGGCCGTCACTCCACAGGGAAGCGTTTTCCCCAACCGCGATCACGGACTTCTCCGCGTCAAAGCTGATCGTGTATCGGGAGGTAATTTTAAAAACGTACCGGAAATCCGCGTTCCCGTCAGTTCCCTTCAAGATGACTTCGTCCCCGTTTGTTTCCACGTCTCCTGCCGGCTGGTAGGAGACCGCGACGTTTTCGACGACCGTAAACCTGTTCGCGAATATCGTCACATAGGGAAGACCGATGTTATTAAGGTCTCCGGAAGCCGTGTATAGCCCTCTGGGTAGGGGATTGTCATCGCCTTCGATTTCAAACCTGTTGTTGTTCCACAGAACGCGCTTCCCGTCGATGAAGACGTTTTCGCCGTCAAAACCGGCTTTAAAAGCGGGGTCCGTGAGCGTCATCACGGTTTTTATGTTGAGAGATTCTTTTGCGGCCACATCAAAAACGCCGAGAACCTCATAGGGAAGGCCGGAACCCGCGTCGCCTAAAAACACGACGTCCGTAATCCCGTTGCTGTCGTAATCCCACAGGCACATCTCTCTCACCAAAGTGAAGCCCAAGTCGTACAACCCGCCGTCGGCAGAGCCGAGATATAAGAGGTGCAGGCCGCCGTCCAGCCGGTATAGACGGATATCGGAGTTTGCGGCAACGTAGGGCGAGGTGCAGTCCCTGACCGACTTGACGCTGTCCGTTTTGTAGTTAGTGTAGACAACGTGGGCGTACGCTCCGTTGACCGTCGCGACGCTGCGGTAGCCCCGGGCTTTCAAAATCCCGAGAACGGTATTTTTTGCGTCTTCGGATTCTTTTTCGTCGCACTTTACCTCTGCCTTCAGCGTTTTCGGCTTCGCTGTGTCATCGCCCGGGTTCGTGTCCGGTCCTTCGGTAGGAGCGGTTTCCTGCGAACCGTGATTGCCGGTGTTCTGCGGATCCGTGCCGGAAGGTCTCCTGCCGCGGGAACATGAAGAAAGCGCGAGCGACGTCAAAAGCGCCGGCACAAGCAAGAGAGCGAGCGCGAAAACGAAAACTGTTTTGCTTCTCTTAAACATGGACAGTCCCTCCTTTCGGGTATTATTCTACTAAAGGTGGGACGGCTTGTAAAGGGACAAAACGCAACAGGAAATTCATACGAAAAGAAGCTAAATAAGGCAAGCAGTTTTGCATATAATTCTTCTTTGTTTATGGTAGGGACTGTACAAAAACTGGCAATTTAGCCGGTGATGTAACAGTCCCTTATTGTTGATATAACTGTTTAACGATTCTTGTGAAGGGTTCCGATATGGTCAAGCTTTTATTACTTCATCCTTTATACTCCGCCTTTTATCGCGGCGCGGACCCATTTGTCCCAGCGCGGGTCGGCCTGCATTTCGCTTTTGACTTTGCCTTGCTCCGGCACGTCCCACCACGGCCAAACTTCCGGAAGTTCAAGCGCGAAGCGGCTTTCTGACTTGTGAACGCCGACCTTCACGTGGGCGAGAAGCGGGGCGGAAAAGTTTTCGGGACTGTTTCCCGAAAGCCGATCCAAAGCCTTCGCGTTTTCAAGTGCCTTATAAAGCGCGTCAAACGCCGCGTCGCGTTCTCCGGCAAGCCACAGATAATAGGAACGCAGCATATACAGGCAGGCTACGAAACCGGCGAGGCGGCCGTAGAAACCGTCGGTGCAGACGAGATCGAAGAGTCCGACCGCGTTCTGGAGCAGACCTGCGGCGGTTTTAGGCGGAATATTGTGATCCGAGAGCACGATGCTTTCGATCAACTCCGCCGAACAGCGCACCGTTTCCAGAAGCGCATTCCCGCACTCGGCGACCGCTTCAACGCCGTCAACCGCGTTGATCCTCAAAAATAGCTTTGTCGCGGACAAATCGGGGGCGGATTCGGCAAGCTGCAGCGCCTTTTCGTGCTCGCCCGTGTTCTTGTAAAGCTGCGAAAGCTCGGTTACTGCCTGCTGCCGCAGGGCGCCTTCCTGAAGCTCGGGAAGGATCTTCTCGTAAATCTTTATCGCTTCCCGCCATTCCGGATACGTCCTGTGCCGCTCGATGTCATACAGCGAGTACCCGTCCGGCCCGGCAACATGAAACTCCCCGCGCCTGACATAGCCCGCGTTGAACAGCACGGCGGCAAGCGCAAGGCCGAGTTTGGGATTCCCAGGGAACTCAATCAGCGCGTTCCTCGCAAGCGCGATGCAGTCGTCAAGATCGACGTCGACGCCGTTGTTCCTACGGTTCATTTCACAGATCGTTTCGTAAAGGGAATCGACTTTTTTCGCCCGTTCGTTGTCGTAGCCGAAGAGCTCGTCGATGGAGACCCCGAAGAAATTTGCAATCGAAGGAATGAGTTCCACGTCGGGGTAGCAGATTCCGTTTTCCCAGCGCGAGACAGCCTGAGCGGTAACGCCGAGCTCGTTCGCAAGCGCTTCCTGCGTCCTTCCGTGACGCTGGCGCAATTCTTTTATTTGTTCACCTAATACAACCATAATAATTCTCCTTGCTTCGTTGATGAATTTCACCGGTGCGAGTTCATTATAAACGCGGGCGGGAATTATTTCAATTATCAATTGGTTGTTTCAAAATAAATTGATTGTTTATACCACGGTGCGGAAAAACGAGAACTGTTGAGTTCTCGTTGAAACACAAAAATTGAATATGCTGAACATAAAAACAATTAATCGGTAGTGGCGTTCACTGATCTTCTGACCCCCGGTTCATTTCGTTAATTTCAGATACTTTGTTCCGTCTTCTGAGTATTACGGCCTTTACAACTGTCAGTATGACAGAAATTGCCATGGCAATGAATGCGCCCAAAAGTGCAGCGCCGAAGCCAACAACCAGCGTCATTTTATCGTTCGAAATATTCCTATAATATAGAAAAGTTGAAAGCATAGAATATAGGAAATACGATGCCGCATAATTGAATCCAAACAAGAGCACCATCCACCAACGGTTCGTAACAAGCCAAATGATAATAAATATGAGAGGTGCCGAAACAATGAATACAAGTATGTCAGCCTCAACGCCTATCCGGTATGACTCAAACGCAAGCGGCACCAACAAATAGAATAGTAGCGAAATAATAATTGCCTTACTGAGTTTCATTTTAATCCCTTGGTAATTTGAACTGATTTATAAGAGTGACTTCAAGCACTCGGAAATCACGATTCAAGGTTGATAGGCGCGCTTGGCGTCATTTTATCACTTTCCACTGACCTGTTTTTCTTGAACCCTGCCGAACAATATATCCCGTCTCAACAAGATAGTTTATTCTTCTCTCAACGGTCCTTAAACTTTTACCGACTTCAGTTGCTATGTCAGTTTTACATACTTTGGGGTTTCTGATCATGGCTTCAAGTATTTTTTCGTCAACATAAGTTAAACTGCCATTTAAACCGCCATTTAAACCGCCATTTAAACCGCCAATTCCATTGTTGCATGCAATTTCTAAAACGTTTTTATTAAACGGAATCGTTACAATGATGTAATTATCTGTTATTTCAAATACATCATTTCCGTATTTTTCGACTATGGTAGGTATTCCGTGACCTGTATGTTCCACTATATCTAGGTCGGAAAAGATTTTCATTAGTTTTAGGTTTCGTGGCCGGCTTATCCCACGGAAGAACTCGTCTCTTGAAAGATTATTCGGCAGTCCTCCGTGAGATATTATTTCCATTCTATCAGAGTAAAATGATATTTGAGGTTCACTTATAGTCCAATCGTTATGAACGATTGCATTTATCACTGCTTCATTAACGCTATCGTAATCGTAAAGGTAAGTGTCAATACGCGGTCTGACAGACGTGTCTGAGATACAGATATTCTCTGACGTTATGCGGTTCATCAATTGCTCATAAGCAAAAAGAAGCGAGCGCTTTCCGTAATCTGTTCGTTGAGATATGGCGGCTTTGTTAATTCCGTTAAACTTAACAAAGATGAGCGAATAGCGGTTATTGTCTGAGAGCAATTCCCCCATAATGTTATACCTTCCATCGGAGGTGATTAAGTACAGATTTGTTTCAAAACTGTTTTCGTTAAGTCTGTATCCTTTGTCAAGGTAAAATTGCTTCAGTGAATGGAAAGACATGACGGGAAGATTCGATGGCGCCTCAACAATAAGATCATTGAGAACATATCTCTGCTTATAACGAAACGAAATCTGTTCTTCTGTCATTGATTTACAAGTGGTTCCAACACGTATTAAACACCCTGATGTGGAATATCCATATTTTTTTATGCAATACAGAGGTTTTATTCCTTTTTCAACAGAGACGCAAATCAATAACTTACCGTTGTCTGTGATTATTTTGGTCTCGACCATATCGGTTGCCGGAGGTTCTATCTGGTCAGTAATAACGTCAGCAATTTTACGCAGACTTTCATCCACATTGGCTACGCCGATAGCTTTGCCGTTATTGTCAACTCCAATAATTATTTGCCCACCATTCGTGTTTAAGAACGCAACTGTCTCTTTTACAAACTTTTCATTAAATGTAGTTTTAAGTTCAACTTCACTGGTTTCAAAATAGACCATTTTCATCACCCCATTTAATTATATCATTTTGCGACAATTTGTCAATATAATCCGCCAAATTTGTCGGGAATCTTATGTTCGAACATTGCTTGCATACGTACTGCTTGAGCACAGCTGCTTCCCCGCAAGCTTTGCTGACCTCGTCTTTCAAGAATTTATTTAAGAGTATCTTGAAAGACTTCGTTGCCGAAGCTGCGGCTCCTCTCCCCTCAAAGTCCTAAAACTTTGAGGGGCCCCTTATATAATCGGCTAAAAACGATTCACCGGATCGTTTTTTTAACGCCGAAACCCTCGCGGGTTCGAATCCCCATAGTCAAAAAAACAAAACTACGCAATCCCATGAAGAGATTGCGTAGTTTTGTGGTGGAGCATAGGGGATTCGAACCCCTGACCCCAACACTGCCAGTGTTGTGCGCTCCCAACTGCGCTAATGCCCCGTAACTTTTCGTTACCATGATAGTGTATCAAAGAAAAACGGCCGTGTCAACAGTTTTTTGAATAATAATTGCTGCTGAAGTTTTTGTGGCATAGCAGGTTGGGTAAGGGAGCGGCGCAACCGCGAAATTCCCGCCCCTTGAAAAGAAAACACTTGGCAAACCCGGATCGATGGTGTATCATACTCTCATGACAAAGCGGCGGGAAAACCGTTCCCGGTAGGGCCGGGTTAACGGTCCGGAAGGTGATTCTATGAGAAAATTGTTTTTGATTTTGGCTTTGATACTTGCGTGCGTTCTGGCGTTTGCGGGCTGCCGCGGAAGGGGAGTTCCGGAGACGACTGAGGTTCCTTCTGTAACGGAAAAGCCGGTGGCTGCGGAAGTGCCGACGCCCGGGGAGACAGCGGAACCGCAAGAAGAGCCGACTGAAGCTCAGACGGAGATCCCTACGGAAGTGCCAACCCTTGAGCCGACGGAAAAACCAACAGAAGCTCTGACGGAAAAGCCGACAGAAGAACCGACCGAAGACCCCACCATGGAGCCGACACCTGAGCCGACCGCAACGCCTGAACCGACCGCGACTCCGGCGCAGGCTCCAACCGCAACGCCGGCGCCGACAGAAACTCCCACGCCGACCCCCACGCCCACACCTACACCTACGCCGCCCCCCACACCGGAGCCGACTCCCGCGCCACATTACAAGCTGAACGAACTCATCAAGAGCGGCAAAGATTTTTCGATAGGCTTCAGGCTCGCGGTGCACAGTCCTGCCTACAACGGCTATTACGTCGGCCAGGGGGCATGCTCCGACGGCAAATACGTCTATTTTCTTTTGAAAAAGTCCGCCGACGGCGAGGCAATCATCGTGAAGCACAACCTGCAAAACGGGATGGTGATCAAGCGCAGCGAGCCGATTTACGTTTTCCACGGCAACGACATGACGTATGACTCGTCCCGCAACCTGATTTATATTGCCCACGGTTCAACCGAGGGCAAGATCCTCACGACGGTCGACCCCGAGACGCTCGAAGTCGTCACGCAGACGGTTGACATTGCAAAGGGCGCCGGTGCCATCACTTATTCGCCGGAGCGGGACGTTTTCGCCATCAGCCAGGGCGGCAAGAACCTGCGGTTTCTCGACAGCACCCTCAAAGTGACCAAAACCGTCACCCGCGACGTGCTCGACTACACTGCGCAGGGAATGGGCTCAGACGAGGATTTCATCTACTTCCCGATGAGTCCGAAGGGCGACAACAAGGACAACGTTCTGGTGGTTTACGACTGGTCCGGCAACTACGTCACGACCATCCATCTCGACACCGACGCCGAATCTGAGTCGATGTTCATGGTGAACGGCAACTACTATGTAAGCTTCTATTTCGGCGACGGCGCGAGACTTTACAGGCTGGTGTTTTTCGTTAATGAATAAAACTGACTTAGACCGGACGGAAACAGCCGCGTGGACGGAAACAGCCGCGCGGAAGGTTAAACAAAAAAGACCGGGAAAAAAGAACGGATAAAAAACAAAAACCTCGCCGCGTAAGCAATGAAGACGTCGGCACAACTGACTGATGAAGACGGGCTTACGCCCTGATGAAGTCGTTCGCTTCGCTCACTAATGAAGCGAAGTCGCCCCGCTCCTTAATTAGCGAACGCAGTGAGCGCCTTCATTTCTTCATTAGCGAAGCATCTTCATTAGCCCTCGCAGAGGGCGACTTCATTGAAAAAGGACTTGCAATGCAAGTCCTTTTTCTGGTGGGGACGATAGGACTTGAACCTACGACCTCCCGGATGTCAACCGGACGCTCTAACCAAAGCTGAGCTACGCCCCCAAATTCGGAACGGAGTTCATTATAACACAGCCCGGAGGCGGTGTCAACCGTTTTTTTTCGATTTTCGCCTGATTCCGTTTTTCCGTTTTTTGTCCGTTTTTTAGGGGATTTTCGAATTTCATTTTTGCGGCACGCCTCAAAATCGACCTTAAAAATCCGGCGAAATCCGACAGAAATCCGGCGAAAAGCGAAAACCTTCTTGAAAAACGGGCGCCGACTCTTTATAATAGAGGCACAGAATACCATTCCAAAGGACGGTAGAAAAATGAGATCGACTAAAAGAACTGTAAAAACGGTGCTGGCGCTTGTTATCGCGTCGGTTCTCGTGCTCCTCGCGTTCGGATGCAACACGTACGTTCCTCAGGAGGGCACGCTTCCGGAGAATTACATTCCCCAGCCTGACGGAAAGATCAAGCTGAACTACTACATCGCGTCGAACGAGTCGCTCAAAAAGGCAATCAACGACTACGTGAGGACGTTCCAGCAGAAGTATCCGGACGTCACGGTGAAGACCGAGCTTTCGACAAAGAGCAAGGAGCAGGTGGCGGCGGAGATCGCGGCGAAAACGGTTGGCGACGTGCTTTTCCTTTTCGAATCGGACGTTTACAACTACGCGGAGACGCAGCACGCGCTGATGAACCTCGACTACTACGTGGAGGCGTACGGCATCGACCTGTCGAACGTTTTTTCGGCGATGATCGATATGGGCACGGTCAGCGGAAAGCTCTACATGGCGACGTGCAACTACAACCACATCATTTATTACTATAACAAGGACCTCGTCAAGGCGGCCAACCTTATCGATCCGGCGGAGCTCCAGGCGATGGGGCAGTGGGACTGGGAAACATTCAAGGAGTACTGCAAGGCACTGACTGTGACAGACGATTCGGCTGACAGGAAAACGGTCGGCGCGGCGCTCAGACTCGGGTACTCGGCCGAGTACATTCCGTTCCTTGAGGGCTTCGGCGGACAGTGGTTCGACACCGTCGAGAAGAAGGTTTCGTTCGTTTCGGACGAGAGAGTCTTAAAGGGCGTCACCGAGATGTGCGACTTCGTGAGGAGCAACACGTGCAAGTACTACGCGGTCACACAGAGCGACCAGGCCGCAAAGCCGGTCAGAAAGTCGCCTTCGCAGGAGACGTTCAGCGACTACAACGACCAGAACCAGGTCTGCTTCAGAGCGGGCGAACACGACAACATGGTGACGATCGGAAAAGCCTACGAGCAGGCGGGAATCGACTGGGACGTCGTGGCTGTTCCGGCGCTTCCTACCCACAAGGTGGGAACGGGCTGCAGCGGTTTCGCGGTGTTCAACGGTACTAAAAACCCGGCTGCCGCGGCTGCTCTCGCGCTCACGATTCTCACCGAAGAGGGCCAGCTTGCGTACCACGGCCAGGAGGGCGGCGCGATCCCGAACATGAAGTCGCTCGCGTACAACAACGACTACTGGAGAGTTCCGTTCGCCGACAGGAAAGACGACCCCGAAAACGGCAAGAACTACGACGCGTTCATTTCGTTCCCGGAGGCTGACACGTACGCGTTTGTCGAGTGCGTTATCCCGCCCGAGGTCGCAAGCATCGTCAAAAAGTACATGCAGAACGTTGTGCCGGACGACGTCAACGGCGACAGGTCGGTCGAAAACACGCTGACGCTTATGGAGGCCGAGGCCAACCAGAAGTGGGCGGCGATCTACACGGGCTGATTGTTTTAGAATCAAAAAGAACGGCTGAAGCCGGCAAAAAAGAACGGCTGAAGCCTTATAAAAAATGAAAGCGGCCGCCCGGACGGGCGGCCCATTTTTTACTATACTTAGGTAAATTTTTAGTTGTTCATCAACCTTTTCTTGATTATTTCACCTTGTTATAAGCGTCGATGATGAGCTTGCCGTACTCGACGCCGAGTTGCCACATGGCGTCCGCGTCCCAGTGGGAGATGTCGACGTTTCCGGTGGGCTGTTTTTTATACTCGAGGCCGAGCCCTAAGGAGTCGATGAAGTAGTTGTTCGGCGAGTCGGCGGCGAACTTCTGCTTGTTTTCGTTGACGTTTTTGTAGAAGGTCCAGTGGTCGGAAATGCCGGCGTCGATGAAGGGAATTCCGCCGTAGGGGGCGTACTCCTTCAGCCGCTCGCGAAGCGCCGTGGCGACGCCGTTCTGGAGGTCGTAGTACTGCTTGCTTGTTCCCTCGGCAAGCGCTTCGTTTTCGCCCTGAAGCCAGCAGATCGCCATGATCTCGGGCTCGTAGCCGTTGCTTTTCAGAACGGCGAAGCTCTTTTCGACCATCTCGCAGAGGCGCTCAAAATACTCGTCGCCTTCGCGCCAGAACCCCGTGATTGGGATGCCGCCGCGCGCGCACTTAACTATATAGAAGCGCTCGTCCGGGAAGTTTTCGGTCAAATAGTCGGCGAGTCCGAGCTCGATTCCGAACTGCGTGCCGGTTATCGACATTCCGTAGCGCGTTTTGGGGAAGAGCTTGTCGGAGTCGTTAAGAGCAAGGCGCTTTTCGGTGTAGTTGGTCGCGTTTTTTTCGCCGGCGTAGTAGAGCGTGCGGACGTTGTTGTAGCCCTTGGAGAGCTCTTTGTACTTTTCCGCGCCGAGATAATCCTTCAAATATGTGTAAACCGACGCTCCGACCGCGTTGGACTGGCCGGCGATCAGAATGACTTTTGCGACGTTCTGCTTTTCGCGCCTCTCGGGCGGATCCGTCGGATCTTCGGCAGGCTTCGAGGTTGCTCCGGACGTGTTTGCGGGGTCGCCGCCTGAAGGGGTGATGCGGTCGCATCCGTACATTCCGAGCGTCGCGCTGAGCAAAAGCACGGCGGCTATTACGAATACAATGATTTTAGAAAAAATCTTTTTCATGTCTTTACTCCGTAAATGTGTTCAATGTGTCGAAAATGCTCCTCCGGCAGGCGGGCTTTCCGCGCACCGGGATTTTTCGATATTTTACCACATTCGCAAACGCATTTGAATACTGAATTTGGGCCGGTCCGGCGGCCGTCCGGGTCCGCAGAGCGAAGCGCGGCAAAAAGTTGGTGAAAACGGGTCGCGGGTGTGGTATAATAAAATGCGTTTTGCGTTTTTCGCCGGCTCCGGGACAAAAATGTTCACGGCTTCAGGCGCGGAACGCGACTATTTTTAGCTGAAAAGAGGCGGAACCGGAAATGGCCGAACTCATTGCTCACGGAGTTTACCTCAAAAACGGAATGATCTCGGAGACGCGCACCGGAGGCGGGGACGTTCGGGACGACGCGAAAAAGACGCTCGCGTATCAGATCCTCGACGCCCACAACGCGTACGGCGCGGACAGGGGCGGACTGCTCGGAATCAGGTTCGATGCGATGGCGTCGCACGACATAACCTACGTCGGAATCATCCAGACGGCGCGGGCCAGCGGCTTGAAGGAGTTCCCGATTCCGTACGTTCTCACGAACTGCCACAACAGCCTTTGCGCGGTCGGCGGAACGATCAACGAGGACGACCACGTTTTCGGACTGTCGGCGGCCAAAAGGTACGGCGGCATTTTCGTGCCACCTCACATCGCGGTGATCCACCAGTACATGCGCGAGAAAATGAGCGGGTGCGGCAGAATGATCATCGGCTCCGACAGCCACACAAGGTACGGCGCGCTCGGAACTCTCGCTGTGGGCGAGGGCGGTCCGGAGCTTGTCAAACAGCTTCTCGGAAGGTACTGGGAGATCAAAACGCCGGAGGTTGTTCTTGTCTATTTAAAGGGAAAACCGAGGCACGGCACAGGCCCGCAGGACGTGGCGCTTTCAATCATCAGAGACGTTTTCAAAAACGGATTCGTCAAGAACAGGATCCTCGAATTCGCTGGACCGGGCGTTCACGAACTCAGCATGGATTTCAGGAACGGTATCGACGTTATGACGACCGAGACCGCTTGCCTCAGCTCCGTCTGGGTGACCGACGAAAAAACGCGCGAGTACTACAGAATTCACGGCCGCGAGGCTGACTTCAAGAAACTTGAGCCGGGCGACGGAGCGTATTACGACCGCGCCGTTGTCGTCGACCTGTCGAAGGTTGAGTCGATGATCGCGCTCCCGTTCCACCCCTCGAACGCGTACACCGTTCACGAGTTCCTCGAAAACGCAGAGGACATTTTAAGGCTGACCGAAAAGGCCGCCGAAGAGCAGTTCGGGAAGCTCGCGGAGGGGTGCGGACTTGTAAATAAATACAGAGCAGGGCGGTTTTTCGCCGATCAGGGCGTCATCGCGGGCTGCTCGGGCGGAACGTACGAAAACATCATGCGCGCCGCTTCGATATTGAGCGGCGGAAACACGGGCTCCGGGGAGTACTCTTTGAGCGTTTACCCGGCGAGCCAGCCTGTCAACGCGGCCATAACGGCGAACGGAACGGCGGCGAAGCTTATGAACGCCGGCGCCGTCATCAAAACCTGCTTCTGCGGACCGTGCTTCGGCGCCGGCGACGTTCCCGCCAACAACGGGTTCTCGATCAGGCACACGACGAGAAACTTCCCGAACAGGGAGGGCTCGAGGCCGCAGGACGGCCAGCTCTCGTGGGTCGCGCTTATGGACGCGGCGTCGATAGCGGCGACTTCCGCAAACGGCGGAGTCCTTACTGCCGCGAACGACGTCGAGTTTTCCGACGACATTCCGGAGTACGTTTTCGACGACAGCGCATACCGCGCGCGCGTTTACGACGGCTTCAAAAAGGCGGCGCCTGATGTCCCGTTGAAATTCGGTCCGAACATCGCGGACTGGCCGGAAATTCAGCCGCTCAGGGAGAATCTCCTTCTCGAGGTCGCGTCGGTAATAGGCGACGAAGTTACGACAACGGACGAACTCATTCCGAGCGGCGAGACGTCGTCGTACAGGTCGAATCCGATAAAGCTCGCAGGCTTCGCACTCTCCAGAAGAGACCCCGAATACGCCGCGACAGCGCGGAAAATCAAGGAAAACGGCGGAAAATACGCTTCGGGAGAGAATCCCTCGTTTGGCGAGGGCATTCCCGGAATCGACCCGTCAAACACGTCGACGGGAAGCGTTGTGGCCGCGAGATGCCCGGGCGACGGCTCGGCGAGAGAACAGGCGGCTTCCTGCCAGAGAGTGCTCGGAGGCGCCGCGAACATTGCGGAACAGTACGCGACGAAGCGCTACAGAAGCAACCTCATCAACTGGGGAATGATGCCATTCACGGTCGAAAACGGCGGCAGCGGTGCGGAAGACGACCTTTTCGGAAACGGACCGGACGCGCTCGCCAAGGGTGACAGGATCCTCGTGCGCGGCATCGCGAAAACGCTCTCCGAAGGCGGTAACACTGCCGAAGCGGAGGTCTACCGCGGAGGTACGTTGATAAAAAGAATCAGCCTGAGCCTCGGGGACCTGTCTTCCGAGGAGCGAGAGATACTGATCGCGGGTTGCTTAATAAACTTCTACAATAAAACCTTGCAATAATACCTTGCAATAACGAAAGGACGACAAAAAATGAGAAAAATCACGAAGATACTCGCCGCGTCTCTTATGGTCGCGATCGCGGTCTGCGCATTTACGGCGTGCGACAATTCCAAAGGCCCGAAGCCTTCCGAAAATCCGGTTGCGACAATCACCGTGAAAGAATACGGAACGATCACGGTCGAGCTCTACTACGACGTGGCTCCGAACACTGTCAGAAACTTTATCAGCCTCGCCAACTCGGGCTTTTACGACGGTGTCATTTTCCACCGCGTCATCAAGAATTTCATGATCCAGGGCGGCGACCCGACAGGCACCGGTTCAGGCGGACCGGGCTACAAAATCAAGGGCGAGTTCACCGCGAACGGCTTCGAAAACAACCTTAAGCACACGCGCGGCGTCATCTCCATGGCGAGAGCAAACGGCAGAAACGACTCCGCCGGTTCTCAGTTCTTTATTATGCACGTCGACTACCCGTCGCTCGACGGTCAGTACGCGTCGTTCGGCAAGGTGACTTCCGGAATGGATGTCGTGGACAAGATTGCGGCCGTCGCAACCAACCCCGCCAACGACAAGCCTCTTACGGACGTGGTGATCGAGAGCATCAGAGTCGATACGAAGGGCTTCGAGTATCCCGCGCCTGACGTGATCAAATAACCGCTCGAATAACTCGAATAACGAAATTTGCCTGAATAAAGGGAAAATAATCATACAACCGCGCCTTTTCGAAAAGTGCGGCAAGAAGGAGAAAAAATGAACCCGAAAGTAACGATTGAAGTCAAAGACTTCGGCAAAATAGTTGTTGAACTGTACCCCGAGACCGCGCCGAACACGGTCAAGAATTTCGTCTATCTGGCCGGAAAGGGCTATTACGACGGCCTGATCTTCCACAGGATCATCAAAGGTTTCATGATCCAGGGCGGCGACCCGACAGGTACCGGAATGGGCGGCCCCGGCTACTCGATCCGCGGCGAATTCGCGCACAACGGCTTCACGAGAAACACGCTCTCGCACAAAAAAGGCGTCATCTCAATGGCGAGGTCGATGAACCCGGATTCCGCCGGTTCGCAGTTCTTCATCATGCATGAGGACGGAGACTTCCTGGACGGCCAGTACGCCGCGTTCGGCGAGGTCGTTGAGGGCATTGAGATCGTGAACAAAATCGCCTGTGTGAAAACGGACCACCGCGACAGACCGTACGACGACGTCGTGATGGAAAAAGTAACGGTCGACACGTTCGGCGAGGTCTACGCCGAGCCGGAGAAGCTGATGAGAAGATAAAACGTGCAGATAAAACGTGCAGATAAAACGTGCCGCGAGCGGATTTTCGCTCGTGAATCCTTGCCGGAGCTACCGGCTTGAAGCACGTTTTTGAGACTTTCCGGAGATTTTTGGTATAAATCCGAAAAAAATCCGGAAAAAATCCCGAAAACCGCTTGCGGAAGCGCGGCGGTTGTGGTATAATCCCAAGGTTCCTTGCCCCTGAGTGCGTTCGGGGGCCGACAGTCCATGAGGAGGTGAAAATTATGGTTAGATACGAGACTATGTTTATCGTCAATCCTGAAATCGGCGAAGAGGCCGTCGCGGCGCTCGCAGAGAAGTTTCAGAAGTTGATTGCAGATAACGGCGAGATCGAATCCTTTAATGAGTGGGGTGGCAAGAGAGCCCTCAGATACCCTATCAACGACATTAAAGAAGGCTGCTATTATCTGTGTCTCTTTAAGGCTGAGCCGACATTCCCGGCTGAGCTCGAGAGAATTTACAGAATCACCGACGGTATTCTCAGATTCCTGATCATAAACAAGGACGCTGAGTAATCCGGAGCTTTCCGCGTTAGGCCCGTTCAGGGGTTTCGGCGCGGTGCCGTTGATTTGAATTGTTTGTTCAAAGTTACAGTTTTAAGAAGGAAAGAATTTTAGAAAGACAGGAGAGATTTTATGAACAAGGTTATACTTATGGGCCGCCTCGCGCGCGATCCCGAACTCAGATATACGCAGGCAAACAACGTTCCCCAGTGCACGTTCGCTGTGGCCGTGGACAGACCCGGCAAGCAGCCCGACGGAACCACGAAGGCGGACTTTTTAAATTGTGTTGCATGGCGTTCAACCGCCGAATTTATCAGCAAGTATTTTGCAAAGGGCAACAGGATCCTTCTTTGGGGTTCCGTTCAGACCAGAGACTACACGGATAAAGACGGCAAAAAAGTTTACGTAACCGAGATCATAGTCGACAACGCCGAGTTCTGCGAGAGCAAATCGGCCGGTTCGGGTGCTCCTTACACAAACGCACAGCCTGCCGCTAGCGCGGCTCCTGCGGCGGACAGCCAGGCCGGTGACGGCGGCTACTTCGCGCTGGATTCAAATGAATTCGTTCCGTTCTGACGCTATTCTTTGAGCCTGATGGTTTACGCCCCCGCGGCATATGCCCGGGAGGGTATGAGAATTTAAGGAGGAAACTGTTATGCCTTTCGCAAAAAAAGATGGTAAGGGTGCTGACAAGTTTGAAGGCAAGGGCCCGATGAGCAAAAAGCCCAGGAAAAAGGTCTGCCGTTTCTGCGCCGAGAAGGCCTCTCATATCGACTACAAGGATTTCCAGAAACTCAGAAGCTTCGTTACTGAGAGAGGAAAGATCCTGCCCAGAAGAATGACAGGTACCTGCGCAAAGCACCAGAGAGAGCTGACGATCGCCGTCAAGCGCGCCAGACACGTTGCGCTGCTTCCGTTCACGGCGGATTGACAAGCATTTGTTTGTATTAATCGGACAGCCGCCCGCGTCTGCGGGCGGCTGTCCTGCTTTTTACCGTTTTCGGGAAGTTCTTTTCGATCTTTTCGATCCTTATAATAAAAATAAAATACTTTAATGCGCGGCGCGGATGTGGTATAATAATTTCGAGAGTGTCGACTTTCGGGAGGAATCGGAATAAAAATGAAGAAAAAGCACAATCTCGCTTACAAATTTTTATATCGGATGAACCTTGTGTGGGTGAACGTCGCTGTCGCCGCCGTGCTGATCGCGCTGACGGCTGTCACGTTTTTTGAGGCCGGAAAGCCGGGGCTTTTCGTACTCTGCATCGTTCTGCTCGCACTCCTTCTCGCGCTCGACATCGCTCTCATCGCGGTCCGCCGGAAAAAGGCGAAAAAAGACGCCGAGAGACTCGGCTTTTCCGACGAAAACGGCACGGTCTGCACCGGCCTTCTCGACGCGATGCAGCTGGCCACGGTGATCCTTACTCAGACAGGCAAGCTCTGCTGGGCGAACATCGAATTCAAACAGATGTGCGAAGCGCTTTCGGTGAAGCCGGGAGCGGTCGTTTCCGATATTTTCGAGAACTACATCAAAAACGCGGTCGACGAGGGCGTCCGCTCGGATTCGAAGGACGTGAAGATCGGCAAGGGCTTTTTCAAAATGTACTTTACGTACGTCCGCGCTTCCGAGGAGCTTCTGAACGGCGACAAAACCGGTTGCTGCGTCTATTTCGTGGAGACGACGGCATACGAGAGGCTAAAGGACCTCTACAAGCGACGCAAGATCGTGCTCGGCGAGATACTCGTCGACAACTACGAGGAGATATTCCAGACGAACGGCGAGTCGGTCGCGAACCAGGTGCTCATCGAGGTCAACAACATTTTCAACGCGTGGATCCAGGACCGCAACGCGATCATTAAAAGGCTGACGCGCGAGCGCTACATTATGGTGGTCGAGGAGCAGAGCCTGAAGGCGATCGAGGCCGAACGGTTCACGGTGCTGGAGAGCGTCAAGAAGATATCGGTGGGCAACTCGTTCCCGGTGACGCTCAGTATCGGTCTTTCGACGAACAGGCAGGAGCTGACCGACGAGGCGTTCGACGCGTTCGTGACGGGGGATTACGAGTCCGACGCGTATAAGAGGGCGTTTTCGGACACGCTTGCGGGAAGCTTCGCGGACGTGGACGAGCTGCTCAACCTGTCGCTCAGCCGCGGAGGCGACCAGGCGATAGTCAAAACGGGAGCCGACAGCAGGAGCAATCTTTTCTTCGGAGGCAGCGAGATTGACACCGACCGCGAGGACATGGTCAGCGCGAGAGTCAACGCCGGCATCCTGAAGGACGAGATCCTGAAATCCAAAAAGGTGCTTTGCATGGGCCACGCGGCGGCAGACCTCGACGCGATAGGTTCAGCGCTTGCGGTGTACAGAATCTCGATGCAGCTCGGTGTGAGAGCGTACGTGGTTCTGGACGGCCCGAATCCGCAGATATCGGTCGTTTACGCGGCGATAATGGACACCGGCGAGTACGGCGACGTTTTCATCTCCAAGAGCGAGGCGCTCAACATTCTTGACGAAAACACGCTGACGGTCGTCACGGACACGTTCTCCGAAAGGCAGGTCGAGGCGCCGGAGGTCGTTCACAACTCGTCGAGAATTATCGTTATCGACCACCACAGAAGGGGCGTCGACTTCATCAAAAATACGATCTTCAACTACGCCGACACGATGGCTTCGTCTGCGAGCGAGCTTATCGTAGAGATGATCCGCTACATTTTCCCGAACGAGAAAATTCTCCGGAAAATAGAGGCGGAAACGCTCTACGGCGGCATCCTTCTCGACACCAAGAACATGTTCTTCAAGACGAGCCGCAGAACGTTCGACGTGTGCGCGTATTTAAGGCAGCAGGGCGTCATTCCGGTCGCGGTGAGGAAATACATCCAGCCGAGCTTCGAGGACTACAAGCGCATCAACGAGATTGTCTCGGGAATGAAATTCCTGTCGGTCAACAACAAGGGCGTCGCGCTGACCACGTGCACGCTTCCCAGAAGCGACGTAAACAAGCTGGCGTCGATGGCGGCCGACAAGATGCTCGAGATCGCGGGCGTCGACTGCTCGTTCGTTATCGTGAAGCAGGATTCGGACGTCGCAATCAAGGCGAGATCGCTCGGAGACGTCAACGTGCAGATCATTCTGGAGCACCACGAGATCGCGGGCGGCGGCCACTTCACAGCGGCGGCGGGATACGTCAAGAACTGCACTCCCGAGAGGGCGGAGCAGCTCATTGTGGGCATCCTCAGGAGCGAAAACAAGCCTGCCGACAGCCAGAACAGACAGAATCAGCCGGAATAACGGCAGAAATAACGGCAGAATTAACTGCAGTGATAACGCTCACGCGCGAATGATGCGGGGCGGCCCCGGGGACTTGAAAATACCGCGGGGAACAAAATTTTAAAAATATAACCGGGAGGTATGATATAGATGAAACTCATTTTGACAACAGACGTTAAAAATCTCGGAAAAAAGGACGAAATGGTCCAGGTCAGCGACGGCTACGGCAGAAATTACCTGATTCCGCGCGGACTGGCGGTAGAGGCGACCGCTGCCAACATCAACCAGATGAAGGACAAGCAGAACGCCGCCGCCACGAAACAGAAGCGCGAGCAGGCGGCGGCCGAGTCCTACAAGGAGCAGCTCGAGGGCAAAGTGATCGTCGTGAAGGCGAGAGCGGGCGAAAACGGCAAGCTTTTCGGAGCGGTCGCGTCCAAGGACATCGCCGAAGCAGTCGAAAAGCAGCTCGGCTTCAAGCTTGACAAGAAGAAGATAGTTCTCGACGAGCCCGTGAAAAACACAGGCAAAAAGCAGGTTCCCGTGAAGCTCTACCCGGGCATCACCGCGACGCTCGACGTCAGCGTGGAAGCCGAGTAACGCCGGAGCGTTCCGCGTTCCGTATGTTCGCGAATCCATGTTCGCGAATTCATGTTCGCGGATCTGTATTGCGGATCCGTATTAAAGATAAAGGGGCTTCCCGCCGCGCGCGGGGGCGCCTGACGGTTTTTTAAATTCTGCGGCGGCACGGCAACGTAAAAGAGCCGCCGCTGCTTATCACTTTTAAACTTTTGTTTAAATTTTAGCGGGGTGCCAAGACATGCCTGACAGACAGAACCTCACACAGCCTCAAAGCCTTGAATCCGAGGCGGCGCTTCTCGGCGCGCTTCTTGCCGACAACAACGTGATTTACGACGTTATCGACACCGTTAATCCGGAGGATTTTTACAGCGAGACGAACAAGGCGATTTACGACGTTTGCGTGGCGCTTTTCAACGAGAGCGTGACGATAGATATTCTGACGGTTTCCGACCGGCTGGAGAAGCGCGGCCTTTTGGCGAAGGTCGGCGGCTACAGCTACCTCACGTCGCTCCTCGACGGCACCTATCTGACGTCGAACGCGGCCGCATACGCCGAGGTCATCGCCGAAAAATCGATGATGCGCAGGCTTATCGCGACGGGAAGGAGCATCGTCGACGTCGCATATAAGAATGAGAAAACGCTCTCGGAGACGCTCGAATTCGCCGAAAACGCCGTCCTCAACGTCACTCAGAAGACCGCCAGCAAGGGCTATTCGAAGCTTTCCGACATCAACGCGGACGTATACCTCGAGCTGGAGGAAAACGCCGGCAAGGGCGGCATGACCGGCATTCCGACAGGCTTTACGGACCTCGACAGGTACCTCTCGGGAATGAAAAAGGCCGACATGATCGTCGTCGGCGCGCGCCCGGGAATGGGAAAAACGGCTTTCATGCTGGAAATAGCCAAATACGTCGCGGTCAGGAAAAAGCTTCCGGTCGCGGTTTTCAACCTCGAAATGGAGAAGGAGCAGCTCGCCACGAGAATCCTGAGCAGCCAGTCCGGCGTCCCGAGCGAGAAGCTGAAGCGCGCCGAACTTAGCCAGAACGATTGGCTCGACCTGGCGGAGGCGGTTTCCGCGCTGGCAGACGCACCGATCTACATCGACGACTCGTCCGAAAACACGATCCAGTCGATCAGGGCGAAGTGCCGCAAACTTAAAATTGAAAAAGACATCAAACTCATCGTACTCGACTATCTGCAACTGATGAACTCCGCGGGCAGGCGCAACGACGGAAACCGCGTCACGGAGGTCTCGGACATTTCCAGGCAGATAAAAATGATGGCGCGCGAACTAGGCGTTCCGATCATTGTCGGTTCGCAGCTCAGCCGCGAGGTCGACAGGCGTGAGGACAAGCGCCCCAAACTGAGCGACCTTCGCGAATCCGGAGGCATCGAGCAGGACGCCGACGTCGTTCTGTTCCTCTACAGGGAGGTCGAGTACAACAAGGAGACCGAATTCAAGAACGTTGCCGAGGTCATCATCGGCAAGCAGAGAAACGGTATGCAGGGCACTGTCAAGCTCTTCTTCGACGCGGACCATACGACTTTCAGGAACATGGCGAAGAGCTGACGCTCTCAAATTCCGGCTCTTTTTAAGGACGGTATGGACGTTTTCGCGAAAATCTACTCCAAATTCACAGAAACGGTTAAAACGCGGAGCCTTATCGAACCCGGTGACGTGGTTATCGCGTCGCTTTCGGGCGGGAGCGACTCCGTTGCTTTGCTGTGGCTTCTGGTGACCTTCGCGAAAAAAAACGCGGAAAACGCGGCCTTCTGCCCGGTGACCGTGAAGGCGTTCCATTTTAACCACATGATAAGGGGCGCGGAGGCCGACGGCGACGAGGAGTTCTGCGGGGAGCTCGCAAAAAAAGCAGGCGTGAGTTTCAGGGCGGAGCGCGGCGACGTACCGGCGTACGCGTCGGAAAAAGGGCTCTCGATCGAGACCGCGGCGAGGGAAATGCGCTACAGGGCGCTTGAAAACTACGCGCTCGAGCTCGAAAAGGAGACAGGCGCGAACGTAAAGATCGCGGTCGCTCACAACCGGGAGGACCGCGCGGAAACCGTACTGTTCAACATTATAAGAGGCACCTCGGTGGACGGCCTCGCGGGAATCCGCTACAGGAACGGAAGAATCGTCAGGCCGCTGCTCGACGTCTCGAAAGAGGAGACGTACGCGGTGTGCGACCGCTTCGGGAGCGGATTCAGGACCGACTCCACGAACCTCACGACGGACTGCACGAGGAACCTTCTTCGCCTCGACGTGATCCCGTACGTCAACGAAAAAACAGGCAGCGACCTGACCGAAAAGCTTTTGAGGCTCTCGGAGCTCGCGGAGGCCGACGCGGAATATCTTGACGCGGAGGCCGGAAGCGCTTTCATAAATTGCGCGCGCGAGGAAGACGGTACTGTGTTTCTCGACTGCGGAAAGTTTTCCGCGCTTCACCCGGCCGTGAGGGGGCGCGTCGCCGTAAAGGCCGTTTCGCTCGCGAAGGCCGGCGGAGAGGCGCCGTTCAGGGACGGAGTGTCAGTTTCGCAGAGCATGGTTAACAGGCTGTCGAGGTTCGCGGAAAGCGGAAGAAGCGGCGGCGAGCTCGAGCTTGGGAACGGTATTTTTTGCCTTAAAAAAGGAAAAATCATAAAGATCGGAGAACACTCTACGGAGGCGGCTGCAACGCCAAAAGACAACACTCCTGTGCATCTTGAGGAAGCTCTTGAGACTGCTTTGAGGGCGGATGCGTGCGGAGAGCTTTCGGCGGAGTTTTCCGGCGGAAGGCTTACAGTGACGGGACCGCTGACGGCGCGGGAGAGTATTTCGGACGCGTTAAAGCGCGCCAAAAACGACACGCGTTACGCATCGTTCGACCTTGAAAAACTGGCGGAGTTCGTCGCGGAATCGGGCGGAGAACTCGTGCTGAGACACCCGGCGGCCGGGGACGTTTTCAAGCCGTTCGGTGCGCCGGGAAAGAAGCCTCTAAGGAGGTTTTTTACGGACGTGAAGCTGCCGGCGGCGGAGCGTGAAAACGCGGCTGTTTTGGCAACCGGAAACACGGTGCTGCACGTTTTCGGTGTGCGCGGCGGAGATTTTGTCACTGTACAAAAGCGGACGTCGTGTGGTATAATGTTTTATTACGGGACCGTTCCCGCGGAGGACTGAAACGATGCGGCGCGTGCCCGTAGGCAGAGGATTATTTCCCGGAAATGCCGGGGAGCGGCGGAAGCGCCGGCTTCCGGTTTTTTCCCGGCGGAATTGTTTCCGGAATTGTTTTAATAAGTTTAAACGACGGAGGTTTCGGATGTTTTACGACAAATGCGAAGAGATTCTTATAAGCAAAGAGAGCCTGGCCAAACGCGTGGAGGAGCTCGGGGATCAGATCACTGCCGACTACGAGGGCAAGGACCTTGTGGTGATCGGCGTGCTGCGCGGTTCGTTCATTTTCCTTGCGGACCTTGTCAGGGCGATAAAAATGCCGCTCAGCCTCGATTTTATGATCGCGAAGAGCTACGCGGGCACGGAGACGACAGGCGAGGTCAGGATCCTCAAGGACGCCGACGTGAAGGTCGCGGGAAAGCACGTTCTTATCGTCGAGGACATCATCGACTCCGGTTTCACTCTCAGCAAGCTCGTTCCCTACTTCGAGAACCGCAACGCCGCGAGCGTCAGAATCTGCACGGCGCTCAACAAGCCCTCCCGCAGGCAGGTGAAGGACCTGCACGTGGACTACGTAGGGTTTGAGATCCCGGACGCGTTCGTGGTTGGCTACGGACTCGACTTTAACGACGGGATGCGCAACTTCCCGGAGATCCGCATATACAAGCCCTGACGGGAACTTGCGTGCCGGCCCGGCAAGAGCTCTTTTCAACCGGTACCGGCATTATTATGAAAAAATGATTAGCTCTGATTACGGAGGTTCAATTTGAAGAATTTAACAAAAAGCCTGACTTTTTACGTCGTGATGATAGTCGTCGTGGTGCTCATCGTGCTCGCGGTCCGCAGCTTTATTCCGCTGCCGGCCATGAACTACAATGAGTTCCTGAGCGAGCTCTCGAAAGGGAACGTCAAGACTGTCGTTCTGAAGGCGGAGAACGCCGAGGTGACGCTCAAGGCCGAGGTCGAGGTGACCAGGATCGAGAAAAACTCCGAGAAAAAAGTGAAGCTCAAGGCCGACACCAAGTACGGAGTCGACGTTCTGTCCGTTTCCGAATTCCAGCGGTTCATGACGGATTACATGACCGACGGAACGCACGGGGACGTTATGTTCACAGAGAAAATGGAGCACATTCCCGGCTGGGTGAGCGTCGTTCCTTACGCGATTCTTATCGTCATCGTGCTCGTGTTCATTTTCATCTTCCTCGGCCAGAACAACGGCAGCAGCAAGGTCATGACGTTCTCGAGGAGCCGCGCGCGTCTCTACACGACGAGCAAGATCAAGTTCGACGACGTCGCCGGCGCGGATGAGGAAAAAGAGGAGATGGCGGAGATCGTCGACTTCCTCAAAAATCCGAAAAAATACTACAAAATGGGCGCCAGGACGCCCAAGGGCGTGCTGCTCGTCGGACCTCCCGGAACAGGTAAAACGTACCTCGCGAAGGCGGTCGCGGGCGAGGCGCACGTGCCTTTCTTCTCAATCAGCGGCTCAGATTTTGTCGAAATGTACGTCGGCGTCGGCGCGGCGCGCGTTCGTGACCTTTTTGAACAGGCCAAAAAGAACTCGCCGTGCATCATTTTCATCGACGAGATCGACGCTGTCGGACGTCACAGGGGCGCGGGCCTCGGCGGCGGACACGACGAAAGGGAGCAGACGCTCAACCAGATCCTTGTCGAAATGGACGGCTTTGAGCAGAATACCGGCATAGTGATCATCGCAGCCACGAACAGACCCGACATTCTCGACCCGGCGCTCACGAGACCCGGAAGATTCGACAGAAAGATCACCGTCAACTACCCGGACATCGCGGCCAGGGAGAAGATACTCGGCGTTCACGCGCGCAACAAGACGTTCGCGGAGGACGTGAATTTCAACGACGTCGCGAAAAACACCGCCGGCTTCACTGCCGCCGACCTCGAGAACCTGCTCAACGAAGCGGCCCTCATCGCCGCCAGAAGAGACTCGGAGGTCATCCGCAACGAGCACATCAAAGAGGCGATATTCCGCGTCATCGTCGGCCCCGAGAAGCGCAGCCACGTTATGAGCGACCGCGAAAAGAAGATCACGGCGTACCACGAGGCGGGCCACGCGCTTGCGGTCAGGCTCTATTCGACGACCGACAAGGTCGACAGGATATCGATAATTCCGGCGGGAAGCGCGGGCGGCTACACGGCTCACAGACCCGAAGAGGACTACTCCTACATGACGCGGCAGCAGCTGTTTGAGCAGATCGTCGTGGCGCTGGCAGGAAAAGCGGCGGAAATGATCGTTTTCGGCGACATGACGACAGGCGCGTCGTCCGACCTGAGGAGCGCGAACTCGATCGCGATGAACATGGTCGCGAAGTACGGTATGAGCGACGCGGTCGGCAACATGATCATGAACACCGGCAGCGACGAAGTTTTCCTCGGAAGGGACTACGGCCACACAAGGGCGGTCAGCGAAGAGCTCTCGTCTCTCGTTGACAGGGAAGTCAAAAAGCTTATCGACAGCGCGTACGATAAGGTCACGGAGCTTTTGACCGGCAGCCGCGACAAGCTCGAGCTTGTGGCGACGAAGCTGCTCGAAAAGGAGCGCCTCGAGGCAGACGAGTTCGAACGGCTGTTCACGACAGGCACGCTTGATGCGGAAGAGACCGCGCCAACGGAGACATCGACGGCAACGGATACAACCGTTCCGGCGGACGCATCGGCGGCAACGGATACAAAGGCGGCAACGGAATCAACGGACGCAACGGCGGAAGAAAACTCCTGACCGGATCCGGACAATCAGGGACCTTCGTTTCGGGATTTCCGCGACGCGCGCGGTGAAAGATAACGCGGCGCGGCGGATACGCGAAAGCGGGGGTCCCTTGTTTTGACGGAATTAATAAGCGGATTATCAAAAGCGGATTTAAGACAGGGAGCAAAATGGAGAGAATCAAGGGAACTGTTTCGGGTGTAATATACGAAAACGACGAGACAGGATACAGAGTGTGCGACGTCGAGGGCGAAAACGGCGAGTATTTTACCGTGACAGGCCAGATGCCGCCGCTCTACACGGGCGAGATAATCGAGGCGGAGGGAACGTGGAGCGAGCATCCAAGCTACGGTCCGCAGTTCAAGGCCGTCTCCATCGTGCTGTCGCTGCCCTCCGACACGGAGGGTATTCGCGCGTTTCTCGCGTCAGGTCTCATTCCCGGAATCGGTCCCGCTCTCGCGTCGAAAATAGTCAAAAAGTTCGGCCCGGCCACGTTTCAGACTGTCGAACTCTTTCCGGAGAGGCTCGCGGACGTCTCCGGGATCACGCCGAAAAAAGCCCGGGCGATTCAGGAGGCTTTCGAAAAGCACCGCGAGAGCAGCGACACCGTTATGTTTTTCTCGAAATTCGGCGTCGGCACCCGGCTCGCGATGGAGATGTACAGACGGTACGGCGAGTCGGCGGTCGAGCACGTTTCGAACGACCCGTACTTTGCGGTCGGAACTGTCCGCGGGTTCGCATTCGCGACGGCTGAGAGGATAGCCAACGAACTGGGCTTTGCGCAGGACTGCCCGGAGAGGCTGAGAGCGTACGTGATTCACATGCTGAGTCTCGCCTCACAGGAGGGGCACGTATTCATGCCCGCGGACGCGCTTTTTGCCGAAATAAAGAGAAAAACGGGCATCGAGCGGGACGAGTTTGACGAGGAGCTCAAGGTGCTTGCGGGAAAGAAAAAAATCAATCTCGAGGAGCTCACGGACAGCGAAGGGAACACTGTAACGGCAGTTTGGCTCTGCTACCTTTACGAGGCGGAGCGCGGGATCGAGAAGAAGCTCAGGGAGCTCGCCGGCTGGCATCATGAGGCCGACGCGTCGCGCATCGCGAAGCGGATCAAACGGTTCGAGAAGGAAAACGGTATCGACCTCGACGAAAAGCAGAAAAAAGCCGTCGCGGCCGCCGCCGAAAACGGTGTCAGCGTGATCACCGGCGGCCCCGGTACCGGCAAGACTACGATAATAAAGGCGATTCTGTACGTCCTCAGCGACATGGGCGTGAAGACTTTTCTCGCGGCCCCGACAGGAAGGGCGGCCAAACGGATGTCAAACGCCTGCGGCGAAGAGGCGAAGACGATCCACCGCCTTCTGGAGCCGGACTTTTCGAGCCTGAATCTCGAGCCCGGCGAAGAGGTCGGCGACGAGGATATGAAATTCAGGCACAACGCGGCGAACCCGCTCGAAACGGACTGCGTGATCCTGGACGAGATGTCGATGGTCGACACGGTTCTGATGTTCAGGCTGCTTGAGGCGGTCAGAACGGGAAGCAGGCTCGTGCTTGTAGGCGACAACGACCAGCTGCCGTCGGTCGGGCCGGGCAGGGTGCTTCGCGACATTATCGCATCGGACGCGTTCGAGACGACAAGACTCGAGTACATCTACAGGCGCGACAGCGACAGCTACATTTCATACAACGCGCACCTCGTGAACACCGGAAAAATGCCGGAAATGAACGTGCGCGGAGGCGACTTTTTCCGCATAAACCCGGGAAGCCAGCGAGACTGCCTTGAGACGGCGGCGTCGCTTGTCAAAACGCGTCTTCCGCAGGCGTATGGTCTCGACCCTTTCACCGATATTCAGGTGATCACGCCTAACAAGCGCGGCATGTGCGGCAGCGAGGCGCTCAACCAGATACTTCAGGAGACGCTCAACCCGCCGCGTCGCGGATGCGAGGAGATCCAGGTCAGGGATACCGTTTTCCGGACAGGCGACCGCGTTATGCAGACGAAAAACAACTACGAACTCGAGTGGGAGGACTACGACGACGCCACCGTTTACGGCGCCGGCGTTTTCAACGGCGAGATGGGACGCATCCAGCGGATCGACAGGCAGGAGAAAACGCTCTACGTCCTTTTCGACGACAACAGGTACGTCGCGTACGATTTCCAGGAAATGACCGAGCTTGAGCTCTGCTACGCGATAACCGTGCACAAGAGCCAGGGCAGCGAGTTCGACTACTGCATCATATCGATCTGCGGCGTCACGCCGACGCTCATGACGAGGAATCTGCTCTACACCGCGATCACGCGCGCGAAAAAAATGGTCGTCATTCTCGGCACGACCGGGGACCTGGCGGAGATGATCGGAAACGACCGCGAGATCAGAAGGTATACTTCCCTTTTTAAAAACGGGAGATTTGAGTAACTGAAAAAAACTCGGAGCCGGTTCCGGAGGGACTGCGAAAATGATTTTCTACCAGACTGCACTGTATTTTGAGGCCGTACCGGCAATTGAACGGTACGGGCTTTCGTGCGTGTACAGAAAAGGCGGACTGAGCGTTTTCGCGGAGAAAAAGACAGTGGCAGGCGGTCCGGAGGACATGCGGGGAGCGGCGGCGGTCGCGGTCACCGGGACGGGTTCTTATTCCGCCGCCGCGGGCGTTTCGTTTGCGCTGGGAATGCTCCGCGCGGGCGAGGGCGATATTTTCGTGAATTACGGGGCAGCCGGAGCGTCGCGCGAATCGGGCCTAAAAGTAGGGGAAACTGTGCGGTGCATAAAAGTTGTGCGCGAGGGCGAGCGGACGCTCTATCCCGACGTGCTTCTCGGCTCGGGGTTTGCGAACGCCGCCGCTTTTTGCGTGAACGGAGCGGCGGCGGAACCCGTTAAACGAGACGGTGAACTGCCGGTTGTTTTTGACAACGAGTCGTACGGGGCGCTTTTCGCCGCGATGAAAGTGCTGGGCCCGGAGGCGTGCTTTTCGCTTAAAACTGTCACTGATTTCGCGGAGGACACCGCTATAAAGGGCGGGAGAGTAGATCCGGGAGTTGCCGCGGAGATTATAAAGGCTTCGGCGGGAGACGTTTTTGACGCGGCCGGAAAATGGGCGGAAGAGATCTCTGCCGCTTCGCTTAAGAGCAGGGATTCGTTCAGGTTCGGTGCGGAGGTTTCGCGGGCGATAGACGAGCTTTCCGCAGTTCTCAAACTGACGTTCGCGAACCGCGAGATATTAAAAAATACCGTCCGGCGCGACGTGCTGCTCGGAAGGGACGACGCGGATCTTTTGACGTCGCTCATTCCTGCTCCGGACGCGGTGCCGGCGGGCAGGCACGGGCGCGAAAAACTTTTCGCCGAAATTCTCGGAAAGCTGGGGTGAGGGCGTTTGATCGACATTATTTACGTTGAGCGCGACGCGCTCGGATACCCGATGACGGAGAGGGCGTTCAAGGCGCTTCCCAAGGCGGAGCACGTGATCATCGACTCGTGGGAGGACGTTTTCTACCGCAAAAACCAGAATTTCCGACTGCAAAAAAACTCGCAGAAGCTCATTCTGGCCGTAAACAGGTCGGACTTCCTTAGGAAGGGCTCGAAAAACTGCCAGAGCTTCGGCGCGGACAGCTTTTACTACTGCTCCGCCGTCAAAAACTGCATCTGCGGCTGCGAGTACTGCTACCTGCAGGGGATGTTCGGCAGCGCGAACCTGCTCGCGTTCGTGAACACCGGAGACTGTTTTGAGGAGCTGCGGCACCTTTTGAAGGCGGAAAATATCGGAAAAGAGCGGAAAATGCTGCTGCCGGTGACTTACGACAACGACCTCTACACGCTCGAAAAGGTTTTCGGACTTGTGGAAAGCTGGGCGGATTTTCTGGCCGCGGAAAAGCCCGAGGGGCTGACGGTCGAAATCAGGACAAAGTGCGGCACGAAGTCGTTTGCGGAGGCAGCGAAAAGAGCGGCGGAATACATGGTTTTTACGTGGTCGGTGGCGCCGGAGGAGAATATAAAACGCTTCGAGCCGAGAACGTCGCCCTTAAAATCGCGGATCGACGCGGCTCTTCACTGCGCAGGCGAGGGGCTGAGAGTGAGGCTGGCCTTCGACCCGCTGCTCGCGGTAGGCGGCGACTGGCGGAAAGGCTACGCGGACCTATTAACGCTTTTAGCGGAAACGGGCCTCGCGTCAAAGGTCGAAGCGGCCGGCATAGGCGGCTTCCGGATCCCTTCCGACTACCTTAAAATAATGCGCAAAAATGCGCCGGAATCGCCTCTCGCGTTCGACAGATATGAATCAAAGGGCGGCACCAGCGCGTACCCTCAGGAGAAGCAGGCGGCGCTCTGCAAATTCATACTGCAAAAGCTTGCGGAATCAGGCGTTCCGCGTGAAAAAATATACGTTTACAGCTGATAATTTCAATTTCCAGGCAGAGAAGAAAAGGCGGTTTCAGATGAAAAATTGTATTGTGACAGGCGCCACGTCCGGAATCGGCAAGGCGATTGCGGCAAGGCTGCTAAAAGAAGGATATACGGTTTACGGCCTCGGACGCGACTTTTCCGGCACCGCGGAGCTCGAAGGGGCAGGCGGTGTTTTCTACGGAATCACCTGCGACCTGAGGGACGCGGACGCGCTCGCGGTAACCGCAGATTTCCTCCAAAAGAAGGCAAAAACTATCGACGTGCTCGTAAACTCCGCCGGCGTCGCCTTCTACGGTCCCGCCGAGACGCTCGCCCCCGTGAACATTTCCGAAATGGTCGACGTCAACGTCAAGGCGCCGCTCATTTTGACGTCGGTCCTGCTCCCCAAACTCAAGGAGGCCGCGGGAATTGTGATCAACGTCTCGTCCGTCACCGCCAGGCGCGATTCAAACACACACGGCGCCGCTTACGGAGCTACCAAGGCGGCACTCACGTCGTTCGGCACAAGCCTTTTCGAGGAGGTGCGCAAACACGGCGTGCGTGTCGTTAACCTCCACCCGGACCTCACTGCCACGAACCTCTACCGAAGCGCCGGCTTCACCGTCACCGGCGAACCCGACAGCACGCTCACTCCCGAAGACGTTGCCGACGCCGCGATGTTTGCGATTGGCTCCCGCGAGGGAATGTGCGTCACGGACATAACGGTGAGGCCGCAGAGGAACAGGATCGTAAAGAAATAGTCTTAGATTTATAAGGAAAAACGACGAAAAGCCCGGACACTTAAGCGTCCGGGCTTTTCGCCTAAATTAAGGTAAATTCACGTCCTCGAGAACAGCAGCTTCACGTACTCGTCCATAATCAGCAACTCGTCGTCCGGGAAGAGCGCCTCGGCGCAGGCGACCGCGGACGGGTTCTTTTTCATAACTGCGTGGCAGCGCACAGGAAGACCGAGCGCGTTTGCTACCAAAGCCGTTTTGGCGCTCCCGTAGGCAATCGTTTTCGGGTCGGTGTAGTCGAGCAGATTGCTGTTGTCGAGAATCTCGTCGATTCCGGTCAGCGTCGCGTTTTCGATTTCGCGGAACACCTTGAGCGCAAGCTCGGGCTCCGCTGTGAACGGCCGGAACGGGTTCATGACAAAATAGACCGTGTGAGGGCGGTTTTTGATGATCTCGGCGTAGTAGCCGCACGCGCGCGCGCCAAGGTCGTCGCCTCCGATGTCCAGAATTACGTACGAGGACCGGTCCTCGATAATGGACGCCATTCTTCCGGTGAGGGCGGGCGCGTCGACGTTCGTGTTGGCGTAGAGCATCGTCTCGACAGTGATTCCGTGTGATTCGAGAACCTCGCGGGCGTCGGCGCTCCGAAAGAACGGGTTGATGATGTCCATGTCGATGAGAGCCACCTTCGCGTCCGGTTTGTTCCTTTTAAGGTCGAGCGCGAAGTTGACCGCGACCTCGGTCTTGCCACTGCCGAAGTGCCCCGTGAATATGTAAAGATGCGGTTCATTTTTGTAGAGCATATAAAACTCCGGAATTGTTGTATGTCAGAATTTTCAGGGAAGGGGGTTCTTCGCGAGAACGGCCGCGCACCAGCCCTTGTCGGTGAGAAGCTCGCGGAAAACAAGCCCGAGCCTCGCGCACTCTTTTTCAACGTCGGGAAGTCTGGTGTCGATAATTCCCGAAACGATTATGACGCCGCCGTCCTCGAGCAGGCGCTCGGTGTCGGGAAGCAGCCGGATTATGATGTCGGCGACGATGTTGGCCGTTATCACCGAAAACCTGCCGCGCACCCTTGCCGCGAGGTCGCCGTGAATCAGCTCGAAGTCCTTTTCGACACCGTTGAGCGCCGCGTTTTCGCCCGCGATTTTGACGGAGAGCGCGTCGATGTCGACGCCTGTGGCCGTTTTTGCTCCGAGCAGAAGGCCGGCAATTCCGAGGATTCCGCTGCCGGTGCCCACGTCAAGAAGCGACGTCCCGTCCGTTACGTACTTTTCGAGGAGCGTCAGGCAGAGGCGCGTGGTCTCGTGCTGCCCGGACCCGAACGCCATTCCGGGGTCGATAACGATCTCCTTCCTTCCGTCCTTCAGGGCCTTTTTCCCCTCCGCGGACTTCCTGTCGTTTTCGAGCTCCCACGAGGGGATGAGCCGCAGTTTTTCGCCTATATTTAGGGGCTTAAAGAACTTCTTCCAGTTGTTCGCCCAGTCCTCCTCGCTGACGCTTCCGGCCTCAAGTGTGTACTTGATGTTCGCCTCCGCGAGCTTCTCTTCGAGAAACGTCCTGAACTCGCGCGGGTTCTCCTCGGGGCTCACGTAAACGTGAATTTTCGCCGTCGAACGGTCCTTCGCGAGCAGCTCGTCGTCAATGATCTCGACCGGCCCGAATAGCTTGAGGTCGTCCTCGAGCGTCGAGTAGTCCTCAATGTAAAGACCGCGGGAAACGATCATCCCCGCGATTGCCTCCGCGGCGTCAAGCTCCGCGACGTCAACTTTAATTACGAGATCTGTCCAATCCATGTTGCGACTAAATCCTTTCTTATTTTTTCTAAAAAGCTTGCCTGCGGCAACTATCGTCTTTCAAGCTGGTGAAGAGCATGCAAAGTAATTCGACGACTGATTGTCGTCAGACACATTATTTTCTAATTTTCCCGTCGAATTGCGGGAAGAGCCAAAAATCGGCTTTCTTGTGGAAACGCTAAGTTTCGAGCGATTTTTGCGTGTCCGACTTTTAGCAATGCGCCGAAGGCACATTTTTCTCACGACGCCGCAGCTTTATGTTGGCGGCATGAACGATTCTGGGCTTTGCCCAGTCAAGTGAGGGACGCAACATAAAGTGCGGCTCTGAAGCTGTACGAAGGTACTGCGATGGTCCGGCCGCGCAAAGCAATTCGCTCAGCAATTGCCGGAGGCACCTTATCTCGACACGCCGCAGGCACCATATCAAGATACGCCGCAGCTTTGCATTGGCGATATGAGCGATTCTGTGCGCCGCACAGTCAAGCGAGAATCGCAATGCAAAGTGCGGCCGTAAAGAACCGCAAATCGTCGTTCTAGGTGGAGTGCCTAGTTTTGAGCTATTCTTTCGCGTACGGATCCGAAGGTGTACGAAGGTACTCCGAGAGGTCCGTCCGCGAAAAGCAATTCGACGACTGATTGTCGTCAGACACATTATTTTCTAATTTCCCCGTCGAATTGCGGGAAGAGCCAAAAATCGGCACTCCATTATTCGGGGAAGAAAGAAGGCTTGTTCGACAGATCCGTTTCGATCACGAACAGCTGCGCACCCCTGAACAGCCTGTACGCCTTGTGGCATTCCTCACGCGTGTCGTAGATCGCGAAAATCGTCGAGCCGCTTCCCGACATCAGCACGCCGAGCGGGTTGGTCGCCTGAACGCGTTTTTTGACCATCATGATCTGGGGTTCGAGTTCGAAGGCCGGGCGCTCGAGCACGTTTTTCATATTGGGCGCGAACGAGTAGACGTCGTTTTTGCGGAGCGCTTCGATCAGGAACTGCGTGTCCGGGTGGCTCTCGGGAGAGAGGCGCATCTGGTCGAGCTTTGTGTAGACCTTTTCGGTCGAGAGGAAGATGTCCGGGTTCACGACGAGCATGTAGCCGTTCGTGAGAGAGGGAAGGGGCTTCAGCGTGGTGCCGGTGTCGGTCGCGAGAGCGGTGCCGCCCATCACGAGGAAGGGGACGTCGGAACCGAGAGTTGCGCCGAGCTCCATGAGCTTTTCGGTGGAGAGCTCAGTGCCGAAGAGCCTGTTGAGACCGACGAGAGTTGCCGCCGCGTCAGCGCTGCCGCCTCCGAGACCGCCGCCGACGGGAATGTTCTTCCTGATGTGGATGCCGAGCTTGCCCTTGTAGCCCGCAATCTCCTTCATGAGGAGCGCCGCGCGGTACGCGAGGTTTTTCTGGTCCACCGGGAGGCGGTGGTTGGTGCAGGTGAAAATGATATTGTCGGAAGGGTCGGGAAGGCGGATCGGAACGCCGCGCGCTTTGAGCACCTCGATGCGTTCGTCGTGTTTTCGCTTGGCGGTCATGATGTCTGAGACGATGTCTTCGCGCAGCTCCGGAATAGCCTCGGGTGTGTAGAGAATGATCCGGTCGTAAACGCAGATCGTCTGCATGATCATGTCGACAAGATGGTACCCGTTCTCGGCAAATCCAAGCACGTCGATTGAAAAATTCACTTTTGCGTTAGCGTTGATAGAAACTAAATTCATAATTTCCTCCCGTTGCAAAATGCTCGAGGCAGGCACAAACGGAAAACCCGCCGTAACCGACGTACGTGCGCCACGATTACAACACGAAAAACAGTCCAAAAAGGGCTTCGCTTCCCGGTTTGCCGATTTTATCAAACAAACATCAGTTGTACGTCGGTATTATAATATCACAAACGAGGTTTCTTTTCAACAGGAAAAAATAAAAAAAGCGGCGCCGCGGCCCGAGGCCGCGGCGCCTTAAAAAACAAACCGCTTTATAGTACGGCCGTTGTTATTCCTTCTTTTTCCGGCGCTCGTTCGCCATGACTACGTAGCCGGCGCCGGCGAGGGCAAGCACGAAAACGATCGCGATCGAGCTGAAAACGATTTTCGCGTAGTCATTTTCGTCGAGGACCTTCTTGTACTTCCCGGGAACGCTTTCGGCGTTTTCGAAAACCGTTCCGCAGTTCAGGCATTCAAGCTCCCCGCCGGCATTTTCGGCAGTCTCGTCGAAAACGTGGCCGTCTCCGTGTTCGCACGTGTACGCCGCGGCTTTAAAGGAGCGGTCGGAGCACGTTACGGTAATTTCCCTGCTTGAGGAGAGAAGCTCGTCCCCGAGGGTGATTCCGTTCCACTCGTTCGCGGTACCGTCGAAAACGACCTCTTTTACGTTGGTGAAGCCTTCGAAAGCGCCCGCGGGAATGCGCGTGATGCCGTTCTGGACGGAAATTCTCTCGATATTCCCGGAGAGGTCTGCGTACGGCGGCGGATTTTCCGCGTCACCGAACGGGCACTTGGGGCTGATCGTGAGCGTTTTTCCGTCGTTCGAGAGGTACCAGAACCTGTCGACGTACGCTGAAGAAAGGTAGTGCGCGTCGCTGTCGACGAACAGAAGACCGTCGCCGGTTTTGCCTTCTTCGCGTAGAACGGCGAGTGCGCCTTCGTTGTCGGTTATGGCGTGTTCGAGCAGGCGGCCGGTGGAGTTCCAGGCGATGAGAGGGTTTTCGATGCGGCCGTCGGAACGCTCGGAGGTTGCGAGATACTCGCTGACGGCGACTTTCAGAGTTTTGTCGCGGCACCCGGGCTTCCACGCGCCGTTGACGTAGACGGGCACGCCGTCCCTGACGATGGCGCTGACGTAGTTGCCGACGTAGTAGCAGTCGACGCCCCAGATCTCAGAGACGAGCGACTTGCCGCTTGAGGTGAGCGAGTACTCCAGAAGGGTGAGAAGGTCGTTGTAGGTGAGCTCGTAGAGGTAGACCGTGTTCGAAAACGGGAACATCGTGTAGACGTCGGACGCCGTGATGGACCGCTGCTTTTTGCCTTTTTCGATCTCAAAGCTGAGCCTGATGCCGCCGCTGTTTACGAAACCCACGTCTGCGCCGACGCTTCTGGCGATAATGGAACTCATCCAGTTGCCGGCCGTCGTGGACCTGTCGCTGCCGTAGAGGTAGACGTGACGCATCGCGGAGACGTTGATGTAGCCGATCTCTTCGGCGAGTACGTCGGAAAGGAGTTCCATGCACGTGTCGGTGAGGGCAACCGTCTTTTCGTCGAGCTGTCCCTGCGAGGACTTGTTGTTCTTGTCGAGAACGGAGGCGTTTCCGGTGACGTTGCGGACAGAAGCGTTCGCGACGCGAGAGAATTTTGCGGTGCCGCCCGCGTTTTCGAAAACGAGCTCGCAGTAGCTGTAGGCCTGGCCGTAAGCGGCGGGCTGGATGTAGGTGACGCCGGAGGACGTCTTGCCGCTGAGGCTCTGGTGGGAGTGGCCTCCGAGCACGAGATCGATAACGGTATTCCTGCCGAGTTTTTCGGCCTGCTCCTGCGCGACGTCGTGGGTGAGCATCACGGTCACGTCGCATTCGCCGGTCGACTCGAGGCTTTTCGCGAGCTTGTTGAGGGCGTCGTAGTCGGATTTCACCATATAGCCCGCGCCTGTGAAGTTGGCGCGCATTATCGATGAGGCGTATTCGCCGGCAAAGCCGATTATGCCTATTTTTACGGAAATTCTCTCACCGGAAGAATTCACCGCCGTCTTGGTGACGACGACGTAATCCTTCGCGAAGGAGATTTTCGCGCCGTCCTTGAAAATGTTGGAAACGGTGACGGGAACGTCGTTTGCCTGCTTTCCGGAGCCGAGGTCGCAGTCAATCATCGTGGCGTCGGCGTCGACGGTATTTTCGATGCCCCAGTCGAATTCATGGTTGCCGATTGTGACGGCGTCGTAGCCCATTTCCAGGAAGGCCGCGGAAACCGAGCTGCCCTTCAGAAGGTTGGAGAGCGTGTTGCCCTGGTAGATGTCGCCGCCGTCCAGAAGAACCGCGAGGCTCTTGTCGTAGGTGCCGCCGGCGCCGCGTACGTCGTTTACCTTGTCGGCGATGTAGGCGAGTCTGTACTCGGTTGTCTGACCGGAAACGTCGGCCACGTAGCCGTGGATGTCGGAAGTCTCAAAAAGCGGCAGCCTGAATTCGCCGCCTGCAGCTGTGCCGCCCTCGCGCGGGATCTCTTTTTCAGCCAGGTAAAACTCAAGCTCGAAATACGACGTGTCGTTAGATTTTCCGTACGTCGTGAACGCGTTCGAGTTCGGGTAGTATTCGAGGTAGTTGTTTGTGTAGACCGAGCCGTTACGCTCGTATGACGCGTTGGGGTTGTAGAGGAAGCCGTCGCCCTCGAAAAGCCACTCGCTGCAGAGTTCGGGGGTGTTCGACCAATATAGGCCGTTGCCTGTGGACGCTGAGGTGAGGTAGCCGTTTTCGCCGCGGAGATAGACGCGCGAACCGTTCCCGGCGGATTCCACGGTCAAATACGCGGCGCGTTCGTAACCTGATGCCAGCGTTTTTTCTTCGCCGCTTCCGGCGGTTTTGACGGAAACCGGAGCGAGCCTGTTGCCGCTCGATTCTTCGCCAAGAGCCACTTTGTAGTTCTTCGCGACGACAACGACGCAGTCTCCGGCCTTGACCGCGGAGCCTTTCACAAAACGGGGCGCTGCGCCTTCTTCGGCGTGTGCGACGTTTGCGGTATCTGCTCGCGACGCGGCAAAAATGATCGAGAGCGCCAATAAAGCGATGATCGCGGTGCATAAAACGATTCTGGTTTTTGTTCTCATTTTCCCAACTCTTCTCCCGGAACGGCCGGTTTTTTCGTCACGGAAATATTATAACATATCGCGCGCGCGTTTGCACCGGATTTCCGCGTTGGCGGACTTAGGCGGAATTGGGCGGAAGACGGCGTAAGTGGGCGGAAGTGGATCCGGTTCCGTCTTGAAAGAATGGCCGGAAGAAGATATAATGGAGTTAGAAAATTAACGCGGACTTGAGATTTGGCTGATTTTTGACGTTGATTTTGAGTATGATTTTTGAATTTGGAGATTGACAGGAGGCAAAAAATGGGATTTTTCGACAAGGTTTTGAATAAAAACGCATCAAACGGGCCGCTCCCGGAGGAGTGGACAAGGGACCGCACGGTCACGCTCGACAAAATGCCGGACAACCTTGAGGAGCTGAAGGCGGCAGTCGACGTCACCGATCCGGGCTCTGTCGCGGCGTATTTTGTGTACGCTGTCGCGGGGCTGCCCGGAGATTACGACACCGGAATGAGCATGATGAAGTACCTTTTCGCGGACATCGAGCCTTTCGGGCGCGGGTTTATCGAAGGCGGCGGCGCGGGAAGAGCGGGCTGGGACACGTATTTCAACGAGAGACTGAAGGACGACGACTACCGCTGGCTGCCCAGAGCGTATTTTGCGGGCGCGACTGCCGAAAACGGCTTCAACCCGCCGAGACCGCTCGCGATCGACCTCTACTACAACGAGACGAATACGAAAACGATCAACGGCCAGACGCTCGAAAAGCTCGGCCGCCTCAACATCGTCTACTGGGTCATGAGCAACGCGGCAGGCAACAAGGTCAACGTCACGCTCAGCAAATTCGACGGCAGCGACAGGTGGTACGTCACGAGCGGCGTCACGTCGGCGGGGCTTTTCTACGACCAGCGCGCGGGGCTGACGGCCGAGGCGAGGGAAAAACTCTACAATTGAAATTGAAGACGCCGGCAGTTCATGCTGCGGTCGGAGGGGCCCGGTAATTCCGGGCCCCGATTTTATGCGCACGTTTTATGCGCACACGCGCGCGCATTTAAAAAAGTATTGCGGCGGAGGCTTCCCGTGTGGTATAATAGAGTGTTAGTTTTGCGATAAAAAACGCATGGCTGACAAATACACAAAAAGGACGGTATCTTTTTATGTCTAACGGAATGAGAGGCGGCTTCGGCAACAGACCGAAGGGCGGCCAGCAGGGCGGTTTTAATTTCGGCGGTGGCAACATGCAGCAGATGCTCAAACAGGCCCAGAAGATGCAGAACGAGATGCAGAGAGAGCAGGAAGAACTCAACGAGACCGTTTTCGAGGCGACCTCGGGCGGCGGCGCGGTGAAGCTCACGATGAAGGGTGACAAGACTCTTCAGTCGATCGAGATCAGCCCCGACGTTGTCGATCCGGACGACGTCGAGATGCTTCAGGACCTCATTATCGCGGCGTTCAACGACGCGGCTGCGAAGATAGACGAGGCCACGCACGAGAAGATGGACAAGTACACCCAGGCGATGGGCATCTGAGGAAGCGTTGATTTAATGCTCTTTACGCAAGCGGCGAACAGCTGACTGCATACAATAGAGCGCTTTGTGTTAACTTCCACCTAGCTTTAATCGTATAAGGTGTCTTTCGACAGATTTACTGCCGCTTGCTTTGCGCGAGCTCCCCTCTCGCAGTACACTTGTACAGCTTCGGGGTCGCACTTTATGTTGCGGCCCTCACTTGACCGCTTCGCGGAATCGTTCATGCCGCCAACATAAAACTGCGGCGGCGATTATAAGGTAGAGTCGCGTGTGT
>CADAZX010000021.1 GCA_902792515.1 uncultured Ruminococcus sp.
GTTTTATGTTGGCGGCATGAACGATTCCGCGAAGCGGTCAAGTGAGGGCCGCAACATAAAATGCGGCTTCGGGGTCGCGCACGCAAAAATAGCTATTAACTCAGCATTTACTAGAAGCATTACCTGACCGGTTGTAACCGTTTGATTGTCTGGTTCGGAGAACCGTTCCTCCGGGATGGCTCTCCGAATTTTGTCTGAAAAGTTAAGCGGTCGGCGCGGCTTGGTTTTGTGAAGACGCCTGCCCGGGCCGTTTACGGAAACGGATTTTTGATGAGGTTTAGATTATGTACGACGTTATTGTTATCGGCGGAGGCCCCGCGGGGCTGACTGCGGCGCTTTACTGCCTGAGACTCGGGAAGACCGCGCTCGTCATCGAAAAAGAGAGCTTTGGCGGGCAGATGACTTTTTCCCCAAAAATAGAGAATTATCCGGGTTTTTTGTCGATCTCCGGAAACGAGCTCGCGCAGAACATGGTCGAGCAGGTTGCCGAGCAGGGCGGGTCGCTGGCGATGGAGGAGGTCCTAAGGATCGAGAACAGCCGCGCCGACGACGTGAAGGTTGTCGTTACCGACTGCGGCGCGTATGAGGCGAAGGCCGTGATCATTGCGGTAGGCGTCAGGCACAGGCTGCTGAACGTTCCGGGCGAGGAGCTTTTCCTCGGCGACGGCATCTCTTTTTGCGCGATCTGCGACGGCGCGTTCTACGAGAACCGCGAGGTGGCTGTCATCGGCGGCGGCAACTCGGCTCTCCAGGAGGCGGTTCTGCTCTCCAAAACCTGCAAAAAGGTCACGATCGTCCAGAACCTCGACTTCCTGACCGGCGAAAAGAAGCTCCAGGAGATCCTCGAAAACGCCCCGAACGTCGAGATCCTTCTCGGCTACGTGGTCGACCGCATCAACGGCGACTCGGCCCTCCGCGGCCTCGACATCAAAAAAGAGGCTACCGGCGAGATCAAAACGCTCAACGTCGACGGAATTTTCACCGCGATCGGCCTCGAACCCGTTAACGGCAACTTCACGAACGTCGCCGAACTCGACAAATTCGGCTACATCGTGGCGGACGAAAACGGCGACACGCGCACCGAGGGAATTTTTGCGGCCGGCGACTGCAGAACAAAAAAGGTCCGCCAGGTTTCCGCGGCGTGTTCCGACGGCGCCTGCAGCGCGATCGCGGCGTGCAACTACATCGACAGGAAGTAAACTTCGGCAAGTATTGCCCTCCGCGCGCGAATCTGTTTGCACACTTATATGAATCTGTTTGCGCGGTCGTTTATGCGAATCTGTTTGCGCGTGTCGCGAAAATGGGCTATAATAATTGAGCATTGACTAAAACTACGGTTTACCGGAGAATGAAGCAGATGAGAAAAATCGGAACCAAAACGAAATACGTTCTCGCGGCGGCGATAGTTCTTTCGCTGGCGCTTGTCTGCCTTGCGATTTTTGGAGCGTGCAGAGTGAAACCAGACAAACCCGTTACGACGCCCGCACCCGGCGAAAACACCGCCGCACCCGGGCCGATTCCGACAAATCAGGGCGGAATTACATTTCCGGACGACGAGGTCACCGACCCGCCTGTAAAAACAGACGCACCGGCAACCGGCACTACGGCTGAAACGACCGGAACGCCGGCTCCTACCGGAAGCGACCCGACCGACGTTCCCGCGACGCCGACTCCGGATGCAGGAGAACCGACCGCAGCACCTACGGGTTCGAACCACGAGACAGAGGCCCCCGCGACCGGAACGCCCGACATCCCAGACATTCCCGTCGAAAGCCCGACTGTTACGCCGGACAACGAAACCGATCCGCCCGCAACATCCGGCGACACCGCGACGCCCGGCAACACGGAAGCCGGTGAAACTCCAACCGACCCGGGCACTCCCGAACCCACCGAAGAGACTCAGCCAACCCCGATTCCGGGCGTTATCGAGCTGCCGGAAATTCCGATTTAAAATGTTGGTAAGCCGCTTTCTTTTGCGGAAATCGAAAAGATGCCTTTCCTTGCGAGGGGCGTCTTTTTTGTTTCAATTCCGCTTATTGCACTGCCGGCCTTCACTAAAATGCATTTTGTTTCACAAATGTGCAAAATAAACGGCTTTGCGGCTTTGCGGCGTGATTTCGGTTGACTTTCGCGCGCGCGTATTATAGAATGGTATAAACGAAAGTGCGGCCTTCGGAAAGGCGGCCGCCGAAACGAAAATCGAAAACACGGAGGGATTTTCTAAATGTTTAAAAAGAATTTAGCATTAGTACTCGCAGTGTGCATGCTTTTCTCGATGGTCATTTTGACCAACGTTGGGAGCGTGTTCGCGGGAAATACTGAGACACTGGACTTGACCGCTCAGGGCTATGCCAATGCGGCAGAGGTCTCAGAAGTGGAAGGCTCCTATTTTACTGTAGAGTTTAACAAGGGATCTAATACAAACCAGCCCAAGTATTACACATCAGGCAATGCAGTCAGAGTCTACGGCGGGTGCACCTTCACCGTATCGAGCGAACTGACATTCAGCAAAGTTGAGTTAACCTTCGGGTCGGGCGATGGAACAAATGCAATAACGACCGATTCCGTGACCTATACAAATGGGACTTGGGAAGGCAACTCCACAACATCTCTTACATTCACGGTTGGCGGAACTTCTGGAAACAGAAGAATAGCGAAGATTAAGGTAACCTTCGATTCCGAATTGGAAATAGAAGAACCTAGCCCGTTTGTAAAACCCACGACTCCTGAAGACATCGTCAATGCGGCTTACGCCCTTGCACCCGGCGCTACCCTTGAGAAGGGACCCTACACGCTCACGGGTGTAGTTACCGCTATTAATGAGGCATATAATTCGCAGTTTTCGAACGTCACGGTAACAATTGTGGTCGGAAACATGACAGACAAGCCCATCCAGTGCTTTAGAATGAAGAACGGTGCCGGCATTACCGGCGGTGAAGGTGTTGAAGTAGTTAAAACAGGCGACACGATCACCGTTACGGGAGAGCTTGTGAATTATGTAAAAAACAACGTTTCGACAATAGAGTTCGATGAGGCATGCACTCTTGACTCACTTGTTCCCGGAGAGACTCCGTTTGTAAGGCCTGAGACTCCCGAGGATATCGTTGATGCCGCATATAACCTTCCGCGTAACGCAACACTCGAGGGCGGCACATACACTCTTGAAGGAAAGGTAACTGCCGTCGATACTCCGTACAGTTCAGAGCATAACAACGTTACCGTAACGATTGTTGTCGGCGACATGACGGACAAGCCGATTCAGTGCTTTAGAATGATCAACGGCAGCGACATTACGACCGGTGAAGGCGTTGAGGTAGTAAAGGTAAAAGACGTCATCACGGTTACCGGGACACTTATAAACTACAACGGAACCGTTGAGTTCGATTCCAATTGCACACTCGATGCGATTGAGCCTCACCAGCCGCATCACTACGAGACTCCTGCGGAAATTCTCGAGGCCGCCGCCGAACTTGCACACAACGAAGAACTTGAAGGCGGACCTTACGAGCTCACAGGTAAGGTTACAAGAATCTTAACAGAATACAGCGCAGAGCATCTGAACATCACCTTCATGATGGAAGTGCTCGGTCAGGAAATCGAGGCGTACCGCATTAAAAATGCTGAGGGCGTTTTTGAGGAAGGTAAGGGCGTTGAGATTCTCGCTCCTAGAGATACTGTTACGGTCAAAGGCCAGATTAAGAAATACTACGATACCATAGAGTTCGTTGCGGGTTCCACACTTGAAGCTCTTGAGCACTCTTCCGCAAGAATTACGTACGCTTCGGTAATGCTCAGCGACAGCATCGCGGTCAATTTCAAGGTTGCCGAGAACCAAATCGAAGATGAAGACCTGGAGCCCGTTGTCACAGTAACGTTCAACGGCGAAACTTACGAGCTCACCGGAACGCTTAAGAACGGCAAGTACGAGTTCATTTTCGCGAACCTCACCGCAGCCATGATGAACGACGAGATGCAGGTTCAGCTTAAGCTCAGGAGAAGAAACAGCGAAGATCCCGGAACAGTGACTGACGAGTTTACGTACAGCGTTGCGGAATACTGCTACAAAGCGCTTGAACTTTACAAGAACGATAAAACACTGAGAACTCTCCTTGTTGACCTCCTTATCTACGGCGAAAAGGCGCAGATCTACAAAGAGTATAAGACAGACGACCTCGTTACAAAGAATCTTACCGAAGAGCAGCTCGCATGGGCAACCGCGGAGGTTCCGGAGCTTACCAACAAAACCGAGATCGTTGACGGCGGAGACGGATCCATCGCGATTAAGGCGGCCGGTCTCAACCTTACCGACGGAATTATTGTAAGAATCAAGATCGCCGCCGCAGACATTTACGATGTGGAACTTTCCGTTGACGACGGCGAATACTACATTCCGAGTGATAAGTTCATTCCCGCGGCGACTGAGGGACAGTACTACGCATTCTTCAGAATCGCGAACCCGACTCAGCTTGGAACCGTACACGAATTCACGTTCGTGAACGCCGATGACGAAGCTATCAGCAAAACGCTGAAATACAGTGCGGAATCCTACTGCGCGTCCATCCTCGAGAAGTGCGCTTCCGGCGCAATCACGGACGAAGCTCTTCAGGGCATCGTTGAGGCTCTCGCAAAGTACGCTTACTCGGTTAAGGCATACGCCTCCAACTGACGGTTTAACTCACGGACAAATCAAAAATGGAGATGACTGCTATGAAGAACATCGAGAATAAAGAGAATTATGAGATCCCGGAAGTTTCCGTTGTGAAGTTCAAAACCGAGGACGTGCTCACAGTGAGCGGCGGCGGAGACGGAATCGTTCTTCCTGACGACGAGATTGAAGGCTAAAGGACGAAAACGTTGAGAAATAATTAAAAGGCGGCGCGGCCCTTGGAAAGATTTAAAGGGGCCGCGCTGTTTTTGTTTGTTTGCCGGAGGACTGCGAGGGACTGCGGAGTGAGCGGGGGATTATTTCCCGGGGAAATGCTTAAAGAACCCTAAAAGAAGGGGCGGAGAGGGGCGTCGGTATTGAAAAAGGGCGGCGTTTTTGGTACAATTTATAGTGGCGGAATGCCGGTGCATTTGCGGCGGAAGGCTTGGCGCGTTGGTGGCGGAAGCCGAAAGCATTTATTGCGGAAGGCCGGAAGCGTCTGCGTCGGAAGGCCGGAAGCGTATGCAACGGAAGGCCGGAAGCGTCTGCAACGGAGGGCCGGAAGCATTTGACGCGGAAGGAGTTCCGCGGAGACGACAAGAGAAGAGGAAGGCGGTGCGGCTTTTTTGAAAACGGTTATACTTATTCCCGCATATAAACCGGAGGAGAGTTTTGTAGACTTTTCGGAGCGGCTGATTGCGCGCGGTCACCGGGTGGTGGCTGTGAACGACGGCAGCGGCGAGGAGTTTGACGGGATTTTCGAGCGGGTTGAGGCGATGGGCGTGACGGTGCTCAGGCACGACGTCAACCGCGGGAAGGGCCGGGCGCTCAAAACCGGCTTCGGGTATATCGTTGAGAGCGAAAAAGACACCGACTTCGTGGTTACCGCGGACTGCGACGGCCAGCACAAAATCGAGGATATCGAGCGGTTAATTGCCGCAGAAGAGGAAAATCCCGGCGCGTTCATTATCGGCGGTCGTTTCAGAGACAAGTCCGTCAAGGTGCCGCTCAGGTCGCGGATCGGAAACGGTATCACAAGGCTGCTTTTCCACGTCGCGACAGGCATTAAAATTCATGACACGCAGACGGGGCTGAGGGGCATTCCGGCGGCTCTTTTCGACGAGATGCTCAAGACCAAGGGAGAGCGGTACGAGTACGAGATGAACATGCTGCTCGGGCTGCGCGACTGGGGCTGCGAGTACATCGAGCTGCCGATCGAGACCGTTTACATCAACGACAACGCCGGCTCGCACTACTCGGTTTTCCGCGATTCGATGAGGATTTTCGGGCAGATTTTGAAGTTTACCGCGTCGTCGCTGTTCTGCTTTTCGGTGGACTACATTTTGTTCATCGTGTTCAGCACATGGGTTTTCGCGGACGGCGACAAAAACCTCGCCACGCTGACGGGCCTTACCGGGAACAACGTTTTCGTAACGCTGCTCGAATCGCTTTCGCTGTCGTACATTTGCGCGCGCGTCATCAGCGGGACCCTGAACTACACGCTCAACAGGCGGCTCGTTTTCAAAAAGGGAACGAAGTCGTCGGCGCTCAAGTACTTCATTCTCACGGTCGTGATCATGCTCGCGGGGTCGCTGCTCACCGGTCTGATGATCAAATACATCGGCTGGCCGGGATTCGTTTGCAAGATCATCGTGGACTTCGTTCTGTACTTCGTGAACTACTACTTCCAGCGCGAATGGGTGTTCAGGAAGAAGCGAAAATGAACGGTGCGGCGTGAGATGCGCAAGTGCCCTGCGGAAAACGCGGGGCTTTTTACTCAAAAAAGACGGCGGGATTTCCGGGAAAAAACGGAATTTCCGGGAAATAACTGAAATAACCGGAGAATCCACCGGATTTCCGGGAAATATCGAAAACAACCGGAGACTGCCGGGAAATGCTAAGGCGTAAGCGGAGAATATTGACAACAATCACCGGATCGGACGGCTAAATGGAAGAAAAGAAAGTCACAACCGAACATGAAGGACAACCGGAAACGCAGGAAAAAACGGACAAAAAGGCCGTGAGATCCCGCGTGCTTGCGGGTACCGCGTGGCTTTTTTTGGAGAAAGCGGGCGTCGGGATACTTGAGTTTGCGGTCGCGTGGGTGCTGGCGAGATTTTTCCTGGACCCGAAAGAGTATGCGGTGGTCGGAATCGCCGCGATATTCATAGCGTTCGCGAACCTTTTTGCGCAGGGGAGCTTCAGCTATTCGCTGGTACAGAAAAGCTCGGTCAGCGAGGACGACAGGTCGACGGTGTTCTGGATAGTGTCGGGCGGCGCGCTCGTGCTCTATGCGGTCCTGTTTTTCTGCGCGCCGCTGATTGCCGCGCTTTACAAGAATCCGGAGCTGACGGCGCTGACAAGGGTGCAGGGGCTGACGCTGCTGACGGACGCGCTTTGCGTGGTGCAGACGGCGATACTCACGCGGGAAATAAAATTCCGGAAAATATTTTTGAAGACGGCGCTGGCGGCGGTCTGCGCGGGAACGGTCGGAATCGTGTGCGCGGTTTCGGGGCTCGGCGCGTGGACGCTCGTTTTTCAGACGCTGACGGCGAGTGTGGTCGGGTGCGTGTTCCTGTGGATCGCGGTGAGGTGGAAGCCGAAAATGCGTTTTTCGGGCAGAAGCCTCAAGAGCATGTTCGGGTTCAGCTCGGCGATGCTCGCGGCCAACGTGATCAACAACGTGTACAGCAACACGCTACCGCTCGCGATGGAAAAAATCTACGCGGAGGCGACGCTCGGGTACTACAACAAGTCGAAAACGATCCCGTCAAAAATGAGCGACGCGATCAACTCGACCGTGGGAAGCATCGCGTTCCCGTCGCTTTCGGCGTTCCAGGACGAGCCGGCGCGCGCGAAGGAAATGATGCGGCGGTTTATAACGACAGGCTGCTTCGTGATGTTCGCGGTGATGGCGGGGCTGGCGGCGGTCGCGCAGCCGATGATACTTTTCATCTACACCGAGAAGTGGGCGCGGAGCGTGGTGTTCATGCAGTTCGTCTGTATGTCGCTCGCGTTTTTGCCTATGGATAGCGCAAATCTGCAGGCGATAAAGGCGTTCGGGAAGGGCGGGACGTTCCTCGTGATCGAGGTCGTGAAGACCGTTCTGGGGCTGGCGGTGCTGGCAGTTTCGATGATTTTGACGGCGGGGAACGAAAACTCGCTGTACATCGTTCTGGCGGCGCAGGTCGGCGTGAACCTTGTCACGACGTACATCAACGCGATCCCGAACAAAAAAATACTCGGGTATCCTTTCCGGGAACAGCTGAAGGATGTGCTGCCGTCGCTGCTGCTGGCGCTCTTCATGGGCGTTGCGGTGTGGTCGGTGACGCTGCTGAAGCTCCCGAACCTCGTGACGCTGCTGATCCAGGTGCCGCTCGGGATACTGATCTACGCGGGCGGCGCGAAGCTTTTCAAATTCGAGTGCCTCGAGTACCTGCTTGCGGTCGCGAAGGCGAAAATAAAGAAAAAGAGAATAGAGCCGGAAAATACCGGAAACGACACGGAGGCCGTGGAATGAAACCGATTCAAGTGACAAAACCGAGCCTTCCGCCCTTTGAGGAGTACGCGGAGGAGATCAAAAAAATATGGGAGAACTACCGGCTGACGAACTTCGGGCCGATCGAGGAGCAGCTGAGAGAAGAGCTGGAAAACTTCTTGGGCGCGGTGCATCTCGTTTTGTTCACGAACGGACACCAGGCGCTGGAGGCGGCGCTCAAGGTGATCGTTGAGCGCAGGAAACGCGAGAAAAACGAGATCATAACGACGCCTTTTACGTTCGCTTCGACGACGCATGCGATCGCGGGGAGCGGGTTTACGCCGGTTTTTGCGGACATAGACCCGGTTACGTACACGCTCGACCCGGAAAAGGTCGAGAAGCTCATCGGGCCGGGAACGCGGGCGATCGTGCCGGTCCACGTTTACGGAACGGTTTGCGATACGGAGGCGTTCGACAGGATTTCCAGGAAATACAATATTCCGGTCATTTACGACGCGGCGCACGCTTTCGGAGTCAGGACGAAAGACGGACGAGGGGCGGGAACGTTCGGGACCGCTTCGATGTTCAGTTTCCACGCGACAAAGGCGTTCAACACGGTTGAAGGCGGCGCGGTGGCGGTGAAGGACGCGGAAACGGCCGCAAGGCTCAAGCAGTTCTGCAATTTCGGACTGGGAGACGGCGGCGACGCTGAGATAGCGGGCACGAACGCGAAAATGACCGAATTCGCGGCGGCTATGGGAGTTTGCAACCTGCGCCACATCGGAGAAGTCATTAAGAAGCGCGAGAAGATCTGCAAAACGTACACGGAACTACTTACGGAGGGCGACAACGGCTTCGACCCCGCCACCGGCATTTCCGGGAAATACGGGATAAAGCTCCTGCCGAAACAGGAGGGAATCGTCCCGAACTACGCGTATTATCCGGTCGTTTTACCCGGAAGCAACAAGGCGGAGCTGGCCGCGGAAATGCTGGCGGCGGAAAACATTTTCGCGCGCAGATACTTTTTCCCGCTCACGTCCGACTTTTCGTGCTACAGCCACCTGAAACACGGCCGTACGCCGGTCGCGGACAGGATATCGGCAAACGTTCTGTCGCTGCCGCTCTACGCCGACATGACCGGCGAGGACGTCGTCAGGGTGACGAGAGTTCTGCGCAGAATAATAAGGTAATTATGAAATATATAGACACTCACGCACATTATAATGACGAGGCGTTTTCGGAGGACCGGGAGAGCGTTCTTGAGGAGATACGGGAGGCGGGCTGCGAGGCGGTCGTGAACTGCGCGGAGGACTACCCGAGCTCGCTCGAGTGCGTAAAGCTCGCGGAGGAACATCCGTTCGTTTTCGCGGCGGCCGGTATCCACCCGCACAAGGCGTTTACGTATTCTCCGGAAATAATGGAAAAAATCGAGGCGCTGGCGAAGCACCCGAAGGTCGTCGCGATCGGGGAGGCGGGGCTTGACTACCACTACGACTTCTCGCCGCGCGACGTTCAGAAGGTCTGCTTCGCGGAAAATATCAGACTTGCGAAAAGGACGGGAAAGCCGGTGGTCGTGCACGACCGCGAGGCGCACGAGGACACGCTTGAGATCATGAAAAACGAGCGGATTCCCGAGGGGGGAGCGGTGCTCCACTGCTTCTCGGGGAGCGCGGAGATGGCGAAGATCGTCGCGAAACACGGGTGGTACTTTTCGATAGGCGGCGCGGTCACGTTCAAGAACGCGAGGCGGGTCATCGAGGCGCTGGCGGTGATTCCCGACGAGCTGCTGATGCTCGAGACAGACTGCCCCTACATGACGCCGGTCCCGTTCCGCGGCACACGCAACAATTCGGCGCTGATTCCCTACACGGCGGCGGCGATCGCGGAGGTAAAAGGCGTTTCCGCGGAGGAGATCTGCGAACTTACGACAGCCAACGCGAAAAGGTTTTTTGGTATAAATGTCTAAAAAACGGCGCGAAACAAGGCGCGAAAAAGCGGAATTTTTGTGCAAAAGAAACAAAATTTCATTTCCGGTGTTGACGGGAGCGCCGCGGAAATAATAAAATATCTGCGGAATATGCGCCTGCGGACGGCGGCGAATGCCACGTTCCGGAACGCGGTTACAAAAGATGAAGCACCCGCGCTTTGAAAAAAAGCGGGGCGGTAAAGCGCAAAAATATAATAGACCGGTCGAGGCCGGAGCGGTTCATTTTTGTGACTCGCAAGGGAAGGAGAATTCGCAGGCATGTTTAAAAATGTGCTGAACACAATCAAAAAACACAGTGTAGCCGTGAAGCTTTATTGCGTCGCGTTTACACTTGTTTTTACGTTGACCGTTGTGCTCGGTTTTGTCGCGAATGTCATTCCCGAGGGCGGGAAGATTCAAATCGTCAGGAACTCGCTTACGGTTACCGTCGACGGCGACTGTGAGACCGTTGCCGACGCGCTCGAACTCGCGGGCATCAAGCTCACAGAGAGCGAATACCTGAACTGCTCCCTCTCCGACAGCGCGGACGAGGTTGGCGTGATCGTTATTTCCCGGAAATCCGCGGGAGAAGGCGAAAACGCCGCGCAGACGGGCGTCGACACGAAGACCGACATAAAAGACTGGACCGGAAATGACGGCGAGGGCGGGGAAAACCCTGAAGACTTTGCCGGCGACGGTCAAAACGGCCAAAAAGACGTTCCCGGTAACAACAACGGCGACAATGATGACGGCGACGATTACGAACCGCCCGTTACGCCCGCCCACTACTCATCGGCCGGCGAAGGCAGCGAGGACGAGCCTGTCACATCTATGCCCACAGTGACGCCCACCGCGACACCGTACGTTACCGAGAAACCTACCGAAAAACCGACTCCGGCGCCCACAGACGTGCCCACAGAAGTCCCGACTCAGGCCCCCACTGCGACGCCTGAGCCCACCGAGCCGCCCACGCCGACTCCCGAGCCCACCCCGACCCCCGAACCCACCCCTGTCGTAACGATCGACTGGAAGGACATTCCCGAGGAAGTGGATTTCGACACGGTATATATTGACGACGAGACGATGGCCAAAGGCGACACCAGGGTCGTTTCCGAGGGCGAAAAGGGCATCATCACCAAGGTTTGGGAGATCACGTTCGTTGACGGAAAAGAGGAGTCCAGAAGACTCGTGGCCGTGAAGAACACGAAGGACCCCGTGAGCCGCGTTGTGGCGTGCGGAACGATCGACACGTTCACGGACAGCGAGGGCAGAAAAGTGATGTTCAGGCGCCAGATAGTCGGCGACGCGACCGCCTACAGCAATTCGGGCTGGGGCGACGCGATCTACTACGGGGCGCAGCTTGGCGGTCTCACGGCAAGGTGGGGCGTCATCGCGGTCGACCCTAAGGTGATCCCGCTCGGCTCGAAGGTCTACGTTCAGGGCCTTTACGGTATCAACGACTACGGCTACGCGATAGCGGCCGACACGGGCGGAAGCTACATTCAAAACAAGCGTATCGACGTATACATGGACGACCTGACGCTTATCGACATCTGGGGCGTCAGAGACGTCATCATCTACATCCTCGAAGACCAGACGGTCGACGTTTTTGAACTGCGCGGCAATTCGAAGTGGATTCCGCCCGAAAAGTACGGATATGTGCCCACAGAGACCTGACGGATTTACCGGAAAAAATGAATCAAAAAGAGACTCTCAGGCGGCCGGCGGTGAGTTCATCCGGCCCAAGAAGAGTCTCGGCCAGAATTTCCTGAACGACACGCGCGTTGTTCAGGATATTCTTTGTGCGGCAGAGCTTGGCGAAAATGACGCGGTCATAGAGGTCGGCCCGGGGCTCGGCGCGATGACCGGAAAACTCGCGGAACAGGCAGGATTCGTCGCGGCTGTGGAGATTGACACCGCCCTTATTCCGGCGCTGAAAAAGCTCGAGGAGCGCTGCGGGAACCTGGCTGTAATAAACCGGGACATTTTGAAAACGGACGTCCGGAAGGACATAATTGAAGGCTTTTTTTTGCCGCGCGGCCTTGGCGGGAGCGTTAAGGTGGTCGCGAACCTGCCCTATTATATTACGACCCCGATCGTTATGAAGTTCCTGGAGGAGAACTCCGCGGACATCGACTCGCTCGTGATAATGGTCCAGAAGGAGGTCGCGGAGCGTATGACGGCAGATCCCGGGGGCAAGGACTACGGCGCGATGACGGTGACGGTGAACTACTTTTCCGAGCCGGAGATAATGTTCACGGTGCCGCCGCACTGCTTTTACCCGAGACCCGGCGTTGATTCCGCGGTCGTGAGGCTGAAAATGCGCAAAGAGCCGCCGTTTGAACTGATAAGCCGCGACCACTTCTTTTTGACTGTCAGGGCCGCGTTTTCGCAGCGCAGAAAGACCCTCACCAACGCCCTCGCCAACGCGCCGTATATGAACGTGACGCGCGAAAAGGTGGCGGAGGTTCTGGCGAAAATGGGGAAAGACGTGATGGTGCGCGGCGAGCGGCTGAGCCCGGCGGAGTTCGGACAGTTATCGAATTTACTAATCAAATGACACTATAAATAACATAAAAATCGCGCCGCGGAACCGATAATTGCTCCGCGGCGCGTTCGATATATTCCTGCGTGGAGATTCCTTTTAAAGCAGTGGAACGCCTTTTGCGGCGCAGACCGCCACCGTCTCGTCGTCCCATATGCTCGACTGGACCTCGCCGATGTGCGCGCAGCCCAGCATCAGCATGCAGAGGCGCGACTGGCCGATTCCGCCTCCGATCGTGAGCGGGAGCTCGCCGTTAAGGAGCATTTTGTGGAAGGGAAGCTCGCGCCTGTTGTCGCAGCCCGCGAGTGTCAGCTGCCTGTCGAGGGATTCGGGGTCGACGCGGATTCCCATCGAGGATATCTCCACGGAACGGTCCAGCGTGTCGCTCCACAGGAAAATGTCGCAGTTGAGGTCCCAGTCGTCGTAGTCCGGCGCGCGGCCGTCGTGGGGCTTTCCTGATTTCAGCTTGCCGCCGATCTGCATGATGCAGGCGGTCGGGTGCTCTTTTGTGAAAATGTCCTCGCGCTGATGCGGCGTGAGGGCGGGGTAGAGGTCCTCAAGCTCCTGCGATGTAATGAAGGCCACGTCGCGCGAAAATGAAGTGCGGAGCTGGGGGTAGTGAACCTTCAGCGTGTCGGCAGTGTCGCAGACCGCGCCGACGCACGCGCGCACAATGAGCTTCAGAAAGTCAAGGTTGCGGTTTTCGCGGGTGATGATCTTTTCCCAGTCCCACTGGTCGACGTAGATCGAGTGGATGTTGTCCGGCTCCTCGTCGCGGCGGATCGCGTTCATGTCGGTGTAGAGACCGTTGCCGACGCTGAAATTGTAGCGCTTGAGGGCGAGGCGCTTCCACTTCGCGAGGGAGTGGACGACCTGGGCCTCGGTGCCGATGGCGGGAATGTCGAAAGAGACAGGCCGCTCGTAGCCGTTCAGGTTGTCGTTGAGACCTGACGCTTCGGTGACGAAAAGCGGCGCGGAGACGCGTTTTAAATTGAGCGCCGCGGCAAAATTGTCCTGGAATGTCCTTTTTATAAAGGCGATCGCCCGCTGGGTGTCGTAGGCGTCGAGAGACGGTTTGTAGTTTTCGGGAATATAAGTCTTGCTCATTTTCGTGCTCCGGAATGATTAATTCGCGGCCTGACTGCTGCGGCAGGGCGTTTCAGCCCCGGTGCGCTTAAGGCGGGCCGTTTTCGACTTAACAAGTGTAGCAAACTTTGGTACTAAAATCAATTTGTTTTTGGGGAGCAGTGACCGGGAAGGAGACGCGCTAGGAGAGGCGCTGCGAGACGCGCTGAGACGAAAAAACTTGACAAAGGCGGAAGGATATTGTAAACTGAATACGATTTTTGATTTGATCCGCGGAGGAGCGCTTAAGCCCCGAGCGGGAAGTATATTTTTGAAAAGAGGAGTTAATATGAAGAGAGTATTGGCTTTAGTAATCACGCTGCTTATGGTCGCGTCATTAATGCCTTTCGCGGCGTCTGCCGAAGAAATCGCGGACGTTGACGGATATGAAGGAAAAGCATATGTCATTTTCGACAACATCTGCGCGAATGAAGAGACGAATCTTTTGAGCCCGCTCGGCGGCGCATCCGCTTGGATAGTCGAACACGACAGCGTTATCGAGGACACCGAAAGCGCTTACCGGTCGATCTTCTTTACCGGCTGGGTCGCGTTTGACCAGGAGATCAAGGGCTTCGGATACAGAATCGACGACGGCGAGATCGTTTATAAAGACGAGTTCAAGCGTGAAGCTGATGAAGCTGTCATGGCTGCCGCGGCGAGCGTTCCCTGCGACTATGCTTCGAGATACGTTATCGGAATTCCTACGGAGGGTCTTAAGGGCGCTCACACGCTGAACACCTTCGTGAAGCTCGCGGACGACAGCGTGTATATGATCGTTCGTCAGGGACAGGAAGTCGGCGCAATTTATAAGGGACCCGAAGATCCCGACGCGACCGCCACCCCGGCTCCCGAAGCGACCCCCGAAACAGGCGAGTCCGAAAACGCGCCCGGAGTGTGGCTGACGTTCGACGAGGAGGAGAAATATCCCGACCTTTTCAACAACGGACACGGAATGGCCGCGGATGAGTTCGACGAGGACAAAAAGTGCCAGATCATCGCAGTGGACGCAGGCGACGACCCGTATATCGCGCTCAACATCGGCGGTGCGATCATAGATTATTTTGAGGACGGCGTGGACTGCGACGAGTACAAGGTAATTCAGTTCGGCGTCAAGATCGATCCCACAGCGGGAAAGAACGGCCAGCTCTATTACACCAACGAAAACGAAGGCAACTTCAACGAAGGCATGGCAATCGCGTTCAACTACAAGTCGACCGATGAATTCCAGCCGCTGACGATCAACTTCACCAGAATGAAGAAGTGGACGGGTCTGCTCGGACAGGTCAGATTTGACGGCTTCGGATCGACCGAGGTGGAGACAGACATAGAGCTCTACTACGTCGCGTTCTTCAAGACGAAGGATCAGGCCGACGCGTTCGGAAAGCTGTTTGCCGAAAAGGGCTACGACGCGTTCCCGGTGATCGCGACGCCTACGCCGAAACCGACGAACACGCCTTCCCCCACGCCCACGGCCACTCCGGAAGAGACCGACGAGCCCGAAGCGACGACCGCTCCGACCGTTACCGAGGCGCCGAAGGACAATGACAAACCGAAGAAGGGCTGCGGAAGCTCTGTTGTATGCGGCGGCGTTCTCGTCTGCCTGCTCGGTGCCGCAGTCGCGGCTTTCGGAAAGAAGCGTTACTGATAAAGGCGGTTCTTACCACGGCGGCTTTTGTAACGCCGGTTCTTGTAACCGCGTTGCATGTAACAGCGCTTTAATAACGGCAAGACCGTTTCCGGCCACGGCAAGACCGTCGTTTCCGGTCACGCCAAGACCGTTTCCGGCCGTTAACCACCACGGCAAATAAGGAGTTTTACTAAATGAAAATTAAATTGATCGCGATATTGACAGCCGCGCTGATGATCTGCTCCGTTTTCGCGGGCTGCGTCGGCCCGAACAACCCGGCAAAGCCGACCGAAGTGCCCGCAACCGCGAAGTATTCCGGAACGTTTTCCGATTTGAACGGATCGTTCGGCGGCGTGGATGCGCTCGGAAGAGAGCTTTCGCTTGACGGACAGGTCTCCGGGCCGCGCGACAGGAAAGTTGGCATTTTCTACTTCCTCTGGCACGGACAGCACGGAACGAACGGCCCGTACAACATTTACGAGATCGTGAAGAATACGCCTAACGCCACAAAATCCAGCAAAAACTGGAAAAAGGCCGGCGGCGGAAACGACGGCGATTTCCACTACTGGAGCGAGCCGATGTTCGGCTACTACCTGGCGACCGACCAGTGGGTGCAGCGCAAGCACCTGCAGATGCTTGTCGACGCGGGAATCGACTTCATGGTGTTCGACACTACGAACCAGTACACGTACGTGACGCCTCTCAAGAAGCTTCTGGCGGTCTGGGAGGAGTACTACGAGCAGGGCATCAAGGTGCCGAAGCTCGCGTTCTACACGAACACAGAGTCCGGCAAGACGATGAACAGCATCTACAAGGACATCTACAACAGCAAGTCGATGAAGAGCAAGTTCCCGCACCTCGACGACATGTGGTTCTACTACGACGGCAAGCCGCTCATTATCGGCGACCCGAACGACCCGGTGCTCTCAGCCGAGGCAAAGGACTTCTTCCGCATCAAGGCGAGCGTGTGGCCGAACGGTGGCAGAACCGACGACGGCTTCCCGTGGATGGAATTCGGCAGGCTCCTGAGCGATGACGCGGTCTACGGACTTGACGGCCGCAAGGAGGTCGTAAACGTATCGATCGCGCAGCACAGCGACACCGTTATGATGAGCTTCACTGAATTCTACGGCGGAAACGACCGCACGAGAAGCTGGCACGACGGCGCGAACGACACGTCCGAAAACGCGATGGCATATGGCTACAACGTCGGCGAACAGTGGGATTGGGCCATCGGAGTCGATCCGGAAATGGTCTTCTTCACGGGCTGGAACGAGTGGATCGCTCAGAAGCTCAGCACCGACAGCAAAGACCATCCGATCATGTTCTGCGACTGCTGCGCTCCCAACACGAGCCGCGACGCGGAGCCTGTCAACGGTCTCTACGGCGACAACTACTACATGCAGCTCATCGACTGCATCCGCCGCTACAAGGGCACGGTCGCGAGAGTCAACGTCGGCGGCGACAACACGATCGACGTGAACGGCAGCTTCGACCAGTGGAACAACGCGGCAATCACCGCGAAGTACACGGACTACCTTGGCGACACAGCCGACAGAAGCTCCAAGGGCTACGGAAAGCTCGTTTACAAGGACGAGACGGGCCGCAACGACTTCGTATCCCTCAAGGCCGCAAAAGACGCTCAGAACCTCTATTTCTACGCTGAGACGGCAGAGAACATCACGCCCGCAACCGACGACAACTGGATGACGCTCTTCATCAGAAGCGGCCGCGAGGACACCGCGCGCTGGGAGAACGGCTTCGACTTCGCGGTCAACCTCGAAAAGCCCAACGGCAGCGAGGCGGTCATCTCGAAGTACAACGCCGACGGCACCTGGACCAAGGCCGGCACCGCCGCAATCAAGGTCGACGGCAAAAAGCTTATGCTCTCCGTCTCCCGCGAAACGCTCGGTATCGCCGACGCGGAAACGCCTCTCAACGTCCAGTTCAAGTGGGCCGACAACTACCAGCGCAACGAGGACGGCTCGCTCGACGTCTACTCCTTCTACAAGAACGGCGACGCCGCTCCGATCGGCCGTGAGACGTACGTCTTCTCCGAGAAGATCTTTTCCGCGAAATAAAACAGTGGCTGATCAATTCACGCCGGAAGCGGTCTTTCGCCGTGAATCCGCCGCCTTTCCTGCGGCAGTAACCGAATAACGACGCCGTGAATTCCGGCGGCCTTGAAAATGCAGAGAAGCCGTTCGCCCCGACAGGACGAACGGCTTCTTTTCAAAACTATAAGGGCAGTCAATCATTTCCTATTCATCTCAGCAGAACCTCCGAAATATAAAGCCGGGCTCAAGCGGTGAAAACCGCCGTAATATCCGTTAGTGCTTCCATTTTATCAACACCTGCCCCGGTATTCAAGGGGGTTGCCGGTGAGATGTAATGAGATGTAATGACCGTTCACTAATCGATGTCGATCCACATGACCGGACGGACGCAGTAGTGCTCCCACTCAACGTATTGTCCATTGTAGTACACCGAACCGCTGGTTTCGATGGCTGAAGCGTGTTGGAGGTTCTTGCCCGGAGTCCTCAGCCAGTAGTTTGCCCGGTAACCGGCTCCTTTTGAAATGGCGTAGGCTGTCGAAACACAGGCAATCTCCGATTCGTTACGGAAATATCTGAGGGCTTCCTCTATACTGAGCAGGTAGACCCTGTCGTTTGTCGGATTTCCGGGGGAAGTGCTGTTATCCGGGTTTCTGTCGGCGCGGACAGCGGTCACATTGATTCTTTCCTGCTCCTCTTCGCTGAACGCACTGTCGATGAATTCACTATTCAGCCAAGTCCGCAGGGAACAGGTCTCCCACGTGACGTTTTCGGACAGTTCATTGTACGGCTTCGCGTCAAGGGCGTACAGACTCATGACCATGGCCTTCCCGTCGTGAACGTCGAGAACCACCCATTCGATGTCCTCTTTTCCGTTCGACTCGTCGTTATCCTGCTCGTATTTGCCGAAGGTTATGCGGTCGCCGGGGTTGACGGGCGAAGGCTCGTCGGCCGGGACCGGTTCGGCAGTGATTTCGGGGTTGGAAGGGTCGAGGTAAACCCACACCACCGGCCTTACAGTGATTGTTGTCCAATTGACGTCGGTTCCGACGGTGTCCAGTTCGCCTCTGATGTTGACAATTGCGGCGCTTCGGGAATCCATTCCGGGAGTCCGCAGCCACCACTGGGCGGAGGCAGACTTGTTCTCTCCGTAGCCCATAGCGTAGTACGCTCCCTTTGCGATTGCGTATGCGGTAGGCGTACACACCTGCTTCGATTTCGAGCCGAAATACGTATTCACTTCGTTTATGCTGAGCAGGAATACTTTGTCTTTGGTGTCAAACCCTGTGTATGTGTCACGGTTGGGATTGGCTTCCGCGGTGACAATTGTCCTGCTGACAAGCTGCTGCTCGCTTTGATTAAACGCGGCAAGGAAGAATTCACCGTTGAGCCAGCTGCGCAGTGTGCATTTTTCCCATGTGACGCGTCTGTATTCGGTGTTGTAGGGCTGTGTGTCGAGGGCGTATCTGCTTATGAGCAGCGCCTTTCCGTCCCTGACTTCAAGAACCAGCCATTCGATCTCTTCCGCGCCGTTGCCGGAGTTGTTGTCCTGTTCATATCTGCCGAAGGAGACGATATCGCCGGCTTTGGTGTCGATGGACGGTGCGGGAACAGGCGTGGGCTCGGGGGTGGGGCCGGGAACCGGCGTTTCGGGAACCGGAGTCGGAGTTGCCGCAGGTCTTTTCGTGCTGACCCAGACGGCGGGACGGACGGATATTTCACTTCCCGGCGAACCGTAACCGAAATGATAGAGGGAGCCGTCCGCGTAAACGCAGGCCGCGGCTTTGGTACTCGTACCCGGCGAACGGAGCCACCACCAGCATGTAGGCGAGTAGTCGTCGCTGTAACCCCTGTTGTCAATACCGCCGTGGGCAAGCGCCAGTTCCGTCGGCGTGCACATTCTCTCCTTGTTTGAACCGAACAGAGTTTCCGCTTCGTTGTAACTGAGAAGAAAAACGTTGTCGACCGTGGCGTTTCCGGGGCTGGCTTCCGAACGGGGATTCGCGCCGGCGGGAACCGTCGAGTGCAGGATCACGTCTTTTTCCGAAGAAGTGAACGCCCCGCTGTAGAATGAGCCGTTCAGCCATTCTCTCAAAGAGCAGCTTTCCCAGGTGACCGGGACATACTCGGTGTTGTAGGGCAGCGTGTCGAGCGCGTACAAGCTCACGAGCAGGGCTCTGCCGTCCTCAATGACAAGCACGATCCACTCTATTTCCTCGCTGCCGTTGGAAGTGACGTTGTCCTGCTCGTATTTCCCGAGAAGGACGTGATCGCCCTTTTTAAGGGTGAAACTGTCCGTGTAAAGGGCTGAAAGATAATGAGTGACGGTCACTTCGCCTGTCTGGCCGGAAGGCGTCGGTGAAGGCGAAGAGTACGGGGTAGGCGAGTGGGTAGACACGGGCGTCGGTGAAGGAGTCCGTGTCGCGGTAGGTTCGCCTGCAGAAGAAGGTTCCGGCGTGGGGGTCGGCGTTTCGGCGGCAGGCTGAGTATTAAAAGCAGTGGGCTCCGGCGTCAGATGCTGGCCGGGAGTTTCTTCGTGAACCGGCGTCGTTTCGGGGCCGGACGTGTTTTCTCCGCCGGGAACAGGCGTGGTTTCGGGAACTTCCGTGGGCCCTGCCCCGGTCTCTTCCGGGGACCCTGAATCCGATGCCGGAGTGGGGGCGGGCGAAGGGGTGCTTTCGCCGTTATCGGTATTGATAAGCAGCGGATTCTCGTTGCCGGACAGCCCGCCTCCTTTTTGCCCGGAGAACAGCCCGCTCGCAAAAAGTGCGACGGAAACCGCCAAAACCAGCAGAACGGAACAGGCAATGACCGCTGTTTTGATAACAGTCTTTTTCCTGTCGTGTTTTTTCATCGTATTCTCAAATTCCGGGTCGCCGCAGACCCTGGACATGGTCTCTAAGAATTCTTCGCCGTTCATTTCTCTGTTCCTCCGTCAATGAGTCTTTTAAGTTTTTTTCTCAGCCTTAAAAGTCTTACCCGTACCGCCGGCTCTTTCATGCCGGTTTCAGCCGCAATCGCCTTATACGTCTTGGCGTAATAATACCTGCCCGTGAAGATTGCCCTGTCCTTCGGATTAAGCCCGATCAGCAGTTTCTTGATTGCCTCCCGGGAATCCTCTTCGTGACCGGAGGAAGCTTTGTCCTGACCGAATTCTTCGGTCTCTTTCAAAAACTCAGCCAGTTCGCCGGAGGACCGGTATAAATAATCTTCACTGCCGATAATGTCGGACTCGCTTACGCCAAAAAACTTTGCCAGATGAACCACGTTTGTATAGTCGGGAACTCTCTTTCCAAGTTCCCACAAAGACACAAGGGACCTCGAAACTAAAATACTGTCCGCCAGATCCTCCTGTGTCATACATTTTCCGGTTCTCAGGGCAACCAATTTCTCGCCGATTTCTGACATGCTTTTTTCCTCTCGATTGAAAAGTGATTGGCGGAAAACCCGCCTAATACATCTCTTTTGACATTATTATACCAGATCAAGAACGGTATTTTTGCTACAAAACGTTACACTCATTAAGGGGAACGGCGCGGAAAGCATCAATGAATTCTCCTGCCTGTGAGCGGAGAGCCCGCCCCGCGTTTATATTATTATCGCCTCCGGATTGCATTTTACACAAGTAAGAGGCGATAAAAAAGGGTTTTATGAAATTGTTTGTTTCCACGGTGCGCCGGCATGTTTCCGCCGCGCTCTCTTTATATATTTAAAAATAAGAGGGGGTTGCCGGCGGAAGGGAATTTATTTACCCTTACCGGCTCTTAAACAGGCGGATCTGTTCGCGCAGGAGGTCGAGGTAGAACGTGCCCAGCGTCTGGGACGGTTCGATGTCCTTGCTGACTTCGAGAGAGGGCTGCTCGCCGGTAGACCATTCGTTGAAGCTGACGACGAGAGCGAGCTTGACGCCGATCAGGCGGGCGCGTTCCCACTGCTTCTTGAAGGTCTCGCCGTTGTTGCGCGGGTAGGCGGGAATGTAGCCGCTCTGGCCGGGCTTGCTCTGCTGGCGGCTGGAGGCGGTAACGGTCATGGCCTCGGGCTTGCCGCCAAAGACGGTGAAGGTCTGGGTGCCGCGCTCCTCCCAGCTCCAGAACATTTTCGAGACGTACGTTTCCTTGTCGTAGAGGGAGCCCTGCTGGCCGACGTAGCCGGTTACCCAGCGCATCGTGAAGCGGTCGTCCTCGTAGGGCGAGACGTTGTTCTGGAAGAACGAGGGTGTTGCGGCGTAGCACATGAGCAGCGGCTTGCCGTCGTAGTAGAAGTACATGTTGCGGAAACGCTCGTTGGCGATGAACGTGTCGTAGATCTGCTGGTTTTTGGCGGCCATTCTGCCGTTCGTGAACGTGTTGAAATCCGGCTTCTGAACGTGCCCCGGGCCTGTGAAAATGCAGATCTTCGGCGCGCCGGGAATGTCGGCCCAGACGTCGAAAAGCACCTCGGTCGCCTCCTCGATCATGCGGAAGTCGGCGCGGCTGGCGCGCATCGTGGCGGGGTCGTAGTTGACGTTGTTGGACCAGTCGACGAAAACGAAGTCGACACCGGCGTCGCGGAGCCAGATTCCGTGTTGGTAGATCACGTCGCGGTTATCGGAGGTGTAGGGCCCGAGCAGCGGCAGATCCCACGTGTGGCCTTCGCCCCATCGCCGGTCGGCCCGGAACCAGGTGGTGTAAGCGATGCCTACAAGCCTTTCGGAGGGGTCCGTTTTCGGGTAGAGCCCGCTCCCTATGGTGTCGCATCCGTACTCCCCGGTTTTCCCGTAAATGAGTTCGTCGTATTTGTCAAAATTTTCGCGCGCCGCTTCCTTTGTGACGGACGCGTCTTTCCCGTTCGGCTGCATGTATACAAAACCTCCTTCGATGTCGTAATCGTAACCGTAGTCGAAAAGCTTTGCGACGTTCCTGAGGTCGACGTATTTGAAGCCCTCGACGTCCAAAAGCCGTCTGAATGTGTAGTTCGCGCCGCCGAAGCTTACCTCGTCGCGGTCGGTGTAAAAGGTGATGGAAGCGTCCCTCGTCGCGTAGCGGTAGACGTACGCGGTGTCCGTGCTAAGAGCAGCGTCGCGCTCAAGGTAGAACGCGCCGGCAATTCCGTCAACGGGAACGAAAACCTCGCCGCCGATGATGTACGGCTTAAGGCGCGGGTCGTTGTAATCAAACTCGAACGATGCGAGGCCGTTGAAGCCGAACCTTTTTCCGAGCTTTACCGCCACGGCGTCGAGCTGAGCCTTGTACTGCTTCGCGACCTTTGTGCGGAGCGAACCGGTCAGGTAGTCGAGAAAACCGTACGTCTCGGGAAGCTCGAGCGTCTCCAGGGTGATCTCCGCGGGCGTGAGGTCCGGCGGCTCGGTAGGAAGGGGCGGCGTGTTGCCGGGTTTTGCGCAGCCTGCGGAAGTAAGAAGAGCGAGGGCCGCGACAACGGCGGCGACAAGTGCGGAAACAGATGCGGTGAAAGTTTTAACAGTCATTCTTTTAGTCATTATTTGGTCCTCCGTTTTTTAAGGCGGGGTGTTTTTGTACGGTAAGCGCGGGGCGTTTTTGGCCGTCAACAGTGCAGCGTTTTTGGCCGTCAACAGCGCAGCGTTTTTGTCCGGTAAGCGCGGCGCGTTTTTGGCCGTCAACAGTGCGGCGTTTTTGCCCGACAAGAGCGCGGTTTATTTATTTTTTCCTCTCGGCCGTCACGACGATTATTCCGGGCTTGACGTAAGAGAACTCCGCCGACGAACCGGCGACCTCCCCGATAACGTTCCCATCCGGGTCGGTATAGGCGATCGAGACGACCTCGTAGCTGCCTCTTGGCGAAGTTTCGACCTTGATGGGCTCGCCCTGCTTGAGCTCGACGACCTTGTACGCGGTGGTTTTTTCGCCGTTGATCGTGACGTGGCAGCGGTTGGCGTTGTACTGGACCGTTATGCAGCTGCCGACGCTCATAACGAACTTCGAGTAGTCGAGTCCGAACGCGTCGCACATTAGACGGATCGCGATTTTCGTCCTGTTTTCGGCAAATCTGCGCATCGCTTCGACGCCTGACCTGTAGTTCGAAACCGACGCGCCCCAGCGCTGCGTCTGCAGCTCGAGAACGTTTTCGCGGCCGGCGACGATGACGTCGAGGTCAGAAGTCAGATTTTGCGGCGTCAGAATATCGTTGCAGACGCGGTAGAAGCGCTCCTGGAAGCGCGCGCGGAAGGCGTCGTTTTCGATCAGGGCGTGCATCATCGAGCCGATGACACAGTTCGTCGAGTGGAGCGTGTGCATAATGGTCGCCTCGTAGTCGGTGAATTCGTAGAACGCGCAGCCGAAGTCGAGGTCGAGAAGCGTGAAGTGCCACTTCGTGTCGAAATGTGACGGGTCGGCGTCACCCGCGCGGTTGCGCCAGACCTTGATGTTGTTTTCGGGCCAGTCGAGCGAGTTGAAAAACTGCCGCGCGACGTACATGTCGATGAACGAGTCGAGGTCGATGCGGGCCGCGACGTAGTTGAAATACTTTTCGACCTTGAGGTCGTGCGTGCGCATGTAGAGCACGAGGTCGTTGAACGGCTGGGCGTCGCTCTCGGTGCCGGACATCACGACGTAGTCGGCGTTCTGGTTGGTGTGCACCTGGGAGTAGTCGCTCTCGATGACCGCGACGTTGTCGGCGTCGATACCGTAGTGCGACTCCACGTACTGGCCGGTGTAGCGCTCGCGCAGGTTGTAGACGCCCCAGAACTCGCCGTTGAAGAAAACGAGCACCGGCGCGTAGGCCATCGTGTCGATCTTGAGGTTGCGGCACGCCCGCTGCATGTACGCGTCTCTGATGTAGGTCATTCCGCAATCGTTGCCGGAGTTCCTGATGAGGAGGCGCGAAAACTCGGTAATGCGCTGGCCCTTGGAGTTGACCGAGTAGCCGTCGAACGCGTCGAAGTAGAGCTTGTTTTCGTAGCCGCCCGTCTGGTTGAGTTCCTTGCGGAAGAAAAGCTTGAGCGACTTCATAGGCGCGCCGGAGGAGCCGTGGCCGCTGACGGAGAGCTCGACGTTGGAGTATCCGTGGCGGACGCCTTCCTTGTCGAAAAACTCGAGGCACGCCTGCCCGCGCGGGTTCGGTATGTTTTCGGAAGGGTAGTAGTGGTTGTAAAAACCGGGGTCCCCGATCATCACGTCGACCGGCAGCGAAAACGCCATCACGTTCACGCCGTACTCCTTCATCGCGGACGAGACAAAGTACGACGACGTGAAAACGTCCGAATACGTGCCGTCGGGAGCTTTCGAGCAGGCCCTCAGAGAGTACCCGCCGATCATTTTGCTGACCTTGGGCGAATAGCTGCTGCCCATAGCAAGGGCGACCTGCTTGACCGTTTCGCGCCTGCGGAGCGCGGTGGAATCCTTCAGCTCAACCGGGGCCTTATAAAGCTTCCTCGTGTCGGAAACAGAAGGATCGGTGCCGTCGAGCGTGTAGTAAATCTCATACCCTTCGCGCGCGGTGAGCGTCACGCTGACAGTGTCCGAATAGAAGCCCGCGGGAACGCTGAAATCGACTTCGTTTATGACGCACTGCTTCACGCTGCCCGCCGGCCCCTGCGACGACTGCGGAACGATCTGCCTGAGCTTCGCGGAGTTGGCCTTCGTGAGGTTGACGACCTGCCAGCCGCTGTCCTGAATGAGCGCCGTCCGCACCGCGTACTTCGACTTTGAGATGTCGTCGACCACGCCGGTGTCAAAATAGTAGCTCTCGGTGGCGCAAAAATACGACAGTTTTGTCTTTATTTCCGCCGGATTAACCGCCGGATCGGGCTCCATGCCCGCAAGCGTGAGGAGCAGGGAAATTTCCTTGTTGTCGAGCTTGACGTTCCAGAACGCGTCAAACGCGTCGAGACTGATGACCTCGTACGACCTGTCGTACTTGTCGCTGCCGGCGCATTTGACAAGGTAGAAGCCGCCCGCCTTTACGGAAGCGCCGCCGTCGAACCTGAACTGCGAATACGCGGTGTTGCCGAGCGTTTTGTAGTAGAGCGCGAGGCCGTCGAGACTTATGTCCTTGCCGGACGAGTTGTAGAGCTCGATAAAAGACGATTCCGTGGCGGCGTCCTTTTTGGCGGAGTTCCCGTAGACCTTGGAGATGATGAGTCCCTCGTAAGGGGCCAGCATCGCCTGCATCTGTTCGTTGTCGGGAACGGCAGTCGGCTGCTCAGCCGGCGCGGCCGACTGATGCGCGGGGCCGTTGCCCGGACCACCCGGACCTCCCGGACCGCCGTCGCAGCCCGCGAGAGGCAGCGCAGCGAAAAGCAAAAAGACGGCCATGGCGGCTGCCGTGGCCGCGCGAAGAAGGCTCTTCCCGCGGCGCGTTATTCGGTTGGAAAATCCGTGTGCGTGTTCTGCCATAATTGGGACGTCCTTGGTTGCGTTGATAGTCTTGGTGATTCTGACAGCCTTGGCGGCCTTGACAGCCTTGGTAAATCTGACAGCCTTGGTGACCTTGATGGTCTTGGCGGCCTTGGCGGTGTTTTAGCGGCCTTGGCTGATGAAAGGCGCGCCCCCTAAAAAAGCCGGAAGGGGGCGCGCCGCCTTTAGTAATTAAACCTATGAAACGGTTACCGTCGAGAAGCCGGTCACCTCGGAAGTGGAGCCGTTGCCGTGCTGGCCGAAGTTGTTTTCGCCGAGGATCTTGACCTTGCCGTCGTTCATGAGGAACGCGGAGAAGCCGTAGCCGGCCGCGACGCCTTTAACGGTGCCGCCCAGGTCGAGGTCGGCGGTGACGCCGTTGACGGTCGCGCCGCCGATACCGTTGCCCTGGTTGAGACCGTAGACGCGAACGGTGCCGTCCTTCATCAGGATGAGTATGTTGCTGAACAGGATCGAGGCGGAGGCGACGTTTTTGCTCTCGAGGAGCGCCGCGCCGTGGCTGCCGCTGCCCTGGGTGAAGCTTGCGAGATCGCGCCAGCCGGCGTAGTAGAGCTTGCCGTCCTCGGTGACGAGGATCATTTCATGCTCGCCGCTCTCGATGTACGAGACGCCGCTGAGAAGCTTATAGGGCGTTGTGAAGTTGTCGGTTCCGTTGTTGAACTTGTTCCACCTGCCGTCGCCGAGAATGAAGCAGTCGCCGTTTGCGTTGAGGTAGGCGGTGTTGCGGCGGCCCGCGGAAATGTCGGTGACGTTCGTAGCGATCTTCTGGAACGAGGACGTGCTGCTGCCGTAGTTGGCTGTTCCGAGCTGGCCGTAGCTGTTGTTGCCGATGCCCCAGAGAACGCCGCTCTTGTCGAGAACGAGCAGATGGTCGAAGCCGACGCTGATGTCGACGGCGTCGCCGGAGAAGTCGACGATGCCCCAGCCCGGCGTGCCCGCGGTCCTGCCGAGAGCGGGGCCGTTGGAGCCGATCGAATAGATCTCGCCGTCAAGGGTGAGCACCGCCGCGGTAATCGCCGCGAAGTTGCTGTTTTCGTTGTCGTTGCTCTTGCAGACGGAAATTCTCGCGACGTTGTCCATAATGAACCTCGGCTTCGTCACGTTTGTGACTGCCGCGCCGGCGTCGAGAATGTTGTTGCAGTTGTAGCCCCATCCGTAGAGCTTGCCGCTCTCGTCGAGGTAGTAGATCGTGTAGCCTGCCGCGGTGATGCCGGGGTGAACCGTGATGCCGGTGTTGCCCGCGCTGTTCTTGGAGGCCTCGATCGAGAACGTTCCCGACTTGCTCACCGTGAACGACGCGCTCGCGCCATTCTTGGTGGTCGCTTTTCCGTCGGCGTCGGTGAACGTTATCGACTTGATTGTGTAGCCGGACTTCGCGGTCGCCTCGACGTGGTAGGTGGCCTGATTTTCGAACTTCTGAGTCCAGCCGTTCGCGACGGCGTTGCCGTTGATCTTGACGGTTGCGCGCGACTCGAGGAACGAGACGGAAACGTAATTGCCCGTAAGGCTCATGAGGTACGACTCGTTGACGCCGAAGTAGCTGCAGAGGTACGAGATCGCGTAGGGGTTTCGGTTGCGCAGGAAGTTGCGGATCAGAGACACGCCGCTGTTGTACGCGGACCAGTTGGCGCCGTCGCCGCTGCCCCATCTGTCAACCTGAAGCTGGAACACGTTCTTGCGCTCCGCGACGATCTTGTCGAGCTCGGCCTCCATTTCGGAAGGCACGTAGATCTCGTTCACGACCTCGTAGAACCTCGCGAGGAAGAGCTTTTTGAACGACTCGTTCTGGATCAGGGCGTTCATGATGTTGCCGACAACGCAGTGCGTCGTGTTGATCCAGCCGTAGTAGTTGCTCGCGGGGCCCGTGTCGATGCCCGGGAAGTCGAGACCGAAGTCCATGTCGAGAAGCGAGAAGCGCCACTTTGTGTAGCCCTTCGTGCGGTCTGCGTCGCCTGCGCGGTTGCGCCAGACCTTGATGTTGTTCTCGGGCCAGTCGCGGGCGCTGAAGTAGATTCTCGCGATGTACATGTCGATGAACGAGTCGATGTCCATCCTGTCGGTGACGTACTTGTACGACGTCGCGTTCGTCATGCTGTGGTTCTTGATGTAACTGACGAGCTGGTTGAACGGGTCGGCGTCGTCGTCGAGACCGGACGTGACTACGTAAGGCGCGTTCTGGTTCGTGTGAACCTGCGAGTAGTCGCTTTCGATCAGCGCGACGTTGTCCTTGTCGACGCCGTAATGCTCTTCAACGTAGTCGCCGCTGTAGCGTTCGCGGACGTTGTAGAGGCCCCAGAATTCGCCGTTGAAAAATACGAGAGCCGGCGCGTAGGCCTGCGTTTCGAGGTTAAGCTTGCGGCTGACACGCTGCATGACGACGTCGCGGATGTACGTCTGAGCGCAGTCGTTGCCGGAGTTTCTGATGAGCAGGCGCGCGAACTCGGTGATCGTCTGACCCTTGACGTTTGTGGAGTAGCCCTTGAAAAGGTCGTAGTAGAGCTTGTCGTCCATTCCGCCGCCCGGGTTGTTCGCCTTTTTATAGTAGATTTTGAGCGACTTCATGTGCCAGCCGGAGGAGCCGTGACCGCTCACGGAGAACTCTACGTTGGAGTATCCGCGGCGCACGCCGTTTTCGTCGAAAACCTCCATGACGCCTGTTCCGCGCATGTTCGGGTCGTTCGTGCTCGGGTAGTAGTGGTTGTAGAAGCCCTCGGAGCCGCAAATGACTTCCTTGGGAAGAGTGACCGACATGACGGTCACTTTGTAGTTCTGCATCGCGGACGAGACGAAATACGAAGAGGTATAATTGTCCGTGGAAACGGAGCCGTTCGTCGCGTACGCGGTGATGACGTGGCCGCCGATAATGTTAGTCACGCTCGGGCGGTACCTGTTGTCGCCCATTTTTGTAGCGACGTATTTTGTCGTCTCGCCGAAGCCCTTCCTCGTGGTGTCGGGAAGGCTGATCGGTGCGGTGTATTTGACACGCGTGACCGACGTTTTCGGATCGGAGCCGTCGGTGGTGAAGTAGATCGTGTAGCCGGATGCCGCGGTGAGCGTGAGGGACTGGGCGGACGTATAGAAGCCCGGAGTCAGACTGAAACGCACCTCGTTCAGGAGGCAGCGCGTGATCGCGTTGGTGCCGTTCGAGGCCTTCGGAGAGATCTCGGCGAGAGTCACGGAGTTGGCCTTGCCGAGGTTGACGACCTTGTAGCCGCTGTCGGTGGTGAGAGCGGTCCTGACGGCGAATTTGACCTTCGACATGTCGTTGACGTAGCCGGTGTCAAAGTAGAACGTTTCGGTGGCGCAGAAGTACGCGACCTTTTCGGTGATCTCGGCTGTCTGTGTCGAGACTGAGAGCTTGCGGCCGGAGAGCGCCAGAACGAGCGAGATCTCCTTGTTGTCGATCGTTACGGGCCACTCGGCGTCGTAGCGGCTGATCGAGACCATCTCGTTGGCTGTCTTGTACTCCTTGCCGGAGGCGGTGCAGGAAGCGCACCTGATCAGAAAATAGCCGTTCGCCTTGATCGTTTTGCTGCCGATGCCGAACTGCTTGTAGGCGGCGTCGTTCAGCGTTTTATAGTACACAGAGAGGCCGTCGAGGCTTATGTCCTTTCCGGTCGTGTTGTAGAGCTCGATAAAACTGTGCTCGCAGATTCCGTCGTTGTTGCCGCCGTTTCCGTATACTCTGGAGATCACGACGCCCTGATAGTCGGAGAGCTTCGCGCCGGGTTTGGCGGTGGGCTCGGGAGTCGGCTGGGCGGCCGTGGGAGTCGGGGTCGGGGTGGGAGTGGGCGTAGGCGTCGGAGTCGGAGTGTCGGTAGGCTCGGCCGTCGGTTCGTCCGTGGGTTCTTCCGTGGGCTCTCCGGTCGGGCTTTCCGAGGGTTCGCCGGTCGGCAGCGCCGTGTCGTCTGCAGGCGTTTCGCTCCCGGCGGGAACGCCGGTCGCTTCTTCGGACGGCTCTTCAGTCTCGTTCGAAGGCGTAGCGGTCTCCTCTGATGGAGCGGGCGTGTCCTCCCCGGGCGCCGGCGTAGCGGTCACATCGGGAGCTCCGGTGTCGACGACTGCGTCTGTCGGCTCGGGCACCTCGTTTCCGGGATGTCTGTTGCATCCGATCGAACCCAAAAGCAGGCACAGAGCAAGTGCCGCGGGCAGAACCCTTTTCAATAATCCGGTCATTGAGAAACTCATCTCTTCCATTCCTTACAAAAATAATAGTCTTTTAATTCGCCGGCGAAAACGCTTTTCCGTCCCGTGAAGTCATCCTTCGCGTGACCGGAAGCGCGCCGGTTTGACGTTGTTTGTTGATTATAACACAAGAATTCCGTTTTTGCTACTTTTATTATTAAATCGCGCGCGTTTTAAGGTTCTTTTATGAAACCTCTTTTATGAAACCAAAATGGAAGGCGGCGGGCGTCACGCGGGAGGGCGGCGGGATCCGGGCGGCCGGGGACGGTTCCTCGCGCATGTTCACGGTTGAAAAAAACGCGCGGGAATGGTATAGTTAGTATACAAAAAATCACGGGGGAGCCCGTCCTGAAAACGGAGACGAAAGACGAAAAATGAAAAAAAGTAACAATTTAGCAGCGCGGGCTGTTCTGGCCGCGGTCACGGCAGCCGTTCTGATATCTGGGCTGATGCTGGCGGGCTGCGAAAAATCGGAGGGAAGAACTATGTGGTTTGAGTCACCCATGAAAAAGATTCTGGAAGACACGCAGCCGGGAAACCGCACCTCCTACACGGTGTACATGGCCCGCGAGGAGTACGAGGGCTGCCAGGCGGTGTTCAGGTACCGGTATACGGTGGGAGCGGCGCACGTGGAAATCAGCGAGCCTTTGAACGGCAAGGGCGAGGCGCTGAAATATGAGGTTTTCGCGGAGCACTGCGTTCCGACGGTCTACTCAGGCCCGTTTTTTCTCGACCCGGAGCTGAACGGCAAGGCGGCCAACTACCCCGACGCGCTCAAGCCCCTCGACGACGAGATCCCGCTCTACTCGAACGTCTCCACGCCTGTCTACATCCTTTTCGACTCGCACGGAGCCGCCGCGGGAGACTATAAATCGACCGTCACGGTCACCGAAAACGGCAGGGTGATCGACAAAGGCGAGATCACCGTCCACGTCTGGCATTTCAGCCTTCCCGTCAAGAAGACGATGCAGACCGCCGTCGGACTCAGCAAGGCCGACATCGCGAAAATGCACGGTCTCACCGAGGGCTCGGAAAAGAACGCGGAGTACCGGAAATACTACGAGTTTCTGCTCGAGCACAACCTAAGCGCCTACTCGCTGCCGTACGACATTCTGGACGAGCGCGCCGACAAGTACATGGACGACCCGCGCGTGACGTCTTTCAGGGTGCCCTACGCGGAGGACGACAAGATCCGCGCCTACTATGAAAAGCTCAGCACGAAAAAGGAGTGGCTCGACAAGGCCTACTTCTACCCGATAGACGAACCCGCCGACTACGCGGACTACATGAAGATAATCGACGCCGGCCGCCGGCTTGGCGGGCTGTTCCCGGGCTACAGGCTCTGCGTACCGTTCTTTATCGACCCGGAAATGGGCGACGGCAGCGACGCGATAACGCACGTTTCCGAGGTGCTCAACGTCTGGTGCCCGAAGCTTCACGTTTTCGACTCGGCGAACATCTACAACGACGTCCAGATGAAGCGCGAAAAGCCGTTCGCGGAGAGAATGCTCGACGAAAAGCGGGGCGGCGACGACCTCTGGTGGTACGTCTGCTGGGAACCGGGCGATCCGTACACGAACCTCTACGTAAACATGCAGGGCGTAAAGAACCGCGCGATCTTCTGGCAGGCGGACCTCTACGGCGTGAACGGCTTCCTGTACTGGAGGGTGAACTTCTGGGAGCAGATCAAGGACCCATGGCAGGACCAGAACACCGTCAAATGGCTGACGCCTTACGTCTACGGCGACGGTTCGCTTGTCTACAACGGGAACGCTGTCGGCGTCGACGGCGCATGCTCTTCTCTGAGGCTTGAGGCGGTCCGCGACGGAATCGACGACTACGAGATGATCCAAATGGCGCGCGAGCTCGGAATTCCCGAGAGCGTTATCTCGAAAACCGTCGGCATCGTGGCGAGGAGCGTTTCCGACTTCACGGAGGACGACGGCGACATCGAAAACGCGCGGTACATTCTGGGCACGATGATCGATCGCGAGTTTCTGAAAAAGAACGGAAAATAAGGCGGAGAATAACTCTTGACACCGGCGGGGGAAAAGTAAAAGCAAATAAAAAACCGCCCGTGCCATGTTTTTGGGAGCTGACTGAAAATGACTAAACATAGGCAAAAACATCTATCGATCGCATTGTCGTTCGCGCTTGCCGCGGCCCTTCTGGCATCAATCCTGATACCCGCCGGCTGCGCTCCGCAAAAAGAAACCACGATGTGGTTCGAGCCGCCCACAAAAAAGGTGCTCCAGACGGACGGCCCCGGAAAGCGGTCGTCTTTCACGGTCTACATGGCCGGCGAGGAGTACGAGGGCTGCCAGGCGGTTTTCAAATACGGCTACCACGTAGGGCAGATAGACGTGTCGGTGTCGGAGCCGGTAAGCGCGAGCGGCGCGAAGCTGAAGGTATCTCTTTTCCGCGAGCACTACGTCACGACCGTTTTCGCGGTTCCGTTTTTCAGCGAGAAGCTGCACGGCCAAACAGTGAGCTACCCGGACGGACTCAGCCCGCTCACCGGCGGCCTGGAGGTGTATCCGGATAACGCGACGCCGGTCTATATCCTTTTCGACTCGCACGGGGCGGAGCCGGGCGACTACACAGCGACGGTGACGGCGAGCGCGAACGGAGAGGTAATCGACTCCGGCGAGGTAAAGATCCACGTCTGGAACTTCGCGCTTCCCGAGGCGAGGGCCATGAAGGTCACCGCGGGGCTTGACGAGACAAGGCTGGGAAAGTGGACAAAAGAGGCCGAAAAGGACGACAGGAAAGCCTCCTACGTGAAGTACTGGGAGTTTCTGCTCGACCACAACGTCTGCCCGTTCAGGCTGCCGTACGACATTCTCGACGGGAGGGCCGATAAGTTCCTGAACGACCCGCGGCTCACGGTTTTCGAAATCCCGAGCAACGAGAGCGACGACGTCATCCGGCAGTACTACGAGAAGCTCAGCGGAAACAGCGCGTGGCTCGAAAAGGGCTATTTCTACCCGGTTGACGAGCCGAGCGACCGGAACGGCTATCTGGGCGTTAAGGACGCGGGCGAGAGGCTTGCGCGGATCTTCCCGGGCTACAGAATGTGCGTGCCGTTCTTTGTGGACCCTGACATGGGGGACGGCCTTGACGGAATTGATTTCGCGTCGGATTATATAAACATCTGGTGCCCGAAGCTCTACTGCTTCGACGACGAAAACATTTACTCGGCTGAGCAGACGGCCGAAAAGGAGCCGTTCGCGGCGAGGATGCTTGCCGAAAAGGCGGGCGGCGACGACCTCTGGTGGTACGTCTGCTGGGAACCCGGCGAGCCGTACTGCAACCTTTTCGTGAACATGCCCGGAGTGCGCCACCGCTCGATCTTCTGGCAGGCGGACCTATACGGCGTGACCGGCTTCCTGTTCTGGAGCGCGAACTACTGGGACGAGGTCTACAGCCCCTGGGAGGATATGGCGACGGTCAAAAACCTCTCGCCGTACGTTTACGGTGACGGATCCCTGATGCAGCCGGGCAACCTGATCGGCGTGGACGGTCCGTGCTCGTGCCTCAGGCTTGAGGCGGTGCGCGACGGCGTCGACGACTACGAGCTGATCGCAATGGCGAGACGGCTGGGAATTTCCGAAAGTACCATTAAAAAGACGGTGAACCTTGTCGCGAAAAGCATCACAGACTATTCCGACGACGACGGCGACATTCAGAACGCGCGGATAGTCCTCGGAAAGCTGATAGAGGCGGCGCTTTCCCGAAACTGATTTAGCGGTCAAATGCTGATTTAGCGGTCAAATGCGCTTGAGCCCCTCACCGGCTCACCCCCAATACGAATAAACCACAGGCAAAAAACGCCACGGAGACGCTGCCGCGACCGGCCGGCGTCTCTTTTTCTTTCCGGAAATGCCGCGGGCAGGCACTTTTTGAGAGATTTTTGCTTTTGAGCATTGTTTAGCGCATTGTTTAGCGCATCAAAGCGATAAAAGCGCATAAAATGAGATAAAAGTTGACATCCTGTGCGAACTGTTTTATAATTCCAAATTTATACGCGCGATGCGCGTGAAATAAAGTAAAAAGCGCGGATTCATGCGTCCGGGTACGGGCTGCGCGAAACGCGTCTTACGAAGAGCTAAGGAGGAGAGAATATGGAACGGGTGTACAACTTTTCCGCAGGACCTTCCGTGATCGCGGAGAGCGTGCTTAAAAAGGCGCAGGCCGAGCTTGTGAACTACGGCGACGCCGGAATGTCGGTTATGGAGATGAGCCACAGGTCGCCGGTCTACCAGGCGATCATCGACGAGACAGAGTCGATCTTAAGGGGGCTGCTCAAAATCCCGGACGATTATTCGGTACTGTTCCTCCAGGGAGGCGCTTCGTCACAGTTCGCGATGATTCCTCTCAACCTGGCGAACGGTTCCGGAAAGATCGACCTGGTGCTCACCGGCCAGTGGGCGACAAAAGCATGCCAGGAGGCCTCGAAATACTGCGAGGTGAACGTCGTCGGCTCGTCGAAGGAGCAGAATTTCAGCTGCATTCCGGCGCTCGACAAGAGTAAATTTAACCCAGCGGCCGACTACTTCTACATCTGCGCCAACAACACGATATACGGAACGCGCTTCGCGGAGCTTCCCGAGTGCGGAAACGTGCCGCTCGTCGCGGACATGTCTTCCTGCATTCTCTCGGAGGAGATCAACGTCGCGGACTACGGTCTGATTTTCGCCGGAGCTCAGAAAAACATGGGCCCCGCGGGTCTCACGGTCGTCATTATCCGCAAGGATCTGATCGGGAAGGCGCGCGAGTTCACGCCGACAATGTTCGACTACGCGATCCACGACAAAAACGGTTCGATGTACAACACGCCGCCCACGTTCGCGATCTACGTCTGCAAGCTCGTTCTGGAATGGCTGCGCGACGAGATCGGCGGAATCGCGGCAATGCAGGAGATCAACCGCAAAAAGGCGGCGATGTTCTACGACTACCTGGATTCCTCAAAGCTTTTTAAGCCGACAGTCCACGGAAAAGACCGCTCGTTCATGAACATTCCGTTCGTGACCGGCAACGAGGACAAGGACAAGGCGTTCGTGAAGGCCGCGGCGGCAGCCGGTTTTGTGAACCTTAAAGGCCACAGAAGCGTAGGCGGCATGCGCGCGTCGATCTACAACGCGATGCCTGTCGAGGGCGTGAAAAAGCTCGTCGACTTTATGCGCGCGTTCGAAAAGGAGAACGTCTGAACGGCAAGCAAGATTATTTCTGTCAAGGAAGCGCAGATTTAATAGCTATTTTTTCGAGCGCGACCCCGAAGCTGCCGCACTTTGCATCGCGCCTCTCACTTGACCGCTTCGCGGAATCGCTCACGACGCCGATGCAAAGCTGCGGCGGCGATTATTGCGTAAAACCGCGTATGTCTCGCACAAGGGCGACTTTTAGCGGTAGCTAAACTGGAGACCGAGTGGAGACATCCGCGGTTTCTCGAAAAGCAAGCGGCAGCAAAACTGTCGTTAGACACCTCATACTCGTAAAGAACAGCTGTAAAAATCGAACTACGCTCAGGCGTACGCAGTCAGTTATCCGCCGCTTGCGTAAAGAGCATTAAAGCAGTGGTTCCTTAAGATATTTCCCGCGGGAGGGTACTGAAACTATGAAATACAATATCAAACTGATGAACAAGATTGCCGCGTCCGGCACCGACATTTTCGACAGGGACCGCTACGACGTCGGCGAGGCGCTGGAGAACCCGCACGGAATCATGGTCCGTTCGGCCAACCTCCACGATATGCAATTTGACGACAGCCTGCTTGCAATCGCGCGGGCCGGCGCGGGCGTGAACAACATTCCGATCGACGTCTGCTCCAAAAAGGGCGTTGTCGTTTTCAACACACCCGGTGCCAACGCGAACGCGGTCAAGGAGCTCACGATAGCGGCGCTCTTTCTGGCCTCGCGCGACATAACGGGCGGCGTCGAGTGGGCGAAAACGCTTGCCGGCGACCCTGACTGCGCGAAAGCGGTCGAAAAGGGCAAGTCGCGTTTTGAGGGCCCCGAGATTCACGGAAAGACGCTCGGCGTCATCGGCCTCGGCGCTATCGGCGTTATGGTCGCGAACGTCGCGCACGACCTCGGCATGGACGTCTACGGCTACGACCCGTACATCTCCATCGGTTCCGCGTGGGGACTTTCCAGAAAGATCCACAAGGCCGACACGCTTAAGGAGATTTTCGAGGTCAGCGACTATATTACGGTGCACGTTCCGCTGAACCCCTCCACGAAGGGTTCGATCAACGCCGAGACGATCTCCCAGATGAAGTACGGCGTCAGGATCCTGAACCTCGCGAGAGGCGAGATCGTGGACTACGCCGACATGGACGCTGCGCTCAGATCCGGAAAGGTCGCGAAATACGTTACCGACTTCCCGTCACCGGAGGTTCTTGAGATGCCCAACACCGTCGCGATCCCCCACCTCGGAGCTTCAACACCCGAGTCCGAGATCAACTGCGCGTGCATGGCGGCCCGCGAACTCCGCGACTACATCGAGTACGGAGTCATCAAGAACAGCGTGAACCTTCCGAACGTCGAGACACTTCCCGACTGCAAGGTGCGCGTCTGCATCATCCACGAAAACATCCCAAGCATGATCTCGAACATCACCGCGATCTTCGGCTCCTCGAAGATCAACATCGAACACCTCACGAATCAGTCCAAAAAGGAGATGGCCTACACGGTGCTCGACACGAATTCCGAAGTCACAAACGAGCTTCTCGGACGCATCGCGGCGACCGAGGGCATTATCAGAGTGAGAAAGATCGAGTATTGATTTTTGCCTGAAAAAAGGGAAAAGCAGGGGCCTTTTATTGCGACGGGGCCCCTGTTTTAAAAGGTGCATGCTTTTAAAAGACTAACTATTAAATGTCAAGTCTAAAACGGAGGATTTTTATGGATTAGATGAACAATCTCCTAAGTGGCGCAAACAAATAAGCGTCCGGCTGAAC
>CADAZX010000022.1:0-35843 GCA_902792515.1 uncultured Ruminococcus sp.
CGGGCGGTAGGAGTTGTAACCAATCCACAGCATCCCCTACAGTATAGCATATGACCTTGGAGAGGGTCACTAAAAACTACTACTCTATAATACAAGGAGTTGGTATTATGTTTCATAAAGTGAAAGCGGTAAACGCGATGCCCGGCTACCGGTTGACCGTTCAGTTTGCGGAGGGCGTGACCAAAATCTATGACGTTAAGCCCTTGTTTGCAAAATGGCCGCCCTTCAAATCGCTGGAAAATGATCCGGAACTATTTTCTGCCGTGGAAGTCGATGCGGGCGGCTACGGAATCGTTTGGAACGATGAAATCGACCTGTCCTGTGACGAACTGTTCGAAAACGGCGAGACGGTCAGAACTCCTTTTGACGGACTTATCGCTTTTACCGACGCTACAAAGCTTTGGGGGCTGAACGAAAGCACGCTCAGGAAGGCGATCGCCTACGGAAAACTCGTCAGCGGCGTAGACGCTTGCAAGTATGGCAAACAATGGGTCGTTTCAGCTAAGGCGATGAAACGGGAATACGGAGACCCGAAAACAGGGGCATAATGGTACCTGTGAAAGAAGCGACCCCGGCGCGGCAATTACGGCTGTCGCGCCGGGGTCTATTAAGTAGTGATTACATGTTGCCGCCTTCCGCATGACTGTCTGCCGGTGCTGAGGCTAGGCAGTGCTGTCTGAACGTCATTTCAGCGAGTAGTTGGACGAACTGATTCCCGACGCCCAGATCCAGCCGCTGCTTACCGATGCCTTTAGAGTGAAGGTCTCGGTGGTGCTGCCGAACGTGAACGTGTGCGTGCCGGCGGAGAGCGTTCCGGAGAGAGTTACGTAGCCGGAGGGAAGGGAGGACGAGGACGTCATGCCGCCCATTCCGAAGCGTCCGCCCCGGCCGCCGCCCGCGCCGCCTCCGTTTCCGGGAACGGTTCCGAGGGCGATAATGATGCCGCCCGTTACGCTGACCTGGCCGTCGGCGTCGACCGCACTCATATTGCCGGAGGAATCTGCCGCGGGGTTGCTGACCACAACGAAGCCGCCTGTCTGCTTGTAGCTACCGTTCGAATCGATGCCGTCAACGTCGCGGCCCGCCACTTCGACTACCATTTTGCCGCCGGTGACCGTGATGAGGCCGTCGGACGACCTTCCGTTGGAGGAGGTCGCGTTTACGCCGTCGTCTGTCGCGTAGACGTAGATCTCGCCGCCGTTCACGTTGACGTAGTGACCTTCGAGGCCTTCGTGGCTGTTGAGGACGTTTACGTATCCGCCGTCGATCTGAAGCGTTCCGTCGGCGTGAATGCCGTCGTCCGCCGCGGTTATTGTAATGCTTCCGCCTGTAATCGTGACGTTGCCGAGCGGGGTGGAATTGTCCGCGAGCGCCACGTCGGTGTTCGCGTGGATGCCGTCGTCCATCGCGTTGATGACGATCGTTCCGCCGCTGATTGTGATCTGATTGTCGGCCTTGATGCCTTTCGCGCTGCCGGCGCTCTTTTTGACGCCTGTCGTCGAGGTCGTTTTCTTGCAGTCGGACGCGGTGTATTCGGAGTACGCGTGGGTGTTGATTGTGATCACGGGGGTGCCGGAGATCACAACGTCGTAGGAGGCGTCGATGCCGTCGCACGCGGAGGAGATCGTGACCGTGCCGCCGTTGATTGTTATGATTCCGCGCCTGTTGCCTTTGGAGGAGACGTCCGAATTCTCGGTCTTGATGCCGTCGCCGCGGGTGGAAATGAGCGTCAGCGTGCCGGATTCGATCGTTACGGAGTCGTTGCCTTTGAGGGCGTTGTTGGGTGCGGTGACGCTCAGGGTCACGTTTTTGATCTCGAGGTCGTCCTTGGTGTGGATGCCGTTGTTGTAGGTCGCGGTGACCGTGAGGGCGCCTTTTCCGACGACGTCAAGGTCGCAAAGGGCGTAAATTGCAGCCGCTCCGGTCGTGTCGGCTTCGTTTGTCTGAAGCGCGCGGGTGTCGTTCACGTAGTTTTTGGTGCCTTCGAGCGACTTGATTTTGACTTTTCCGGCGCTTTTTACGTAAATTGGGGAGTCGTAGGAGCAGGTTATCGACGCGTTGCTAAGGTCGAGCTCGATTTCGGCGTCTTCCGGTGCGTCGACGACTACCCGGCCGTCCGCGAGCGTTCCGGTCAGAACGTACGTGCCTGCCGCGGAAATCGTGAACGTTGTGCCGCTCTGCGAGACGGTGCCGTCGTCGGTGGTGATCGTGAACCCGCCGGCGGAAACGGTTGTTGACTGTTCCGTATTTGCGGTTCCGGAGACGTTCCCGGTCGGGTCTTCAGTTGGCTCCTTGGTAGGCTCTTCTGTAGGCTCTTCAGTGGGCTCTGCGGTTTGATCTTCGGTTTGTTCACTCGCCGGGTTTTCGCCCGGTTCCGTTACGTTTTCGCCCTGTTCCGCTACGTTTTCGTCCGTTTCGTCCGCCGCGTTTACTTCCGAAGCTTCTTCGTTTTCCGCGCCTGCTTCCGATTCGTTGCCGGCCGTGCTGCTTCCGCTGCTGCCTGTGCTGCTTCCGCTGCTGCCGGCGGTGGTTCCACTGTAATCGGTCGTGCCGGCGGACATTTTTGCCGTCTGTGTATCTGTAGCGGAACCGGCTTCGTTCGCGGTTCTGCCTGTGTTAAAAACTGCGCAGCCGGACATAAACAGTGCGATGATGAACGATGCAATTGCAATATAGTACTTTTTCATTGTCGGTCCCTCCTTGGTTTTGTTCTTGTTCTTGTTTTTGGTTTTGGTTTTGGTTTGGGTTTGGGCGGAACCGCCGCCGGGAGCCGGGAAGAGCTCATTTCCGTCTTTCGGGTATTTTCCGGAAATATCCGGGCTGGTGTTTTCGAAAGCCCGGCGGTGTTCCTTACGGATGCAATTATCGCAATTTTGCTTAAAAAACCCTGAACCAAGCCTTAAAAAATTCCAAACCGCCGGGTAGCGGGCGGGTCCTTTACGCGCTGCAACAAATCGCGATAAAGCCGAGACGAACTGCCAGAATGCCGTTTTTCATTGCAAATCCGTTTAAAGTGCTTGCAATTTAGCAATAAATATAGTATCATATTCATGAATGCCGCGGGCAACCGCAGGCTATGACATGAGCTACAGTTTGGAGAAGTTTTATGAACATTGAAGGATTGAAACACGAGTTTATTGAAAACATCAATGCGCGTCCCGAAGAATTCGTCACGAAGGTAGTCGAGTATTATGAGATCGTTATGCCGTCCGACGGCGCGTGCGTTATCGCGGTGAACGGCTACGGATACGATGTGAAGGCCGACGAGTTTGCGGTCGTACTGCCGGACGAGGCGTTCAGGTTTGTGAAGGCCGAAGCCAACACGTCGGTTTCGGTTTTGAAGATCTACCCCTACGTTGCGGGTGTCGGACCTGAGCTCGAGACGAGTCTCCTGAGCTTCAAAGAGAAGTTTATCTCGAATAAACTTCGCGTTTTCTCATTCCCCGCCTCAAAGTGGGGCCTTGCGCGCGACTGCATGATCAGGATCTGCCTCAGTGAGATTCCCGATAACGACGGCTGGCAGTTTGCGTACCTTGCGACAATGCTTTCCGAGATCAAGTCGTTCGGCGAGCCTTCGGGACCTTCCGAGGCCGAGCCGGTTTACATGGAAAAAGAGATGCCGATTTTCGAAGAGGTCGCCGGATTTATCGCCGAAAACCTCACGAAAATCGAGAGCCTGACGTTCCTCCAGGAAAAAACCGGGCAGAAAACCTCCACGGTCAACAGAGTTTTCCGGAAACTGACCGGAACGTCCACCTGGAACTACATCCTTCGCAAGCGTCTCGACCTCGCGTGCGTGATGATCATTAAGGGCGGCAGGGCGGCTGAGGCTGCGACTGCGAGCGGATTCAAGGACTACTCCGTGTTTTACAGGCTCTTTATGGGCACGTACGGAATCGCGCCGACCGCGGTCAAAAAGACAGGCAACGTTCCGATGAAAATGCCGCGCTCTAATAGCTGAGCTGCCGGCAGGCTCTGCGGGGCTTTTGCGTATGGCGTTGGAAATCGTTTACGAGGACAGTGAAATAGCGGTTTGCGTCAAACCGGCGGGAGTTTCCTCAGAACATGCGGGAGCTGCATCCGGCGTTCCGGACCTCCTTCAGGCGCATTTCCGGGAAAAACCGGAGCCGGACAGCGTTTCGGACAGCGTTTTCACCGTGCACAGGCTCGACCGCGACGTCTCGGGGCTCATGGTTTACGCCAGGACCAAAAGCGCCGCCGCCTCGCTGTCCGAACAGATCCGCCTTGGAACGTTCCGCAAGGAATATGCCGCGCTTGTCTGCGGGAAAACAAGCCCCGGCCTTCCGGAGGAGGGCGAGCTGCGCGATCTGCTTTTCCGCGACAGCGCCAAAAACAAGGTCTATCCTGTCAAAAGGATGCGAAAAGGCGTCCGCGAGGCCGTTCTGAGGTACAAAACCGACCCTCGAGAGCTGCGCGCCGCCGACGGTACCGACGTAACGCTGGCGCACGTTTTCCTCGTGACGGGACGTACGCACCAGATCCGCGTCCAGTTCGCTTCGCGGCGGTTTCCGCTGCTGGGCGACACGAAATACGGCTCGAAAACGCGCTCGGGAACGGGCGGGATCGCGCTGATGGCTGTGCGGCTCGGGTTTGACCACCCGGTGACAGGGAAGAGGATGGAATTTGAAAGAGAGTTTCCGGTTGAGGAATTTCTGAAAGGATAATTAAAGAGCGCCGGCCCGCTTCTTTGGTTTGGGGGCCGGCGCTTTTAATTTTGGGATTTAGTAATAAAGGGGGGCGCGGGGCAGGGACCCCGCGCCCAATTAAACAATATGTAAACCTTTCCGGATTACACGCAGACATAAACCTTTCCGGCTTACACGCAGAACGTGTAGCTGCCGCCTGTGAGGCGCTTTTTGAGGCCTTCGAAGCTCAGGGTGCATTTCATGCCGAAGGGGACCGTAACCATGATGACCTTTTGGCCGTAACGTTTTGCCCAGCGGACGGAAAGACGGCCGAACGGTGTCTCGACCGAGCCGCGCGCGGTGAGCAGGTCCTCGGGCAGGCAGGGGGAAATCTCGCACTCGGTCCAGCCCGGGGCGGTATTCCTGATTCCGAGGACGTACGCGTAGAACCAGCGGTCGACGGCAGCGAACATCGGGTGGTTGTAGGAGTTCATGCCGCCGTTTTTCTTGAGCTCGAACCGCTCCCAGATCGTGGTGGCGCCGTTCTGCAGCATGAAGCCGAAGCCCGGGTACTTTTCGTCGGTGAGCATCCTGAACGCGTCGTCCGTGTATCCGTAATCGGCCAGCACCTCGGGAAGGTAGCGCGAACAGAGGTTTCCGCAGGTCGATTTCCAACCGTTTTCCCTCAATTTTCCGGCGAGTTTCTCAGCGACGCCCGCGCGCGACTCCTCGGGCAGGATTCCGAGCCAGAGCGCGAACGCGAGGCATGCCATCGAGCCGGTTCCGACTGTCAGCGTCTCCCTGTCGAACCACTTTTCGAGAAAAGCGTCGCGAATCTTTTCGGCAAGCTCTCCGTAGCGCTTTGCGTCGGCACGTTTTCCGAGTTCGCGCGCGAAAAACTTCAGCATGCTACAGTTGTAGTACGAGTAGCCGGTCGACATGAAAATGCCCGGGGTGACGGCTGAAAAAGCGTTTTCGGCGTCGACACAAGAGTCCTGCGGGCCGGCCCAGTCGCCGTAGTAGGAATAATTCACGATGTAGTTGTCGGAGTGCGCCAGCAGGCAATCCTCCCACGCCTTAAAACCGGGGTAGAACTCTTCAAGAACGTTTTTGTCGCCGGTGCGCATGTAGTACTCAGACCCCGCCACCAGGTAGCTCGAACAGACCGGATCAGCGGGTCTGCCGCCCACAACGTAAGGCGCGGTGCACGTTATCGAACCGTCCTCCCCCTGCGTGTCGCGAATGTCGCGCAGCACCTTCGGGAAGATCCTCGCAACCTCAAAATTGTACGGCAGCTCTTCAAAACGGACCGTCGCGTCGTTCATCCACCCGAGCCTCTCGTCGCGCTGCGGGCAGTCGGTCAGGATTGAGTGCATATTCGCGCGCTCGGTGTTCACGCACGCCTCGTGGATCGCGTTCAGGATAGCGCTTCCGCAGCTGAAATCGCCCGTTTTTTCCAGCGCCGTTCCGAGTTCGACGGCCCTGATGTTCGACTCGCCGAGCGGGTTCCCGTAGCCGGTGACCTTGACGTACCTGAAGCCGTGGTAAGTGAATTCGGGCGTCCAGAAAACGGGCACCGCGGAAGGCTCGCCTGCGATATACACGTCCTCAGCCTTGGCACCTCTCAGGTTCGCCGTGAAAATGTCGCCGTCCTCGCCGAGAATTTCCGAGTAGCGCACGGTTATTTTATTTCCCGCCTCGAGGTTCGAGGGGATCTCCAGGCTCACGACGCCCGCGATGTTCTTCCCGAAATCGACGATCCACGCCGGCTCTCCGTTTTTGAGATTTTTCCGGAAAATGTCGACCGGCGCGAGCTTTTCGCGCTTCATGACCGGCGGAATGTTCATCATCCTGACGTTTTCGCACGGCGCCTCCGCAACCTTCACGTTGCGTCTGCCGTACCTGCACGGCCTCGCGTCGAAAACGGTTCCGTCGTAAATGCTCGAAGTGACCGTTGCCGAGTACGTCCATTTCCACGTGTGGTCCGTCGTCACGACCGTCTGCGTACCGTCGGTAAACGCCACGACGATTTTTGCCGCGAGCATGTTTTCGCCCGTGAACGCCGGCATTTTCACGCCCATCCCAAGCAAAAACTCGCTGTCGAACCGCCTCCAGCCGTCCGCCACCTCAAAGCTGAACTTGAGCTGCGAATTGCCGACCGCGTCGTAGTATATGTCGTCGACCACAAAATAGCACGTTTTCGAGTAGTCCGAAAACGCCGGATCGAGCGCGATATCGGGGTTCGTGCGCCTTCCGTTGACCGTCAGGTTGCAGTATCCGATCCCGCAATAAATCGCGAACGCCGACTTAACGGTCTTCCCCGACGGCAGGTCGACGGTCTTCAAAAACCTCACGACCCTCCGCGGCTCCTTGTTGCCCGAAGTGATCCACGGATAGTCGAATTTTTCCGTAAAAGAGGCAAAATATCGCTCTACCCACGCGTCGTCCCCGCTCTCCGCGGTCACGTACAACTCGACCGAAAGCTGCTCCAGATCCGGAAGCGCCTCCCCCGCGTACGTCATCGTCTGCGCGGCCGTCTCCACCTCGCCCGAATCCCAGAAAACGGTCTTGTCGCTTCTCACGACTATCCTCGCCGTCTTCTGCGCGTCATGCGCCCTGTCGGTGGCTAGCTTCCACCTGAAAACCGGCTGCCTGCTGTCCGTGACGACCGGCAGGTAGAGGTCCTGGTTGTCTATTGAAAGCTGTCTGATTTCTAACATAAGTTACCTCCGTTTTTTTTGTGCGGCTATTTTTAACCTTTGCGTTGTTTTTCCTTTTAATTTTTTCGTTTCCGTTCGCGTTTCGCCCGCCCGCTTTTTTCGCGCTGCGGTTTCGTTTTCGCCGGCGTTTCGGGAAAACCTCAAAACTCGACAAAAGTCGAGAGTATGTTCATCGCGTAAACCCGGATCAGCCAGTCGTTCGGGTGGTTGACGTTATTTCCCGCCATCGCTGCGTAATCCTTGTTTTCGAGCAGCGCCTCGTGAAAATCGTACATGTCGACGAACGCGACGCCGTCAACCCCGGCAAGTTCGCGCAGCGCGTCCGGAATCCTGCTTTGGCAGGTGAGCAGCCCCGACGCCGGATTCGGCTTGATCGGCGCAACCAGAATGAACTCGCACTCCGGCGCCGCCTCCCTGATGTTCTCAATAATTGTTGCGACGCTTGAAGCTGTCACCGACTCGTTCGTGTCGTTCATCCCGAACCCGATCACCGCGAGGTCGGGAAGCGTTTTCGAGTTCGTGATCAGCCGCGTGTTTTCGGCGCCCCACGTGGAAGGCATCCCGCCTTTCGAAGGGTTCCGCAGGTTGATTTTCACCCCGAACCGCTCGACCAGATACTTTTTGATCAGCCTGTCGAACGAGAGCTGCATCGGCGGGTGCCCGTTTCTCGAAGACGAGTCGCACCCCTCGAAAATCGAATCCCCGAAGAAAACGATGTTCATCTTCTCGCCGTCTTTCAGCTTCGCGACCGTCCGCGGCAGAAGGTCGCCCTGGTAATCCGGAACAGGCTTCCCGCCCCACGATCCGGCCTGATATTTATACGTCACAGCCAGCCGCTTTCCGTAATAGAGCTCGTTCACGCAAATGAGCGCGTTGCCGACCCGCCCCCTGCCGAGGCTGTCCAAAGTATTTGTGCCCGGAAAATCCTTGAACGGCACGCCATCCTCGCCGATCCCCGCCAAAAAGTCCTTTGTGAAGAACGGAATCGCCGAATTCGCGGTCAAAACGAGCTCGTTCGTGCCGCGCTCCCAGGTGTAGTCGACCCCCTCCACATATGTGGTGTTGAGAGAATAGTCCCTCACGCTGACGATCTCCGTCGGAACAAAAAGGAGCTTCGCGGTCGCGGGCCCTTCGTCGCGCTCGATCATGCAGGTCGCTTCGTTGTACATCGTGTCCATCAGCCAAAACGGAACGAGCATCTCGTCGAGTTCATTCTGCGGCGTGACCGTTACCGGTTCCGGGGTCGGGGCCGAGGTCGAAGGCTTTTTCGTGCCGCCGGGAATGTTATCCGTCCGGCTACATCCGTTTGCTACGGCAAAAATCGCCAGCGCCAAAACTGCGGCCAAAACTGTTATGATGGTTTTTCCGGTCCTCATGATCAATTAGTCCTTTTCTCTATAAAAACGGCCGAGCCGCGCTCCGGTTTATTATACGCGCGCAAGGGCGAAAATGTCAATATTTGCGATTTGCGAAAGGGGGGAGTGGATTTTCCGCTCTGGTTGTGGATTTTCCGCGTTGGTTGTGGATTCTCCGCACACTTTGTGGATTTTCCGCGTTGGTTGTGGATTCTCCGCGGGCGTTGTGGATTTTCCGCGACAGTTGTGGATTCTCCGCACCCATTGTGGATTCTCCGCGAACCGGTTTACTCCGCCTGAACCTCCGTTTTCGCCGCTTCCGCGTTTCCGCTCAATGACTTCTGAATCGCCCCGATGAAGTAAGCGCAGAAGAACTGCGAACCGGTCAGCAGGATAATTGCGCACGTCGACGCGATGTTGCTGCCGGGGAACAAAAGATTGAACAGCAGCGTCATTCCGATGCCGAGCACCTCGCCGGCAGCCAGGAAAAATTCGTTGGCAGTGTGAATTTCGCCGGCCTTTCCTTTTAGCGAGTCGAGCGTTTCGATTGTTGTGAAGTAGAGCGTCAGTTCGGGCTCGGAAATAAAAATACCGAAGCCGCTGTTGAACGCGCTGAAAATCATCAACGGGATCCAGTCAAGCTTGAAAAACAAAATGCACGCCACGAGAATGATGGCCCCCGACGCGAAAGCGACCGACTTGGCGCGCCTTTTCGGTGTGACGATAATACCGTAGAGCAGGGCGCCGATGATTGCGAAAACCTTCCCGACGGTCGAGTTGATGCCGACGAGAGTCTCGTTCCGGATCGCGTTGAAAATCAAAACCTCGATGAAAAAGCCCATGGCGCCGGCCCGCAGACCCTTGAAAAAGGTCATTGCGAGCATAAATCTGCCGATTTTTTCGCCGAGAAGCGCCTTGAACGACTCGCCAAGGTGGCTCTTTTTGTCGGCCGGGTCAAACGTTCTGTGCAGGGGCTCGAGCCTCAGACTGAAGAAAAACGCCGCGGCAACAACGCAGAGCAAACCTGCGAAAAGGATTCTGTAGCCCGTGAAATCCCCCTGTGGAAACGCCGACAAAAGCAATCCGCTCAAAACCGGGAACGAAAGGGCGATTATCGCGTTGACGGTTCCCTCGATTCCTCCGGCCGCGTCCCGGTTTTCGTCTGTGGTGTACTCCACGACCTCAAAGCTGTACGAAACGTAATAAAAACCGGACCCGAACGACTTCAAAAGCGCAGGAATCCAAAAGAAATCCGTGGCGGCTTTTTCGCCTAAAATAAGGACAAAAATGAAAAACGCCGCATACCCTAAGAAGCCGATTCTCTGCGAAAACCCGGGTGAAACACGCCTCGAAACAAGAACCGCAAGCACCATAAAGAACGGCTGCGAACCGAACGCGAGCATGTTGTAGACCATCGCGTGATTCACGCTTCCGCCGGCGCGAATGATGAACGTATTGACGAAAAGCGCCATTATGTTCACGATGGCCATCAGGCAGACGTCCATTCTGAGAAAGGCGAAGTACGCGCGGCCGAGTGAGCCGAAGCGTTCCGCCAAAGTGGTTTTAGTTTTTGCCCGGGGCTGCCTGCTGCCGGAATCTTGATTTTTGTCTGAAAGGTTTGCCATGAAAAAGGGTCCTTATTAAGTGCAGAGGATTTTTTCCGGAGATGCTGTGGTCTCTCCGCGTATATTGTGGATTCTCCGCAGGCTTTGTGGATTTTCCGAGCGCACGGTGGATTTTCCAGTGCCGTTGTGGATTCTCCGCAAGCTTTGTGGATTTTCCGCAGGCCTTGTGGATTTTCCGCGTCTATTGTGGATTCTCCGGCAGGAATAATTATTCCCGCAAAATTATTCCACTGCCAGAACGAAAAACTTGAGGTACAAGCTCTCTTTTTCCGCCATCAGCGAAGCGTGGTCAGGCGACTGGGTCTTCATTTCAACGAGACGAACCCGCCTTCCGCTTTCCCGTGCGGCATCCGAAAGCATCTGTAGAAAAGAGGCAACGGAAATAAAATGAGTGCATGAAGCGCTAACGAGGAAACCTCCGGGAGCCACGAGTTTCAGCGCGCTTTTGTTGATCGTTTTGTACCCGCGTAGAGCGCTGTCGGCTTCATCCTTCGACTTGGAAAACGCGGGCGGGTCGAGAATAACGAGCCCGAATTTTCTGTTTTCGTTGTTATACCTGCGCAAAAGCTCGAAAATGTCGGCCTGAACGGTCTCGATTTTATCTTCAAGGCTGTTGAGCGCGGCGTTTTTCCGCACCTCGTCGAGAGCGCGTTCGGAAATGTCAGCCGCATAAACTTTCGTCGCCCCCGCGGCGGCGCAGTTCAGCGAAAATCCGCCAACGTTGCAGAAGCAATCGAGCACCTCCGCATTTGGCGCATACCTTCTCACGGCGGCCCGGTTCTCTTTTTGGTCCAAAAAATACCCGGTTTTCTGGCCGTTTTCGAGGTCAACGTGCATTTTCAGCCCATTTTCGGTAATCACGGTCTCAGGTGTAAACTCTCCGAAAAGCGGACCTTTATAAAGGTCAAGGCCCTCTTTCTCACGGACCGCAACGTCGCAGCGGGCGTAAATCCCGCGGGGTGCAAAAACGTTCTTCAACGCCTGCACTATTGTTTCCCGGTTCTTTTCGACCCCGAGAGTCAGGATCTGGATGCTCAGAAGATCCCCGTACCTGTCAACAATGAGTCCTGGCAGGTCGTCGCTCTCCGCAAAAACGGCCCGGTAGCTGTCTCCGTCACCGAACCCGATTTTTCTCCGGAAATCGTTCGCGGCGCGGATCCTTTTTGTGTAGAAATCGACGTCGGGGAACGAACCGTCGCGGATGAATATCCTCACGAGAATTTTCGAAAGATGGTTGATGTAGCCACTTCCGAGAAAGCGTCCGTCGGCGGAGTAAACGTCGGCAAGGTCTCCGTTTTTACCGGGGCCTGTGATGCTCGCAACCTCGTTTGCGTACACCCACGGGTGGCCTTCCGCGATGCGTTTTTCGTGGTTCTTTTTCAGAGTAACTGTGTAAGGCATGAATCTGTCTCCAATTTTATATTTTCCGTAGGCCGATGGATTCTCCGGTTGTGCGGTGGATTCTCCGCGTGAGGTGCGGATTTCCAGCCGGGTTGGTGGATTCTCCAAGTGAGTTGTGGATTCTCCGGTTGTGCGGTGGATTCTCCAAGTGAGTTGTGGATTCTCCGGTTGGCCGGTGGATTCTCCGCGTGGCCGGTGGATTTCCGGCCGTGTTGGTGGATTTTCCGGACAGTGGAAATTATACCACCTTCGCGCATTTTTTACACCCGAAAATAAGAAAATATATTAACTTCCGGGCCGACGGATGATATAATTTCAAACGGAGAAACGCTCAAAAAGGAGAAGATGAGACGGAAAATGAGAAATTCAACGCTTTGCTACGTGGAAAAAGACGGCTGCTATCTGATGATGCACCGCGTTAAAAAGGAACACGACCTGAACCGCGACAAATGGATCGGAATCGGGGGCGGTTTTCTCGAGGACGAATCGCCGGAGGACTGCGTAAAAAGAGAGGCGATGGAAGAGACCGGGTTGACGCTTGAGGATCCGAAGCTCCTTTCCGTTGTCACGTTCGTGATCGAGGGCGGCGAGTGCGAGCACATGTTTTTGTTTAAGGCGAAACGTTTTTCCGGAAATCTCACCGACTGTGACGAGGGCACGCTGGAATGGGTCCCGAAGGAGAAGATCTACGGCCTCGACCTGTGGGAGGGAGATAAGATTTTTCTCCGAAAAATAGAGAAAGATTGCGAGTTTTTCACACTGAAGCTCGTTTACGACAGGCATGGGAATCTCCTGGAGGCCGTCGAAAACGGAACAGAAAAAATAAAGTAAGAGAGGATTGGAAACTATGGCCTGCACAACGGTACTGGTTGGAAAAAAAGCGTCGAACGACGGGTCGACAATGATTGCGAGAACCGACGACGGACACTTTGACGTAAAGAAAATAATCGTGGTCGAACCGAAGGAGGCAAAACGCGTCTACAAGAGCGTCATTTCCCACGCGGAGGTGGAGCTTCCCGAAAACCCGATGAGATTTACTGCGAGCCCGAACGTTGAACCCGGTGAGGGAGTTTGGGCGGCGACCGGAATCAACTCCGCGAACGTCGGAATGACCGCGACGGAGACGATAACTTCGAACCCGCGGGTTCTGGCGGCGGACCCGTTCGTGAACGCGATCCCGCCGAAGACGAAAAGGGGCAAGTGGACGCCTGGAGGTATCGGCGAAGAGGATTTCGTGATGATCGTGCTGCCGTTCGTGAAAACGGCCCGCGAAGGCGTGCTCAGACTTGGTGAGCTTCTTGAAAAATACGGCACGTACGAGTCGAACGGAATCGCGTTCAACGACGAAAACGAGGTGTGGTGGATGGAGACGATCGGCGGCCACCACTGGATCGCGAAAAGACTTCCGGACGACATGTGCGTGATTGCCCCGAACAGGCAGGGGCTCGACACGTTCGACCTTGATGACGCGCTCGGCGCGAAAAAAGACCACCTCTGCTCGGAGGACCTCAGGGAGTTCATTTCCGACAACAAACTCGACCTGAACAAGGACGGCAGGTTCAACCCAAGGAAGATTTTTGGCTCGAACACCGACGCTGACCGCATTTACAACAACCCGCGCGCGTGGTTTATGGGAAGATACCTGTGCCCCGATTCGAAAAAATGGGAGGGCGAGGGTGCCGACTACGGACCGGAGAGCGGGGACATTCCGTGGGCGGTCGTTCCCGACAGGCTTGTGACGGTTGAAGACGTGAAATACCTGCTCTCGTCGCACTTCCAGGGGACCCCTTACGACCCGTATTCGGGAAAAGACACCGGCGTCCGCGGGAAATACCGTTCGATAGGCATCAACCGCACCGGCGTGATGGCGATCTGCCAGATCAGACCGGACGTTCGTGAGGAGATAAAAGGCCTCGAGTGGGTCTGCTTCGGGTCGACGACGTTCGACGCGATCGTGCCGGTTTACACGAACGTTCCGAAGCTGCCCGCGTACCTGTCCAACGTGGAGGCGACCGTTTCTACCGAAAACTTCTACTGGTCGAGCAGGCTCATAGGCGCGCTCGCCGACGAAAACTACCCTTCGTGCATCCAGCACATCGAGCGCTACCAGAGTAAAACGATGGTCGAGGGCAGGCGGCTCGTTGCTGAATTTGACCGTAAAATAGGTGAAATTAGCGATGCTTCGCAGGTGGAGGCGCTTGCGGTTAAAGGAAACAACGAAATCGCGAAAATGGCAAAAACTGAGACCGACCGCGTGCTCCGGAACGTCCTTCACGAGGCGAGCGTTAACATGAAGAACGGCTACAAAAGGGCTGACAACTGACGCGCGGCATTCTTAAACTATTTGGGGAACGGTCAACGCGGGCGAAAGACAGCGGGCGAAAGACAAGCCTCATAAGCAGTGTTCTTCTTGAACTAACGCGGAAAATAAGGTAAAATCTATACAACAGAGCAAAACCGAAAGGAGCTAATTATGGAACTCAACGAAATGATACTGAAAGACGGTATAAAGTTTATTGTCGGTAAATGGCAGGTAGACTATATCGTGAACGCTTTTTCCAACGATCTCGCGCACATTCCGGCTGCGGAGTTCAAGAGCGAGGACGGACGAACGTTTGAGGACTTGAAATTCGAGTTTTTCGAGGACCACACCGTGAAGGTTCAGGCCGAGGCGGGCAAGGATTTTGCGGGCACCTGGGAACAGACCGGCATGCTCGACTACCGCTACAAGCTCGAGGCGTTCGGCGACATTCCCGATGGATTTTTCAAAGACGCGGCCGAAAAGCTTGACGTTGTCGACGGGCATCTCGTTTTCGCGATCGGCTTCCTGGCGGTGGCGCTTAAGAAAACCGAAGACGGTCACGTGACGGAAGAGCCCGATATCGGCGACGTCGCTCCCGGCGAAGAAGACCTGAAAATGGACGGAATCGTCGGTGAGTACGAAGTCGCAAAGGCGAAAACGTTTGCCTGCGGAAAATTTGAATTCTTCACAAAAGAGGAGATAACCGAGGACTTCAACAAGCGCGTCGCTGCCGGAGAGGCTGACCCCGACGAACTTGCCGACACGCTTCAGCTGTTCGGAATGGCGGTCGAGTTTACCGCGGACCACAAAGTCGTCGAGTGGATGATGCTTCCTCCGGATATTCCCGAAGACGCGATCAAAGAAGCTCTCGAGGCGGGCGAGATCGCGGGTGTAAAAGACGGAATGTTTACGCGGACCGCGCCCAGAGAGTGGAAAGCCGTGGACGGCAAGTACTACTACAACACCGGAGAGCACCGCGAAATGTTCGGCGAGGAACAGTCCCCCTGGGACGAGCTCGTCTTTGACGACGACGGCCTCCTGAGCTTTGGCTCCGGCATGTTTATGCTAAGGAAGAAATAATCCGGTTCAGGGCAAGGCAACAATCAGTTTCAGGGCAAAGCAACAACCCGGCTTGGTGGGAAAGAAATAACCAATTTTTAGGCAAAAATTAAGCCCGTCTGCGCCGCTCCGGCGGCGCAGACGGGCTCTTTTCATAATTAGCTTTCAAACCACCTGTCAGGCGGTATATTCGTTGAGAAGCCCAATGTAAGTGTTAGGCTGATGCTGCGACGTTATCGACTCGGAACCGGCGGAAAGAGTTATCGCCAGCGAGAAGAACGGATAGAGGTCGGAGTCGCGCTGGATCTGGGAAAGAACTCTAAGTGCCGCCATTACGTCGCCGCCTCCCGCAACGTTTGCGAGCTGCTCAAAAAGGTCATATACTGACATCCCGTTTTCGGGGTCGAGTCCGGACTGCACAAGCGAATGCTTGTCCTCATAATACGACTTGATTCCCGTAGCGACCGTCGTGACGGAGCTGAGCATCTGCTTGATTCCGGTGGCGTAGTGGTTCGTGTCCGGAAGCATGATGTCGGTGCCGGCGCGGAAGAATCCCATTTCAACCGGGGGAACCATTGTGACTACGTCGGCCGGGTTCAAAACGTTGAAAATGTTGCTGCCGTCTGAGCATACGGACGCGCTTCTGATCGTGTTCGGCGTCGCGAAGGTGTATATAAAACCGTTCGAGGAGCCGTACTCGTTGTTGTAAAGCACACCGAGCAGGTTGGCGCACGCAGCGCCGCGGCTGAAGCCGGTAAACAGAACGATGGGATTGGAAGTGCGCGCAATGGCCCGTTTTACGTAGGCGTAAATGTCAGTCGCCGCCTGGTAGAAGTTCTCCGCATAGAGAGTGTTGTCGTCGTGCGAAGGCGCGAAGTCGAAATTCGAGTGCCACTCGCCGCCGGAAGTTCCGCGGACGACCACGACAACGATATCTCTGGCAGCGCCGCCGTACTTGACCTTGCCCGTTCCGATCGTGAACGCGGAAGTGTGCGAGTAGTCGGTCGCCGCTTTTTCGTAATACTTCTGGTCGGTGTTGCGGACGCTCAGATTGTGCGCCTGAAGAATCGCCTTCACCTCGTCCTTTGCGTTGGAAAGGTTCAGGTTGAGAACCTCCTTGGCGAAATCAATCGAGAAGGTCTTGTTGTCGCCGGGAAGAGCGATGTCAAAATATTTAGTCGTATCGGGAGTTGCCGTAGGCTGCTCGGTAGGAGCGGAGGTCGGTCCCGAAGTCGGAGCGTCTGTCGGCGCCGAAGTCGGAGCATCCGTGGGCGCGGAGGTAGGCGTCGCCGTAGGAGCTTCCGTGGGCGTCGGCGTAGGAGTAGGCGTGTCGGTGGGAACCGGCGTGGGCTCTTCGGTCGGCTCTTCCGTGGGTGTTGCCGTAGGCTCATCGGTCGGCGCATCGGTCACAACGGGAGCCTCTGTATCCGCGGGAGCTTCCGTATCTGCGGGAGCGTCGGTCGCAACAGGTGCGGCTGTCTCGTCTCCTCCCGGATTTCCGGTATTTTCCGGAACGTCGGTAGCACCGGCGTCAGCGGTAGCGGCCGGCTCGTCCGTTTTTCCGGGAACCGGGTTGTCGGGTTTCTTCTTGCACGCTGAAAGCGCAAGGCATAAAGCGAGAACAGCGGCGAGCAGAATGAGCAATAATTTTTTGATTTTCATAAAAAGTACCTGCCTGAAAATAGTCGAAAGGTGCTCGGTGAATCCGCGCAAGCAAAAAGCAAGCAAACAGTAAAGCGGATTGGCGCATATAAAATACTTAAAAGCGGGGTAAAACCCGGTAAAAATCAGCCGAGTGTCCGCGAAAGGAGCGCTGACAGCTCCTCAAAGATCGGCTCGGTGGCATCGTTTTTCATGACTCTGGCAACGACCTTGCGGCCGGAAAAAACACGGATCTCGGAAAATGTTTCGCCTTTTTTGGCGGCGCGGCCTGCCGGAAAATCATTCAGAAGCTTTTCGGTTATGAAGCTCCTGCAGCGGTCGACGACCGTCTCCGAAATCGAAAAGAAGTTGCTGACAGAGTCAAACTCGGCGTTAAGATCGTACCGTCTTGTGTACGTAACGCGCGAGGTCATTGCGCCTGTTCTTGTCTTCCACGCGTCGAACGCGAGCAGAATCGAGGAGCTCCTGTTGAGTTCCGCGTTTCTCTCTCTGAGCTCGATCGCGGTAAAAGCGGGCGAAGCCTGTTCTTTTTTTCCGGTGGTTTCGGTCTTCTTCATTTTGTCTCCGTAACCGGCGTGCCTGCCGGTGAAAGCGGTGCGAACCGCAAAGTGCAAACCGTCAAATTGCCACTATAATTGTATTAAAGAATAACGAATTTTTCAATACTTTTTGCCGGTTTTATCTCAAATCAAGAGAAAAAGCCGGTTTTTGCATTATTTTACGAACACCGCGGAGGCGTTGACGGTGATTTCCTTCCCGTTGCTGCCGAAATAGAGGGCATTATCTCCGCTCGCCGCGTAGTTCCCGACAAAAACGACCTTGCCGGCTTTGGTGACCGCAAAGGCGTGAACGTCGTCCGCGATTTTGGAGTTTTTCTTCCCGGAACGCATCATGAGTGTTCCGCTCTGCTTCTCGACGAAATCGGTCAGATAATACGTGTTGCCGCCTCCCGCCCGCGCGCTTCCGACAGTCACGTCTTCGGCGATCTTTTTGCCGTTTCTGTAAAGAGTCCCGCGCCCGCGCTCGGCTTTGACATCCTTATAGTACAGGCATACGTCCGCGGAAAAACCGTCTATGTACACGTCGCTGTCGACAACGACGTCCGCGGTCGTTTTCGCGGATGTCACCTTGTGAAGAGCGTAAGCGACACTGCCGTCCTTCCGGACCTGACCGTCCGAAAAATAGTACGCAATCTTTTCGCTTCCCGTGAAATAAACCGCCGCGCACTCGCTTCCGGTACCGTATACCCGCTCGCCGCCCAAAATCAGTTCGAACGAGAAGGAAGAGGGCTCGACCGCTTTCGCGACGGCCGCAGTGATGTCGGAAACGTTGTCGTAATCCTCGAGCCGCGGCTTTTCCACAGCCGTCTCTTTTGCCTTAAAATAGGCACAATTCGAAAATGAGACAACCGGCGCGAAAACACCCTCCGGCGCGTCTTCCCCGGAAGCCGCGCCTCCGGGAGCGTAAACGCCCAACGCGAGTATCGAAACCTTTTCTCCCGCGCAATAGTTCAAAACGGGCACAGTCCTTACGGTCATGCTGCCGGCGAGCGCCTGCCTCAGCGCGTCCCTCGCGGCCTTGTCGGCGTACGCTTTTTCCCTGTCAAGGAAATCGCTGTACGCGATCTGATACTGCTCCATCGCGGTCTCGTAATCGCCTTCTGAAGAGTACTGAGACCTGTTCGGATACGCCGGCGCCTCCGGCCTCTCAGCCGGAATGAGGCCGTCGGCTTCCGCGAACGTGTCCTCGACGTAGAGAGACGTGTTTTCGGTGTGTTTTTCGTAAGTCAGGAAAAACCGTCCTTCGGAGGGCGAGTTGAGGTCTCCCAGAAAACCGTCACCGTAGACGTCGGAGCAGAGCTTTTTCTTCTCCGTTTTGTTGGACCTCGTGTAGAGGACCTCGTTTTTGACGTAGAGGACGCTTCCGCCGCTGCCCGCCATTCCGACAGATGTCACGTCGCGGTCGACGCACTCGGCGCCGGTGTCGCCGCTTTTGACCCAGAGAGCGTTGGCGCTGTCGATGAACGCGACGTCCCTGAGATTTGCGGAATAGACGTACGATTTAAACCCGGAGGTGATCGGCTCGATCCCGGTTTTGGGTGAAAACCTGTTCAGCGATCCGTTTTTTTCATAAAGAATGTAAGCGTTCCCGGCTCCGGTCGCGTATGCGGAGACACCCGAGTCGACACGGATTATCGGACCGCCGCCGATCTTTCTGCAATACAAGGTGACGCTCTGCGAGTAGCCGTCGTTGTTGTCGGGGAAATAGACGTACGTCCCGTCTCCGCTCTCTCTTACCAGCTCCGCGAGTGCCGCGCATACCGCCTCGGCGCTTCCGCGGTCAGCCGCCAGGTCCCCGGTCAGGAAGTTGGAAGACAGCTGCGTGCCGGAATTGGTCCCGTTCGCACGATAGAGCTCGTTCCCCGCGACATAATAGTAAACAGTCCCTGTCCGCGAATTCGCGACGTGGGCGAAAATGAGCCCGATTACTGCGCAGATCAGCAGGAGCCCCGAGATTATCGCGAAAACAGGCCGCTTTTTGATGTATTCCCAAATCTTCTCCAGGAAAGCGGGAACCCTGACTCCCTTGCTTCCTGTTTTGTTCCCGGATTTAATCTTCATGAAAACGTCACCTCCTCAGCCTTTGATTTTCCCTATAACAAGGAAAATAAGAAAGACGATTGCCTGCGTGGCCACGATCGTGGCGCCTACAGGGGTGTCGGCCGTTACCGCAATCGCGAGCCCCGTGAGAGTGCATCCCGCGGAAAGCGCCGCCGAACAAATCGTGACGCTGCGGAAGCTTTTGAACACCCTCATCGCGGACAGCGCGGGGAACACGACAAGCGCGGAAATCAGAAGCGAACCGACGAGATTCATCGCCAGAACGATCACAACCGCGATTATCACTGCCGACGCGAGATTTATAAACTTTACGCGCGTACCGGTTGCCGAGGAGAAGCCCTCGTCAAACGTTACCGAGAAAATTCTGTTGTAAAACAGTACAAAGAACAGGACCGTGACGGCCGACAGCACGACAGAGACGATTACGTCGGTCTTACCGAGCGTCAAAATCAGAGTCGAGCCGAAAAGCGTCGAACAGACGTCCCCGCTGATGTTGGAGGAGACCGGGAATATGTTGAGGAGCAGATATCCGGCGGCAAGCGCGGTGACCGACAGCATTGCCACGGCCGCGTCCCCTTTGACTTTGGTGCTCCTTCCGAGCCTCAGCAGGAATATCGCGCAGACAACCGTTACCGGCAGCACAACGAGCATGTTCCTCGTGACGTGCATCACCGTCGCGATAGCGAGCGCTCCGAACGCCACGTGGGAAAGGCCGTCCCCTATAAAAGAGAACCGTTTCAGCACGAGCGTAGTTCCGAGCAGCGACGAGCAGACGGAAATCAGCACTCCGCAAATGAAAGCGTATCTGACGAACGGGAAGGACAGGAAATACGCGAATTTCTGGAAGATTTCAATCATTTCCGAAGCCTCCTTTCCCGAACTCCGACACCGTGAACTCCGACGTGGTACCGAAAAACACCTTGTCTCCCACGTGCAGAATGTGCGACGCGTACATTTTCGCGGCGGCGAGGTCGTGCGAGATCATAATCACCGTGATTCCGTGATCGTGGTTGAGCGCGGCGAGAGTTTTGTAAAGCTCCACGGTCGCCTGCGGGTCGAGTCCGGCGGTCGGCTCGTCAAGAAGAAGTATCTTTTCGGTGGCACAAAGGGCCCTTGCCAGAAGTACCCTCTGCTGCTGACCTCCCGAGAGCTCTCTGTAGCAGCGGTTCGTGAGCGCCGAGATGCCGAGCTTCGAAAGCGCGTCGGCGGCCCGTTTTTTCTCTCCTTTTCCGTAAAAAGGCCTGCTTCCCATCCTGCCGAGATTTCCTGAGAGCACTATCTCGCGAACAGAGGCGGGAAAGTCGCGCTGCACCACGTCCTGCTGCGGCATATAGCCAATCTGTCTTGGGGAGATGCCGTCTGCGAAAGTGATCGATCCGGAAATGGGAGGAATGAGCCCCAGAACAGTCTTCATCAGGGTCGTCTTTCCCGACCCGTTGTCGCCCAGAATGCACAAATAGTCGCCCTCGCAGACCGAAAAATCGATTCCGGACAGGACCTTTCTGCCCTCGTATCCGATTGTGAGTTTATTGCAAGTAATCAGCTGCATAAAAACCTCCGGGGCACCGCTTCCGGGAATGGGACCGTCTCGTCCCGTCCCGGCGGCACGGTTGCCGTTTGCCTAAAACAAGGGAAATTCAGCTTTTGCTGAGCGCATCGGAGAGGACCCTCAGGTTCTCCTCCATCACGGAAATGTAAGTGTTTGCCACGGCGTCCTTCGCCGGCGTCTGCTGCATCGGGTCGAGCGTCAGAAGCGTATAGTCGCGCGCGTGCGCCGTCTCCGACATTACCGTGTCGGCGATTTTGCGCGAGCTTCCGGGAAGAACGATAACCTTTGAGACGCCAAGTTCGGCCGCCTTTTCCTTTAGGAATACGATCGTCGAGGGCGACACCTCTGTCTCCGCGGAACATCCGACAAAAGGGGCGTAGTAGTCAAGTCCGAATTCGCGCGTTAGGTACAGAAAAGGAAATCTGTCGCCGAAAAACAGTACTTTTGTGTCCGCGTCCTTGACCGCGGCCTCGTACGATTCCTTTAAAGAATCGAGCGAAGAGCAGTATTTTTCCGCGTTTCCGGCGTATTTTCCGGCGTTTTCCGGATCTTTTCCGGAGAGTGCCGACGCGATCGCCTTGACGGCCGCTTTCGCGTTTTCGAACGAGAGCCACAGATGCTCGTCGAATCCTTCGCCGTCTCCGTGAGCGTGGTCACCGTCGCCGCGGTCGTGTTCATCCGCCGGCTCCTGCATGCCTTCCTTGATCTCCTCGGCGAGAAGTGTCACGCCGGGAACCTCGGAAACCGTCACTTCGACCGGTTTTTTGATGCCCGCGGGAACGTTTTTGAGAGCGTCTTTTACCCACGCGTCCGATTCGCCGCCGGCGTAGACTATGATGTCGCAGGTCGATATCGCCGCGACGTCGGAAACGCCGGGAACGTAGCTGTGAATGTCGGCTCCGTTACCTACAAGCAGGGAAATTTCGACATTGTTGACGTCTTTCGCGACCTCGCGCGCCCAGTCGTAAAACGGGAAGACTGTCGCCAGAAGACGGATCTTTCCTTGGTGTCCCGTGCCGGCGCAACCCGGGAGAAGAGCGGCGCACACGAGCAGGGCGGCAAGGATTATCGATGCCGCGGCGGAAAAAGGCGATCTGCGGGAATGATTTTTACTATTAAGAGATTTTTTCATTATTTCTCACTCTCCCCGCAACCGGTGCCGCTGTTGTCTGTCGCGTATTTCACCGTTTTCTCTGCCGCTTCCGCAAAATCATCGCCGTAGCCGTAAAACCCGTTTCCGCCGCCTGCAGAGTATACGTGCCTGTGGATCTTCGGGGGTTCGGGACGCTTCGCTTTTTGAGGTTCGGGACGCTTCGCCGCTGCGGCTGCGGGACACGTCAACGCGTTTGCCGCGCACTCTCCGCACGTTCCGTAGAGGACTGTCTCGGTTTTGTCCAGGGTAAAGCTCTGCGAGCCTTCGATGGTCTTAACGAGTGCCTCCGCGGCGCTTGTCTCCATGTGGATCGTCCGGCCGCATTTTTTGCAGAACAGATGGATTGCGTCCTTGCAGTCCTCGACGTCGAGGTACTGAAAATACACTCTGCGGTCGCCTTCCTTAGACGCGCGCCTGATCTTGCCGTCGGCCTCGAGCGCCGCGAGATTTCTGTAGACTGCGCTTCTGCTTATGCCTGAGGCTTCGAGCGCGTCCGTGATCTCGTCCGCGGACAAAAGACTGTCGGGATGCGACGCCAAAAAGTCGGTCAACAGTTTTCTTTGCTTTGTAGAATAAGGTGCCATTTCAGCAGGTGGCCCGCGTTTTGAGGGCCTCAACGCTCCTTTTTCCGGTTTGAATTTGCGATTCTGTCGCAAATCAATGATATTATACCACGCTTTCGGCAGTTGTCAAGCGCATTTTCGCATTTTCCGTTTTTCCGCGATATTTCCGTTTTTCCAACCGGGAAGGGGCGGCGCGCGGTCAGGGAACGTTCTCGAAAATGACACTGTTTGACACTTTTTGCGGCAAACAGGGCAAGCCCTGGGAAGATTTGCCCCTTTCGGGCGAAAACCGGGTCAGGACTGCAACCCGGCGCCACTTTTTGGCTCGAAATGTCCCGCATCAAAAAATACCGGGCCCGGAAAAAAACGGAAAAAAACGCCCGCTTTGGAAAATAATATTCTTCCCGGTTTTCGCGCCGTTTCCGTTGAAACTCGCGACCGGAAATGGTAGAATAAAACTACCTTGAGAAACGAAGGAGTGCGTGAGCTATGGAGAGATGTTGCGTGAAGTTCCGGACAGGAGCGGGAATATGCGTCGCGGCGGCGATACTCGCGTTGTTTGCGGCTGTTTTTGCGGGCTGCGGGAGGAAAACAGAGGCGGAACCGCCGTTCTACCCCGAATTCAGGAGCGTGAAGAGCGTCGTGAACGGTCTTGAAGTCACCATGGATTTTGAGAAGAATAATAACTATTTCGGAGGCATGGGGGTTTACCCCAGTGAATGCTGGCTCGACGTCGCCGTGACGGTAACGGAGCTTGATCCCACCGGGGAAACGGATTTCGGCGGGGTTCCCATGTTCAGCGGGAAGGAAAAGACCGTTCTGAAGAGCAAGGCGACGGCGGATTATCCAACGTACGACACGGATTTTGTGATGGTAATCGAAGGGTTCGGCGGAACGGGCTCAGATAATGCAACCGGCGGAAACGACTCAAGTAACGCGACGATTCCCGGAACGAACGACGGCAAAACGTACAAGCTCACTTTCAAAACGACGAACGACGCCAACAAAGCGGTCGACGAGCGGTATCTTTTGTACCGCGACGGAACCGTTCTGCTCTCGGAAGCGGGCGCGGAACTGCTTGTCGGCGAGATGACAAACGATGAGAAAATTTCCCTTGTTGTAGGTAATTACGGAGACCAGCCGGTTCCCGGCAACGCGGGCTCGACCACGCCGTTCCCGTATTACTTGATTCCCTCGCTGTCGCTGGCGGACGGCCCCCAGGGCGTGCGGTGCGGAGAGCAGACGGTTTGGTACCCTTCGTGCCAGCTGATGGCCTCCACGTGGGACGAGGAGATGATCGAACGCGTCGGCGCGGCGATCGGAAGCGACTGCGTGGCGACGGGAGTGGACGTCATTCTCGGCCCGGGCATGAACATCCAGCGGCTGGCGGTGGGCGGCAGGAATTTCGAGTACTTTTCGGAGGATCCGCTTCTGACCGGAAAGGCAGGCGCGGCATATTCGAGAGGCGTAGCTTCACAGGGCGCGGCGGTGTCGCTGAAACACTACGCCGTCAACAACCAGGAAACTGCCCGCGGGTCGGTTTCCGCCGCGATCAACGACAGGGCGCTCTTTGAGATCTACCTCAGGGGCTACAACTACGCGATTCGCGAAGGCAACGTGCTGACGGTGATGTCGTCGTACAACAAGGTCAACGGGACGTACACTTCGACCCATTACGATCTTCTTAAATGGGTCCTCCGCAAACACTACGGGTTCAAGGGGTTCGTGATGTCGGACTGGGGTTCGGGCGGCAGCGTGACGGATAAGGTCCGTGCCGGCAACGACCTGGCGACGCCGGGAACCGCGGAGCAGGTTGAAGAGCTCAAAACCAAGCTTGAGAAAGACCCGGAATATATAAAATATATCGACGAAGCGTGCGCCAACATTCTGAAAGTCGTCGCGAACTCTAAAGCATATAACGAGCTGTTCAGCGGAAAACACCGCGCTGAAAATGAAATTGAATACGAAAAGAACCGCGCCACGGCGCTTGCGGCGGCGGAGTCGGGAATGGTCCTCCTCAAGAACGAGGACGGCGCGCTTCCCATTGCGAAGGGTTCCAGAATTGCGCTGATGGGAATGCGGGCGTACAACCCGATTTACGGCGGCGGCGGTTCGGGAGTGGTTTTTGCGGCAAAGACCGAATCGATTGACGGCGCTCTTTACGACGAAGGGTTCATTCTCGACCCGACGCTCGCTATGTGGTACGGAGTCTCAGACAAGCCGCGGAAGGATTTCGAGGAGTATATAAAAACGGCGGCGGAGAGTTGCGAGGCGGCGGTGATCGTTATCGGGCGCGAGACGTCCGAGGGCGAGGACATGAAGACCGGCGAGGGCGGATTCCTGCTCACCGAAAACGAAAAGATTTGCATTACCAAATCGTCGGAGGCGTTCCGGGCGGCCGGGAAGAAGACAATAGTTATTTTAATGACAGGGAATCCGGTCGAAACGGATTCCTGGAAGGACTGCGCGGACGCGATTCTGTGGTGCGGAATGGCGGGCGAGACGCTCGGAAAGGCGCTGGTCAGGGTTCTGGACGGCACCGTGAACCCCTCAGGAAAGCTTACGATGACGTGGCCTTCGACGTTGGAGAGCACGCCTTACTACTACGACTACCCGGGTTCGGCGTATTTGACCAAGTACAGGGACGATATTTACGTGGGCTACAGGTACTACGAGACGTTCGGAGTAGACGAGTCGTTCTGCTTCGGGCACGGGCTCGGCTACACTTCTTTTGAGTACTCGGATTTCGAGGTTAAGATAGCGAGCGGCGAGCGGCCCAGGGAGGCCATGTACGACCTTTCCGTGACGGTCAAGAACACCGGGAAGGTGAGCGGGCGCGAGGTCTGTGAGTTTTATATCACAAAACCGGGCGAAGAAGGCGAGCTTTTGCCGGCCCGCGAGCTCTGCGGATTCGTGAAGACGAAGCTTCTCAAGCCGGGGCAGTCGCAGAGAATTACGGTCACGGTCACCTGGTGGGAATTTGCCGAGTATGTGAATGAAAACAAGTCGCTGGAGATAGTCAAAGGCGAGTACGCATTCTCTGTAGGTGCGTCTTCGCGCGACATAAAGTTCACTCAAAGCGTTACCGGTCGCCTTTCTTTCCCGATTTCCGAGGATCTCTCCACAGAGTCTGAGGACGCCGTGGAGCCCATATCTCCCGGACACCTTAACGAATACGAGGAAGAGCGCGAGAACCTTGCGCTTGGTGCGGAAACGCGCTGCAGCGGCGTAGAGGGCGGGTACGCTTCGAAATATGCGGTCGACGGAGACTTGAACACACGCTGGAGCGCCGCGGGAACATGGGGAGATCGATTCCTGGTCATCGATCTCGGCGACAAAAAAACGGTCGACAAGCTCGACATCGCGTGGGAGTCGAACACTGCGTATGGGTACTGGATCAGGTTTTCCGTCGACGGCGAGAACTGGACGGAGCCCGAACTGTATCAAATGAAGTACGAAATCGTCGACAGGGATATTCTTCATTTCGAACCGTTTGAGACGAGGTTTATAGAAATTACGGTTAATGACGGCGCGAACTGGTGTTCGATCTACGAGGTCGGCGTGTACGGCGGCTGAAAATAACTTGGGCGGCAGCGGAGCAGCTGTTTTTGTTTAGATATAGATATTATTTTGGAGGAAAAAATGGATTCGGAACTGTTAAAGCTTGCACAGCCCGTATTTCTTGAGGGGCTGGAAAATGAGACGAACGTACAGGCGGGGTTTGTGACCGTTCTGGAGATTCCGGAGGGCGGTTTCGCGGAAGGTGCGTTTGTGCTTGTGGCGGCAAGGAACTTCTACCGCCTTTACGTGAACGGTATTTTCGCGGCGCACGGGCCGGCGAGAACTGCGGACGGGTATCTGAGATACGACAGGATCGACATCGGAAAATACCTGAAATTAGGCAAAAACCACGTTGCGTTCGAGGTGACGTCATACGGAAATCCGTTCGGCTACTCGAACGACTGCGTGCTCGGGAAGGGGCTTCTCAGGGCGGCTGTGAGCGCGGGCTTCGTTACCGTTCTGTCGTCTCCGGAGACGTTCAGGGGCATCAGGCTGACGCAGCGCACGCAGCTTGCGGAGAGGATCTCCCACTGCCGGCAGATGGCGGAAAACTACTTTTTGGACGAAAATTACACCGCCTGGCGGACGGACGAGACGCTCGCGGCTGCGGCGCTGAAAACCGTTGACGACAGCTCCGTCCTTCTGCCGAGGGGCTGCAACTACCCGACGCTCAGGCTGACGCGCGCGGAGAGACTTGTCGACGCGGGGCTCGCGGAGATCGATGAAAACGTCCCCTATGAAGAGGCTTGGTTCGAGAGAAATCTCGCCCACTACAAAGAACTGAAGGAGAGGCCGCTCCGCGACTACGTGAAAACGGTTGAAAAACCGGCGCGCAAGGGCGTCAAAATCAAGGACGAAAACGGTGTTCTGGCGGCGGAGGGGCTGCGGAAGGACGAGACGTTTTACGCGCTTTTTGACCTCGGGAAGCCGCAGGTCGGCTTTGTGGAGATCGACGCGGAGACCGAAAAGGCGGGCGTTATCGACGTCGTGCACCTCGAGTCGTTCGCGGTCTACGGTGACAAGGACGAGTTTTCCGGCGGCGCGAATCCGGTGCTCAGGCTTCACACGGAGGGCGGAAGGGTCCGGTTTACTTCGATGGAGCCTGTTCTCGCGAGGTTCGTTAAGGTCTATTTCCGCGGGTGCGGCAACGTGAAGTTAAATTGCGCGGGCGTGCGCGAGTATACCGTTCCGGACAGCGGCGAGGGCGCGGGAGCGGGGAGCTTCCTGTGCAGCGACGAAGACGTGAACCGCATTTACGAGGCGGCGCGGCTGACGCTAAGGCTGAACGCTCTGGACATTTTTATGGACTGCCCTGACAGGGAACGCGGCGGCTGGCTTTGCGACTCCTACTGGACCGGGCGCGCGGAGGGCGTGCTGCTCGGGAACCACCGCATCGAGAAAAGTTTCCTCGAGAATTTCCTGCTGACCGACCCCGAAAAGATGTGGAACGCGTTCTTCCCGGAGGTATATCCGGCGTACACTAACGGTTTTCCGGCGGGCCCCGGCATTACTACGTGGTCGTTCTGGCTTCTGGAGGAGCTCTGCTGCTACGTGAAAGCGAGCGGCGATAAGGAGCTCGCGGAGAGGTTCAAAACGAGAGTTGAAGCGTTTGTGAAGGGCAGCCTCGGCCTGATCGGCAAATCCGGGCTTTTCGAAAACCTGCCCGGCATTTTTATCGACTGGTCCTACTCGAACGACGGCGTTTTCAACGGCCCGGTTTCGGTGGCCGCCAACGCGCTCTACTCGAAAATGCTGCGCGACCTAGGCGAGCTCTACTGCAACAGCGAATGGACCGGAAAAGGACTCGAAATGCGGCGCCTGATCCGCGAGGCAATCGGATTTGAAGGCGCCGCGAAAAAAGGCTCCAAAGGGCCGGATTTCATTCCCGACAGCCTGCGAGTCGACGAAAACGGCCGCCTGCGCCCGAACGGACTCACCACCGAGGCGGCGACATACCTCACGGTCTGGTCTGATATTTTCGACCCCGAAGAGGCTTCGCTGACGATATTCAACGCGGTCAGGACCATGGGTGCCTCCCCCGAATTCCAGCCACCCGCAAGGATCGGAAGGGCCGGCCTTTTTATCGGCCTTCAGTACAGGTTCGACATGCTCGCCAAGCTCGGCGAACGCGCGCGTCTTCTCAAGGAACTGAAATCGCTTTACGGCGCGCAGCTCAAGGAGGGACCGGGAACGCTCTGGGAGGGGCCGGACATCCGGCAGACAAGCTACTGCCACGGCTTCAACTCTTACGCCGGTCTGCAGCTTGTGACCGAGATCCTCGGCATCGGCGTTCCCGACGAGACGTCGAAAACCGTCCGTATCTCTCCGTGCCCGTGCGGCGGAATCCGCTGGGCAAAAGGGTGCGTTAACACGTCAGACGGTCTGATCTCGCTGTCCTGGGTCGACAGAGGGAACGGGAAAGTTGAGACAAGACTGACGCTTCCGGACGGCTGGAAAGCAGTTGACGGGGACCGCTGATCTTCGGCTTTTTTCGCAGTCCGTGGGGAGTGCAGGGTGAACTGAAACTTAGCGGTTCCCCGCCGGTAATATAAATGAAGCCGGCCGCGCGTGAGCGCGGCCGGCTGATTAATTTTCATCTAGTTTTAGGCTTATTCCCTATACGCGTGGCACTCGATGGAGTGGATGTTCAGGAACGTTTCGCCGTCGATCTGCATTGCACAGGGCTTGTCGTACTCGACCGTGATGTCCTTTCCGGTGAACCACACGCAGTTCTTTTTGCATTCAACGAGCTTGCCCTCGAAAATCTTCGGGAAGATCATGAGAGCGTGGAGCGGGACCTTGTCTTTGAGGACCACGCAGGAGAGGGTGCGCTCTTTGTTGAGTCTGTCCTGCATCGGAGCGACGTTCATTCCGCCGCCGTAGTATCTGCCGTTCATGACCGGAGCGAGCCAGACGTTGTCGAACTCGTGAACCTCGCCGTCGACGGTGATTTTCGCGTGGCGCGGCTTGAACTTGAAGAGCAGACCTTTGATCGCGATCGACGTGTAGTTGATGGGTTTGTCGCTGAGCGCGCGCTGTCTGTCGCCTTCCTCGCAGCAGTAGCCGTCGATTCCGTAGCCGATTCCGTTCAGATAGTAGTAATTCTTTCCGTCAACAACCGTGACAGGAAGTTTTTCGAGATAGGGGTTCAGCTTCAGAAGGCTGTCTCTCGAAGTGCCTCTGACGTCGACCCAGAAGTCGTTTCCGGAGCCCGACGGGAAGTAGAAAACGTCCCTGCCAAGCGGTCTGTTGGCGACGTCGTTCGCGAAGTGGTTGAGCGTTCCGTCGCCGCCGGTAAGAACGACCGTGTCTTCCGCGGGAAGGGTCTTAATGAAATCGTAAGCGTTCTCGATCCCGGTGACGTCCGTGTATTCGAAAGTCTCTCCCGGAAGCAGTTCTTCGATTTTCTTTGCGCCGTCAAGTCCGTGTTTGTTGTTTGCCTTGTTGTTGAAAAGAATTCTGATCACTTTTATACCTCCGCAAGCATCAGCTTGATATAGTACGAAAATTATACCCCGCGAAGCCGCTTCTGTCAAGTAAAAAAGAAACCGCGGGAGTCCGGAAACCCCCGCGGAAACTGTCAAACGCTATTCAAGTTTAACACAAAACCGGAAACGTTTTCGCCCCGGATCAGTGTCTCTTTTTCGAGCCGATGAAAAGCGCTGTGCCTGCCAGGAGCAGTACTGCCATACCGCCGGAAATCATGTTTCCGCAGCCTTTTTTGCCATTCGGAGCGTCGGTTGCCTTGGGCTCTGCGGTGGGCTCCGCAACGGGCTCCGCTGTCGGCTCTTCAGGCGCCTGCGTCTCGACAGGGGCTTCGGTCACTTCGGGAGTGGCGGTCGGCTCGGGCGTCGGCGTGGGGGTGGGCTCTTCGGTGGCGTTCGGGTCCTCTGTCGGCTGAAGCTCGGCAGGGTCGTAGTAGAGCGTCACGTTGATCGCTTCGAATCCGGGCGCGCTGTTCTGCATAACGCCGTCGAGATCGAATTCGATGTCTTCGTCGGTGTAATCGCCAAGAGCCGCGACAAAGTAGCCGCCCTCCTCGGTGAGCTGCCTGATCCTGAAGCAGTACTTGCCCTTCGGAATCTGGTTGAACTGCCAGAGGATGCCGTTCGGGTTGTCCGCTCTGAAAGTGAACACTTCCTTGACGATGGCGTCGTCGGAATTGTAATCGCTTCCGTAGTTGCCGTCGACCGCCTTGAAGATCGCGAACTCGACGTCAACCGGTGTGATTCCGGCGAAGTTGTCAGGGTTGCCTGCCCAGAACGGCACCAAAAACGCGCTGAAAGCCTTCGTTGCCTTGAACGTTGCCGCAACGTAGCTGTCCTCGGAAACCGCAATCCAGCCGTCGCCGTCCTGCGCTACGGATGCGAGCCACGCGCCGATGTTCGCGCCTTCCGCAAAAGGATACGGTTCGGCGCCTTCGGGCAGTTCGCCGTCGGCAAAAGACGCAAACGCAAAGCACGAGAGCGCAAGCGCCGCAGCAAGTGCGAAAATTAATAATTTTTTCATAATCTCCTCCAAAAGAATGATGAAAGTCAGTTAACAAAAATGTTTACCAACCGGAGCCACGCCGCAAACCCTTCGAAAACGGTTTAATTTTTGACTCCGGAACTGATCAAATAATGATGTCCGCGGTGTACGGTCTGTGGTCCGAGACCACGATCGCGGGAATGTCCGCCGCCGCAACCTCGATGTCGCGGCTCGTAAACAGGTAGTCGATCTTGCGGTCCGGCTTGTCGGACGGGAAGCTGTAAAGCGGCTCCGGGAATTTTTCCGCCGTGTCGAAAAGCTTTTCGCGGAACGGCCTCAAGACCGGATTCTGCGGCCTCACGTTGAAGTCGCCCATTATCACAAACCGCCTGTCCTCAATCAGCATCGAGCATGTGGTCGAGGCCATAATGTGTTCGTCGGGGTTGAGCCCGAAGTGTGTCACGCAGACCGTGAGCGGCTTGTCCTGACCTATATCGATTTTCGAACGGATCACGCAGCGCGTCTCGTAGTATCCCTTGAACCGGCGCTCCCCGGGGTCGGGAATCGGCACCGTCTCGGCAGAAATTATCGGGAACCTGGACAGCAGCGCGTTTCCGTACGGGTTGTTGCCCGCGAACTTTATCGCCTCGCCGAAATAGTGGTAAAAGCCGAGTTTCTCGCCGAGAATTTTCGCCTGCGGCCGGAATTCGAGAAGGTTTATGCCCGTGTCGCGGATCTCCTGAAGGCCTACAATGTCTGCGCCGCACGTGCGGATCGCGTCGGCGACCGCGTCAAAATCGATTTTGTGAGTGATGAAATTCGCGCAGTGCTGCGTGTTGAACGACATCACGGTCAGTTTCATGCCGGGTACTCCTTTTAATTCATTACCGAAACTCTGCGGTTTACGTTTACCTGTCCAGGAAGGCTAGATAGCCCTTGTACGCCCAGTAGATATCCGCCTTCGATGCCAGCTCAAGCGGCGCGTGCATGCTGAAGAGCGGCACGCCGCAGTCGATAACCTCGACGCCCTTGTCGGCCATGAACTGAGCGATCGTTCCGCCGCCGCCCGCGTTGATCTTGCCCATTTCGTTGAGCTGCCAGGCAACGCCGTTTTTGTCGAAAACGTCGGTAACTTCGCGAACGAACTCGGCCGGGCAGTCGGATGTTCCGTACTTGCCGCCGCTGCCGGTGTACTTTTCAAGCGCCAGACCGCCGCCCATGAACGCCGCGTTGCTCTCGTCGTAAACCTCGGGGTAGCTCGGGTCGTACGCCGCCGTAACGTCCGCGGAGAGCATTTTGCTTGCCGCGAGGCAGCGCCTTGTCGTGAGGGTGACGTCATTGCCGCCGTAAAGCGCCGCGACTTCAGTCGCGAAAATCTCGAGAGAGTTGGACCTTGCGCCTGTGTTGCCGACGCTGCCGATCTCTTCCTTGTCCGCGAAATACGCGACCGCAGTGTGCTCGGGAACCTTTTCGAGGTCGACGAGAGCGCGAAGCTCGGTGTAGGCGCAGACTCTGTCGTCGTGGCCGTACGCCGCGATCATGCCGCGGTCAAAGCCAATGTCGAGCGCCTTGGAGGCGGGTGTGATCACGAGCTCGGAGCTGTGGAAATCCTTTTCGGAAATGCCGTACTTTTCGCAGAGAAGCGTTAGAATGGACTGCTTCACGGTGAACGGCTTGTCGTCGGGATCGTCCTCGTTCTTGACGCCGGGAACCGATCCGATGATGACGTTGAGGTTCTCGGGGTCGATGAAGGAGCCGGCCGGCTTGCTCATCTGGTCGCGTCCCATGTGCGGCAGAAGGTCGGAGATCATGAACTTCGGTTCGTCGTCGTTCTCGCCGTAGCGGACCGTGACTTTTTCGCCGTTCTGCTTGATGATGACGCCGTGGAGGGCGAGCGGGATCGTCGGCCACTGGTAGATCTTGATGCCGCCGTAGTAGTGGGTCTTGAAGTAGAGAATGTCGTGCTTCTCGGTGAGCGGCCAGGGCTTCAGGTCGAGGCGCGGGCAGTCCACGTGGGCGCCGACGAGCGAAAAGCCGTTTTCGGGGGCGAGGTTGCCGAGCACCGCGATGAAAATGCAGCGGTTGTGGTGGACGTAGTAGAGCTTCGTGCCGGGAAGCTTTGCGGCGGGAATTTTCGCGTCGCGGACTTCCTCAAGCGAGCGGAAACCGTTGCTGCGCAGAAGCTCGATCGCGGAAGCGACCGCCTCGCGCTCGGTCTTGCTGTTGTCGAGAAAAGCCTTGTAGTCTTCGCAGAGCGCGAAAACGTCGGCCTTCACGGCGTCGTCCATATACTGCCAAGTGTTTTTCTTTGAAAATTCGAGGTCTTTGTTGAATTCAGCCATTTTGAATACCTCCATGCTGTTAGTTGAATTTTATTATAACAAATTCGCGCGCGTGTTGCACCTGTTTTTTCAAGGTTGCCGTACGGTAAGCGTGATTTTTGCGAAAACGGGGGACGAAAAGGGGCGAAAACGGAACGGACACACTGCCAAACAGGCGCAATACCCGCAAATCTATTCCGTTATGCGCTGTCAAAACGTTACTCGCAGCCGCAAAAGCTTTAGGAAATAATACGATAGCATCGTATTTTAGCGTTGACAGCAACTGCCAATTTATGCTAAAATACGATTGCATCGAATAATTGCCTGTTGAGGAGGTGTTGCTATGGCCTATATTAAAAGAGACATTGAAGAAAAGATCGTCGCGCTTTCCAAAGAATATGCGTGCATTCTGATTACCGGACCGCGTCAGGTGGGAAAGACGACTGTTCTTCGTCAGTTGATGACAGAAGACCGCGAATACGTAACACTGGACGATATGGAGGAACGCCGCCTTGCCAAGAACGATCCTGCGATGTTCCTTCAAATACATTCGGTTCCGATTTTGATCGATGAGGTTCAGTATGCGCCGGAACTGTTTTCTTATATCAAGATTGAAATCGACAGGGGGGCTGCTCCCGGCACTTATTGGCTCACAGGTTCGCAGGCTTTCAGGATTATGGAGTTGGCGCAAGAATCTCTCGCCGGTCGTGTTGCCGTTTTGCACATGTCCGGCTTGTCCCAGCACGAGGTGTTCGGCTCCGGAAAGACCGCACCGTTTTCTCTGGATTTAAAGGCGCTGAAAGCACGCGAAAAGACGAATGCGCCTGCCGACATCAACGAAATCTATGAGCGCATTTGGAACGGCTCAATGCCCGGGCTTGTCAGCGGGAAATTCTCAGACCGCGATGTGTTTTATTCCGGCTATCTGCAAACATATATCGACCGGGACGTTAGAGAACAGGTGCAGCTTACCGACCGGTTTCTGTTCAGCGATTTTGTCCGTGCCGTTGCCTGCCGCGCAGGACAGATGCTAAACGTGCACGACATTGCGCGGGACATTGGCGTTTCCGACGATACCGCAAAGCGCTGGCTGCAGGTGCTGGAAAAATCTGACGTCATTTTCTTCCTGCGGCCGTATTCCAATAATCTTCTGAAGCGTACGGTTAAAACTCCCAAGCTGTATTTCTTCGATACAGGTCTGGTCGCATATTTGACGAGGTATTCCTCTCCTGAGATATTGTCTAAAGGCGCAATCAACGGTGCCATTCTGGAGAACTTCGTGGTTGCGGAGCTTCTGAAGACTTACCGCAACAACGCCAAAGAGTGTTTGATGTGGTATTACCGCGACAGCAATTCCAACGAAATCGACATGGTGATTGAGAGCGACGGCGAGCTACACCCGCTGGAGATCAAGCGTTCGGTAAATCCGGGGACCACGCTGACCGATGCATTTCATCTACTTGACAAAGCGTCTGTCCCGCGCGGTTCAGGCGCGATCCTTTGCATGCGGCCCAAGCTCTCGGCTATTGACTCCGAAAACTACATCGTACCAATCTGGATGATTTGATTTGTTATTTCTAATGCGTGCGGCAGCGGCGGCACGCGCACAAGGTCCGGTAAATAATACAGCAGCCTCAGAAAGTAAGTTCCTGAGGCTGTTTTTCGGTTTGGCGCCGCCTGCAGCGGCGCCGTCGATTGCTTTTCGCGGGACAGGCGCTATGACAGGTATGCATTTACCGTTTCTGCCCGTTTTATAACCCGTTTCATAACCCGTTTCATAATCAGTATTTCGCAGAGATCAGGTCGCCGAGAACGGTTCTTATCGAGTGGAACAGCTCCGCGTCGGTCGAGTACTGTCCGAGAGAGGTCGTGATCTGCTTGATCAGCAGAGTCGAAGTGCCCTCGCCGTAGAGCCTGTCGAGAATCGTGAAGTAGTCGTAGTCCTCGACGCCGTCGCGGATGTCTTCGAGCCTGAGAGAGCCGATCGGGCCAGGGTAGCCGTCGCTGCCGTACTTTTCGATGTACTCGGGAAGCGCGCCGCCGGGATAGATCAGAACGCCGTTGCCGTAGAAGTTTACGGGCGTGCCGGCAGCGGTCTTTTCGTACTTTTTGGTCCACGCCTTGGCGTTTTCCCAATCGTTGCACATATAGTAGAGGAAGCCGTCGACGTTGTACATTTTCTGCTGCCAGAAGAGAAGTCTGTGCTTGACGGCTTCGTCGTTAATGGACAGCGCGATCTCGGGGTTGTGCGGGAAACGGGTCACGTACCACCAGACCTCGTCGCCGCCGGCCTTTTCGGCAGCCATTCTGTCCTTGAACTCGCCGAATTTGTCGACCATAGTCTTGGTGTAGAAGGCCGTGTAGAGGCTGCTGTCGAACTTTTTGTCGGCCTGGGTGTTGAAAAAGTACGTTTTAGGGCACCAGACGGTGACGTCGTTTTCGAGGTACTTGAAGAAATCGGTCGACTGGTTGATCAACGTGTTGTAGTGGATCGGGATGAGCAGCTTGTGCGCGCCGAATTTCTTCGTGAACTGTGCGTTCACGGCCTTTATATTATTGAGAACCGCGGTTGAGAGGGGCTCGTCGCCTTTGTCCGGATAGAAGTAGGCCTTGTCGAGCCACTCCTGCTTTTTGGAGACGCGGTCGTAGGCGACGTCGAGATACGCCTCGTGGTAGAGACCGTTGCTCAGGTAGGCGGTTTTCGGGTCGATCTTCCAGAAAAGCGTGAAGCAGGTGCAGCGCGGGTCGTCCATGTACTGTTCGACGCGGTCGTCCCAGAACTGGCCGCGCTTCGCGTAGGGAAGCGTGTAGCAGTTGACCTTGTTTTCGAGCATG
>CADAZX010000022.1:35863-72648 GCA_902792515.1 uncultured Ruminococcus sp.
AGAGGGAGTAGAGGTCGTCCTCGAGGCCGTCGGTGGTCGTGCCTTCGCGGTTCGCGCCGACTATGAGTACCCACTCGTTGAGGTCGGTAAGAGTCTTGCAGGTAGGCGCGATAGGAAGCGAAAAGTTGCGGACGTAGGCGTAAACGTTCGCTTTTTTGATCTCGCGGCCGGCGCTGTCTTTAAGGGTGATGACTGCCGAATACTGGCCCGAGGGCTGGGAGGAGGTGGATTTCACCTTGATGATGAACATCTGGCTTTTGCCTGCTTTAAGGTCAAATTCGTGCTCGAGAACCGGGATCGGGTCGGCGACCGTTTTGCCTTCGACGTCGTCAAAATACCAGCCGTAGCAGACCTCGCAGGGAAGAACGTTCCCGGACGCGTCCTTAAACTCGGAAACGGTCAGGGAGACGCCGGTTTTCGCGGTTTTCGACGCGACCATAAAATGGCAGCCCTCGATCTCGTACTTTGCGAGCTCGATCTGGTATGATTTGTACTCCGTGGGGGTCGTGTCCTCCGCGGGGGTGTTTACGTAGGAGTGGTTGAACCACACCGTGATGTCAGGGTCGTCGTTCGCGGCGCTTACAGCCGTGTTGCTGAAGGCGGGAACGGAGGAGTTGCTCTTGGCGGACGCGATCAGGGCTTCGGCCCTTGCCTGATCTTCGGGTGAGAGCAGGTTGGGATCGGTCGGCTCCGGAGTCGGGGTCGGCGTGGGAGTCGGAGTAGGTGTTGGAGTGGGCGTAGGTGTGGGAGTCGGCGTAGGTGTGGGCTCAGGCGTCGCGGTATGTTCCGCTGTCGGCCCCGCGGTCTCCGTGGGCTCGCCCGTTTCCGAAGGATCTTCCGTGCCGGCGGGTTTCTCGGTGTCCGAAGGCTCTTCGGTGTCCGAAGGCACCTCTGTTTTCGAAGGTTCCTCAGTCACGTCAGGCGCGGTGGGCTCTTCCGTAAAGCCGGGCGTCGCGTCGGGAATTTCCGTTCCGGTAGTTCCGTCCGTGGGCGTAGGCTCCGAAGGAGCGGCGGTAGGCACGTCTGTCGCGACAGGCGCCATGGTGTCCGCGGGCGTCGGAGAATCAGGTTTCCGGCACGCGAAAAGGCTTAAAGCCAGCGCGGCCGCGAGAAAAATGCATAAAATGATTTTAATATGTTTCATTTTCATTCTCCCTTTTTTCAAGTTCGAAAAGTTGAATCAATTACCGGATTTTCGCGGCGATCAGGTTCCCGAGAACGAGACGCATTTTCGCGAAGAGCTCAGGGTCGGTCGAATACTCGCCCAAAGACTGAGTTACCTGCTTGATGATGAGAGTCGAGGTGCCCTCGCCGTAGAGGCTGTCGAGAAGCGTGAAGTAGTCGTAGTCCTCGATGCCGTCGCGCACGTCCTCAAGCCGGAGCGAGCCGATCGGACCCGGGTAACCGTCGCTGCCGTACTTTTCGACGTACTCGGGAAGCGCGCCGCCGGGGTAGATCAGAACGCCGTTGCCGTAGGTGTTAACAGGCTGACCCGCCACATCCGCCTCGTATTTTTTCGTCCAGTTTTTGGGGTCCTCCCAGTCGTTCACCATATAATAGAGGAAGCCGTCGACGTTGTAGAGCTTCTGCTGCCAGAAAAGGATCCGGTGCTTGAGCGCCTCGTCGTTGATTGACAAAGTGATCTCGGGGTCGTGCGGGAAGCGGGTGACGTACCACCAGACCTCGTCGCCGCCGGCCTGTTCGGCAGCCATTCTGTCCTTGAAAACGCCGAGCGCCTTTTCAGTCTCCGCCGTGTAAAAATCGGTGTAGAGGCGCGGGTCGGCTTTTTTGTCGGCGGAGGTGTTAAAAAAGTAGGTCTTGGGGCACCACGCGGTGACGTCGTTTTCGAGGTACTTGAAAAAGTCGGTCGAGGGGTCGATCAGCGTGTCGTAGTGCACCGGAATCAGGAGCTTGTGGGCGCCGAAAACCTTCGTGTACTCCGAGTTGTAGTATTTTACCAAATCAAGCGTCGAGACGTCGAGAGGTTCGTCGCAGGCGTCGGGGTAGAAGTACGCCTTTTCGAGGCGGCCGGGCTTTGCCGAGAGGCGGTCGTAGGCGGCCTTCAAGTAGTCGGGAATTTCGGAACTCTTCTTGCACGCGGTCTTCCAGAAAAGCGTGAAGCAGGTGCAGCGCGGGTCGTCCAGATACTTGTCGACGCGGTCGTCCCAAAACTGGCCGCGCTTCGCGTAGGGAAGCGTGTAGCAGTTGATCTTGTTTTCGAGAAGGTACTCGTAGTAGAGGGCGTAAAGGTCGTCCTCCAGGCCGTCCGTGGTCGTCGCTTCGCGGTTCGCGCCGCAGATCACGGCCCACTCGTTAAGGTCGGAAAGCGTTTTGCAGCTCGACGCGACAGGGAGCGAAAAGTCCCAGACGTAGGCAAAAACGTTCGCTTTCTTTATCTCGCGGCCGGCAGGGTCTTTTAAAGTCGCGACAGCCGAATACATGCCGGACTGCTGGTCCTGCGCGGACTTGACCTTGATCACGAACATCTGACTTTTGCCGGCGGAAAGGTCGAAGGAATGCTCCAGAACCGGGATCGGGTCGGCGACCGTTTTGCCGTCGACGTTGTCAAAATACCAGCCGTAGCAGACCTCGTGAGCGAGCACGTTTCCTGAGGCGTCGGTAAAAGGCGACACGTCGAGAGTCAGACCCTGTTTCGCGGTCTTCGAGGCGACCATAAAGTGGCAGCCCTCGATCTCGTTCCCGGCGAGAAGGATGCGGTAGGAAGCGAACGCTGTCGGCTTCGTGTCCTCCGCGGGTGTGTTCACGAACGAGTGGTTGAACCAGACCGTGACGTCCGGGTCGTCGTCCGCGGCAGCGGCAGGAGCGTTTTCGAAATCCGCGACAGGAGAGTCCTTGAGCGCGTCGGAAATCAGTTTTTTCGCCTTTTTCGCGTCGGAGGGCGACAGCGCGTTCCCGCTTTTGGAGCACGCGAAAAGCGACACGGAGATGGCCGCGGCGAGTATGAACAAAAGAAAACGGACCGGTTTTTTCATAACGTTACCTCAAAAGGGGCGGGCGCCGCCGTGGCCGGCGGCGCCCTCTTGATCATTGCAAAACAAACGACTTTACGTACATTAAGTCACCCGCGGAGCACTGGTCGAAGTAGTCGAATCTTATGGCGTTGATTTTTCCCTGCCAGAAGGAGAGTGACGAAAGGTCGACAGACAAAGTGTGCCACTGACCGTCCTTTATTAGGGAAGCTCTGGTCCTCTCCGAACCGTCTGGATTGGTTTTGGACCCGGTGCAGAGGAACAGATCGCACTCATACGACTCCCTGCTCGCGCTTGCCGGAATCATGTAAGTGATCTCGAGGGTTTTGAAGTTTTCCGCGTAGAGCGGCGTTGAGGCGTTCCGGTAGTTCACGTACACCTGCGGGTCGTTGGCGTTCGTGGCCTTAAAACGGACCGCTTTTTGAGTGGAGTTGTAGCTGACATCGGTGTTGTGCGGATCCTCAAACGCCTGAATGTAATCCTTATCCGCAAAGTTCAGTCTTTTATAGTCGATCTCGGTGACGCGCATCGACTGGTAGTGCTTGTGGAGCGACTCGTTCGTCGCGAAGTCCTTGTTGGCAGTGAAAACGCCGCGGATCTCGCTGACGGAGCCGGTGGTAATCAGGTAGCTGTAGTCGATCGGGTCGAACGAAGTCATTTTGTAGGTAACGAGCGGGGCGACGTAGTTGGTCGCGCCGTCGGTGGCGGACTTGGAGCCGTTGTAGCTGAACCTTCCCGCGTAGAGCATGTCGACGTTCGGAACGAAAAGGCCGATGCCGAAGTCGTCCTTCGAGGAAGTCCACGAGCACCACGTCTCGGTGTTGTCTTTTTTAACATAGAAGCGGCAGTCGTCCGCGTAATTCGGGTCGCCCCAGAAATTGAGGTTGTCGCGCGAGGTGAGCGGCGCGCCTGTCCAGCCGTCGGAGCCGTTGTACCACGTGAATTTGTCGAGGTAGCTCACCGTGTAAAAAGCGGGAAGCTCCTGGTGCGCGTACCTGTGTTCCCAGCCCGAGAAGTCGACGAAACGGTTGTCGACCCTTATATACGTGTCCGTGAGCGTGTACGTGTTCTCCATGTAGCTCGGAGTGATCTGCCCGTTGAGCGACCAGTCCTGCGGCTGCGCCTTGATGTAGACGGAATTCGCGGTCACGTTCACGTCGATGAGCCGGCTCGCGTTACCGTACTGGTCGCCGCCTTGAACAGGGTTGTACGCCCAGGTGCTGCCGTTGAACGAGCCTGGAGTGTACTCGGAGTTGCCGCCGGTTCCGTAGTAGGACTGCTGAATGAGACGTCCCGTGTCGTGGCGGTTGACAAGGTTCGTGAGCCCGCGCACGTTGCACGTTTTGTCCTGAATGTAGTTAAGGCCGCCGCCCCACGAGAGCTGAACGCCGACCTTGAAGCGGGCGTTTTCGATGTAGTGGAGCTTCTCGTTGTACACGGGAACGGTGCTCGAAGTGACTTCGGCGAGCGAAAAGTCGGAGCTCGTGTTTTTAATGGTGGAAAGCGTGAGCGACTTGAGACACGTCGCGCGGCCGTCGGAAAGGTACGACGAGATGAGCCCGCCGAAAACCATATCCGTGCCCGCTTCGAGGAAGAACGAGTCCTCGGTTTCGGCGCCGGATTTAACGTATTTAACGGTCATCTTGAGCGGCTTTTTCGAGCTGTATTTGAACGAAAAACGGTTGAAGCTGCCGCTCAGAGTAGTGCCGTCCTCGAAGGTGAGGACGAGGTTTTTCTTATGCGTAAATGTGTTTCCCGACGTCGCGGTCTGGCCGGAAACGGTATATCTGAGGCCGTTCGAGGTGGTGTAGACGCCGTCCTCCGGAATTGACGCGGTGGGCGTCGGGGTCGGCGTTGGCGTGGGGGTAGGGGTCGGCGTCGGTGTTGGTGTTGGAGTGGGTGTCGGCGCCTCGGTCGGTTCGGGAGCCGGCGTCTCTGTAGGCGCGGGCGTCTCACTAGGCGCTTCAGTCGGCTCTTCGGTGGGTCCGGGGGTCGGTTCCACGGTCGGAACAGGGGTTGCCTCCTGAGTTTCCGTGGGGATACCGGCAGGGGTTTCCGCAGAGACCTCAGATGGAGTTTCGGAAGGCTCTTCCGCCGGATCGTCTGTAGGCTCCGCGGCCTTTTCCGTGGCCTGTTCGGAAACGTTTTCCGTCGGCGCGGGAGTGTTCTGCTCATGCCTCCGGCAGCCGCTGACACCCAAAAACAGAGCGAGACAAACGGCCGCAGCGACCGCATTGGCGAGTATAGTAGTCAAAATTTTCGAAAAGCGCTTCATTCTCACGATCCCTTTCAAAGCGGCGCCGCCCGGAGCACGCCGGTTTTATGTGCCTGTATTATATTAATATTATAGGGAGATGTCAACTTTTCGAAAAGATCATTCCGCAAATCATTCCGCAAACGGCGCCGCGAACGGCGCGCTTTAAACGCGAAGTTGCCGTCAAAAAAAGACCCCGCGGAATGCGCTTCCGGGGGTCTGATGCCGCACATTGGTTTAAGGCGGATCGCAAAAAGCCCGCTTTTTGACGTCACTCGGCGAGATACTTTTCGATCGCGCAGATCTTCACGCAAACGCAGAAGATCTTGATCGCCGCCTCAAGCTCCTCGATAGGCGGGAGCGTCGGCGCGATGCGGATGTTGCTGTCGTTCGGGTCTTTTCTATAAGGATACGTGGCGCCGGCGGGGGTGAACTTCACTCCGCACTCGCCGGCCTTTGCGACGGTTTTTGAAGCGCAGCCGGGAAGGGTGTTGACGCTGATGAAGTAGCCGCCTTCGGGCATTTTCCAGTCGAGGATGCCGAGACCGTCGAGCTCCTTTTTAAGGATGCGGTCGACCGCCGCGAATTTCGGGGCGATGATGTCGGCGTGCTTTTTCATGTGCGCGAGGATGCCGTTGTAATCCTTCAGGTAGCGCGCGTGGCGCAGCTGGTTGATCTTGTCGTAGCAGATCGTCTGGACGGTGAGCAGCGAGAGGGCGTATTTGATGTTGCTCTCGGAGGCGCACATCGCCGCGATGCCGCTGCCGGGGAACGTGATCTTCGAGGTCGATCCGAAAAGGAAAACGCGGTCCGGGTTGCCGGCCTCCTTGCACGCGGTCAGAATGTTGAGCTGCTTCGCGGGGGCGTCCTTCAGAAAATGAACCGTGTACGCGTCGTCGCAGAAAATGCGGAAATCGGGCGCGCCGGTCTTCATGGACGCCATGCGGCGGATCTTTTCGTCGGAGAAGACCTCGCCGGTGGGGTTCGAGTATTTCGGAATCATCCACATACCCTTGACCGCGGGGTCGAGAACGGTTTTTTCGAGGATTTCCATATCCGGGCCGTCGCCGGTCAGCGGGACCGCGATCAGCTCGAAGCCGAGCTTTTCGCTGATCAAAAAGTGCCTGTCGTAGCCGGGAACAAGGCAGATAAACTTGCGCTTTTCCTCGAAAACCCACGGTTTTCCGCCGTTTCCGGTGCCGAAAAGCATAAAACGCGACAGCATGTCGTACATAAGGTTGAGGCTTGAGCTGCCGCCGACGATGATCTCGTTGGTGCCGACGCCGAGCATTTCCGCCATGAGCTTTTTCGCCTCGGGAATGCCGTCGAGCACGCCGTAGTTTCTGACCTCCTGGTCGGAGATCGAGCTGAAGCCCTTGACGTATTTCGAGCTCTCCATGTCGCTTGTGAGGTCGAGCTGCTGCGTGCAGGGTTTGCCGCGCGTCATGTCGTACGAGAGGCCGAGGTTCTTGAAGCGGTGGTAGATAACGTATTGCTCCGCGAGAATGCGGCGGAGCTCGTTTTTGTCGAGTTTACTGTATTCCATGGTGTAGTCTCCTTGTATTCGTCTCTTTAAAAGCGGCTCAGGAAAGCTTCGGCGTTTTTGAAGAGGATCTTTTCTTTTTCGTCGTCTGTGAGCGGCAGCTTCATGAAAATTTCGAGCTCGGATTTGTGGTCCCACATCGGGTAGTCTGTGCCCCAGAAAACGCGGTCGGCTCCGTGCTTGCGGATGATCTTGACGGCTGTTTCGGGGTCGGTCAGGCGGGCCGAGCTGCTCGTGTCGATGTAAATGTTCGGGTTGCCCAGGTACTTTTTGAGGCCGAGCGCGCTGTCCCACTCACTGTAGCCGCCGAGATGGGCGCAAATTACGGTGAGATTCGGGAACTCTCTTAGCACGCGCACGACACGCTCCGGGTTCGAGTACTGATAGCGGCGGTCGCCGGTGTGAAAAAGAATCGGGAGCCGCCCCTCGGCAGCCTCGTAGATCGCGAACGCCTCGCGGTCGTCGATGGCGAACTTCTGAAAATCGGGGTGGAGCTTGATGCCGCGCAGTCCGAGCGAGATCATTCTGTCCACCTCGGCGGGAATGTCGTCGAACGCGGGATGGAGCGAGCCGTAACCGACAAACTCGGGGTGTTTGGCCGTCTCGGACGCGATGTAGCTGTTGATCGCGGTGACCTGCATCGGGGTGGTAGCCGTCGAACACACGAGGTACTTCACGACGCCGACAGGCGCGCCGGATGCGACAAGGTCGTCTGCAAACCCGCGGCGGGACATGGGAATCCCGTAGAAGGCGCCGATCGCCCCGGTGGCTTTTTCCGCTATTTTTGGCGGAAAAATATGAGTGTGCATGTCGTAGATCTTCGTTTCCACTGTCTTCCCGTTTCCGCGCCCGTCCGGGCGAAAATGATAAAGCGGAGCAAGTGTTGGAACTCTGCCCCGCTTCAAAACAATTTATTGTACCACCAAAGAACCTGCCGCGCAAGCGTTTTTTGCGCTTGAACCGGATTTTCGTCATGACTTTTTGTCATGCCTTTTGCCGGGAATTACGTACGGAATTATTCTCCGCCGGGCACTTGGGGTTCGGGAGCGGAGGATTCCTGCGGCGGGGCACCTTGCTCCGTGTACCGCGCCAACGACGAAATCTCGTAGAGCGGAACGTTCAAAACATGCATTCCGGAGGTCGAGGGTCTCATTGAAGTTCTGACAGCGTAGTTCGGAGCGTACTTGCCGCAGTACTCGAAAAGCGACCGCGACTTAACGTTTTTCTCGGACTTTACCTCGATCGGGATTATTTCAGCCCCGAGCTGAATGACAAAATCGACCTCAGCGGTGTTCCCGGACGTCCAGTAGAAGGGCTCCACGCCGAGAGAATTGACAAGCTCGTTCAGTACGTAGTTTTCCGTCATAGCGCCTTTGAACTCGGTATATAATGCGGAGGAATCGAGAACGACCTGAGCGGGCACCCGCGCAAGCTTCCTGAGAAGTCCCACGTCGGACAGATAAATCTTAAAAGCCGCCGCATCCGCATATGAGGAAAGAGGCAGATAAGGCTTTTCGATCCTGCGGACCTTATAAACGAGCCCGGCACCGATAAGCCACTGCAGAGCGTCCTCCAGGTCCTTGGCGCGCCATCCCTTTTTTACCTGACTGAAAATAAACTTGCTGTTCGGCTTGGAAAGCTGCTGCGGGACAGATGCCCAGATTGCGGTGAGCTTGGGAAAAAGGTCGGCGGAGGCATGCTTTACAAAATCCAGTTCATACCCGGAAAGAATCTGCTGCTGAAGAGCTTCGACTCTTTCGATATCGTGCGTATCCCGCCACATTTCCACGACCTCGGGCATTCCGCCGACGATATAGTAGCTGCGGAGGGCGGTCTCCAGCTTGACGGCAATTGGCGCGGGAATGGGCTTTCCCGTGTCACGTGTTTCAAGGTAGTCCGCCAGCGCTTCACCTTCAACTGCCGCGAAAAACTCGTAAAATGACATCGGATAGAGGGAGAGAAAGTCGACCTTGCCGACCGGAAAAGAGACGTCGCCGTGAATCGCGATGCCGAGCAGAGACCCTGCGCATGCGATGTGGTATTCCGGCGCGTTTTCGCAAAAATACTTGAGGGCGGTCAGCGCTTTGCCGCACTCTTGTATCTCGTCGAAAATGACGAAGGTCGAGCCCGGAACGATTGCCTTTCCCCTGAAGACGCCGAGCTCCGTTAAAATGCGCCTGACGTCAAAATCAGTGTCGAAGAGCGCCGATAGGGACGGTGTTTCCTCGAAGTTGAAGTACGCGACGTCCGGGTAGTTTTCACGGCCGAACTCTTTGAGAATATACGTTTTCCCGCACTGTCGCACACCCTTGAGAACGAGAGGCTTGCGGTTGGGACTGTTCTTCCACCGAAGCAGGTCGCGGATGACGAAACGCTTCATATTATCAGGCTCCTTTTACGTTTTTTCGGAAAGGACGGCGGTGCCGCTTTCGGTAAGAGTATAACGGTAAATGCCGTTTTTGTCAAGGCCTTTACGAAAATAAGTATGAATTTTGCGGTTTGGTTCACGCTTTTCGGCACTTATGACGAAAAATGGCGGCTTTTGAGCCGGCCGCCTCGGTGGAAAACAAAGAGCCCGGAGCGACCTCTGATTTTCACAGAAGAAGAGGCCGCTCCGGGCATTCCGGAGTTACGATGTTGTCAATATTTTTTACAGCAGCAGTCCGTACTTTCTGATCAGATACGAAGGCGTGCAGCTCCACGCGTGGCAGTAGGAGTTCATGCGCGGAGAGTTGTAGGGGGAGGCGTCCGGGTCGCCGGGAACGTAGACCTCGTAGAAGCAGTCGGCGCCGAGCTTCACCATGCCGCCCCAGTAGTCGAGAACAAGCTTTTCGGCGTCTTTGCGGAGACCGTTCAGAACCAGCGCCTCGGCAAAGTAGTGGAGCGCGTAGGGGGTGACGGTCTTTACGATCTCGCCTTTCTCGAGCAGTGCGAGCGCGTTTTCGAGAACCTTTTTGGTTTCCTTTAAAGGAAGCACGTTCGCGAGAGCAGCCCACATCTGGGAATGGACCGAGACCTGGCCCTGAGGCGTGACGAAAAGCCCCTTTCCGCTGTCGTACATTGAAAGAAGCGCCTTTGTGCCTGCGTCGATCTTTTCGCGCAGAAACGCACGCTGCTCTTCGGTTCCCGCAATTCCCGCGAGGTTCAGAGCCTCCTTCAGCATGGTCAGGTAGCTTGCCTGCGCGGCGCACGTCTTGTCGAGCGGAGCGCACCAGTCGACGAAATACATGTTCACGGGAACGAGCCCTGTCTCCGCGGAAACGGCCGCCGACGTGATCTCGGTCTGCCTGAAAGCCACCGGCCAGAGGTCGTTAAGCGCGTTCGCGTCGCCTGTCGCCCTGTAGTAGTCCGCCAGCGTGCCTATGAAAAAGAGCGCGTAGTCGTGCAGGATCCAGCCCTGCGGCCGCGTGATCGGGTCGTGGTAGACGGCCGAACTGAGAGTGCCGTCGGGGTGAGGGATTCCCGCGAAAAGGTAGAGGCAGCGGAGCACAAGCGCGTTGTTCCTGAAGGTGTAGTAGTTGGTCTTGGCCTGCAGATACAGGTCGCCGAGCCAGAGCCTTCTGTCGCGCTTCGGCCCGTCCTCGAAAACGTCCTGCATGCAGTCGTGAAGCGTTTTGCACGCGACGTCGTCGATCTTTTTGACGAACGGGTCGGTGCCGGCGGGAAGAGGCCGTACCGCGCTGAAATCCGCGGAACTGACGGTGCGGACGGTGCAGTCGCGGAACTCCACGTAATAGTAGTTGTTGGCGGTGAGCTTCACCTTCACGTACCTGAACGCGTACCTGCGCGGCAGCGTGAACGGTTCAAGCGGGTTGTCGACGTGGACAACCTCCCACTGGAACCAGGAACGCGACAGCCCCTCTTTATAAGGGCTCTCGTCGAATTCGCAGGGGTGCTCCGCGAACCTGATCATCAGTTCGAGAGGCGCGCCCGGAGTGCGGTCGCCGCCGGGAATGTCGAACCGGAACGTCGCGTAACCGACCAGATGGGTGCCGAAATCAAGCGTGAATTCGTCGCCCTCCCACAGCTGCCTGCCGTGCGGAACGGTTTCCGGCAGCGGCCTGACTGTCGTTTCGTTGAGAAGCGGTTTAAGCCCTTTTGCTTTTTCAAGATAATACGTGGTGTCCATGCGAAATGTCTCCTTTAAAAATTTGCCGGCGGCCCCGCGGGGCCGCCGGCCCTTTTACCTAATCAATCCTTTTCCCCGCGTTCCCTGCGCTTTTTTGAGCCGCTGCCCTTGGAGGAAGCCGCGAGAACAGCGGCGCCGGCGGCCGCTCCCAAAACAGGAAGCGTCGCGGCCGCCCCTTCAAGCGCGGAGCCGCAGCCTTTTTTGAACGCCTTGGGAAGCTTGCCCGCGACGAATCTGTACATAAATCTGCCGCCCGGCGCCGTGTCCCCTTTTGTATAAAGCTCAAGGACGTCGCTGCCGTCGGCAAGGTTGTTGTCGGCCCATTTGAAGTCAAGAACGAAGCTGCCGGTGCCGAGCTCGAGCGCCTCGCGCGGAACTCTGACCGTCAGAACGTTCCCGTTCACGCCGAAGTCGCAGTCGCCGCATTTTTCCCAGTTCCAGCCGCCCTTCGACCGCTCGATGACGGTCTTGCCGCCGGAGGAGGGCGATTCGCGGTTCACAACGTACTGGAAGCTTTCCCAGGAGTCGCGCTCAACGAGGTCGTTGCCGACCGCCGCCACCCTGATGAACAGGCGCATCCACTGAGCGCCGGTGCAGGGCGTCAGGTCTTCCGCTGTTTCCGCCATAAAGTAGACGTAATCTTTGTCGTAGGAGGCCTTCGCGGAGGTGATGTCGTTGCGGCCGGACGTGTCCGTGTACACAAAATACTCGCCTGTCTCTGCGTCCTTGTAGCCCTTCGAATCCCTGTCGAACGTGTCGCCCGCGTACGATTCGTAGACCGTCTCGACGTCCTGCCAGCCGTTTCCTGTCGCCACGTCGATCGTGACAGGCTTTTTCGAAACAGGAGCCGCCGGTACGCCCTTGTACTCTCTTACGTACTTGCAGAGCAGGTAGTAATAGTTGTCCTGAAGGTCGCCTTTCGAAGGCTCGATGTCGCGGCTGAACTCGTCGTTGAAGTTGTCGATAAAAGCGTTGCTGACGCCCCAGAAGTCGTCGTAGCGGCCCGCGCGGCCCTCGTTCCAGCCTGTTACCCAGACGATCTCAGGGTCGACAGAAAGCGCGTACTCCCACTGCTCGCTGAAATACGCGCCGTAGAGCTTCGCGTTTGGCCTTGGGTCAAAATCGCCGGTCGACGGCATGTAGTGGCGGCCGAAAACCTTGTACGTCGGGTTGTTCATCGCGGTGCAGTGCGTCTCCGCGCACCAGTTCTGGGCGATGGCGACCGCGACCTCCTCGGCGTTCCCTTCGGCGTCCCTGTTGACGATCTGCGGGGTGACCGCGATCCAGTTCCAGAGAGTGTAGTTGTCGATAATTTCCTGCGGCGTTCCGGCCTGCACGACCGGCTTGCCGTTTTCGTCCTGAACGAGGATGCCGTCCTCTGACTGGCGGTGGTTGATAACGCGCCACGTGAAAAATTCCGTGATCTTCGCGTCGGTCGGGTCGCTCTGATTGAGTTTCCCTGGCCAGGAGATCATGAGCGGCTTTCCGTCCCAGTAGAACCAGAGGTCCTTGTAGAGGCCGTCTTTGTAGATCTTGTCGTAGAGCTCGCGAATCTGGACCGCCGCCGAGTCGTAGTCGAACATCGGCAGCATGAAGGAGATTTTCGGCGTGTTGACGCCGTCCGCGCGCGCCTGGGCCCAGACCTTGAGGAGCGTCAAAGTCTCCTCCGCAAAAGTTACGACGCCGTTCGAGTTGTCGAAAAAGACAGCGTCGACGCCGGCGTCCGCAAGCATTTCCGCCTGCCTCCTGAGCACCCACTCGTCGGTGGTGACGTAGTAGCCCCAGACAGGCTCGTTCCAGTGGTAGCTGCCGTTGCCGCCCCAGAGCGGACTCCCGAAGTCGTTTTGAATTTCCGGGTGCGCCGCCAGAATCGTCGTCACGTTGCGCGTTCCGGTCGACGCGAGGCTCGTGTGCCACGTGTGGAAAAAGACACCGACCGTTTTGTTTGCGCGTTCGGTGGACTTGTACGACACGCCGACGTCCCTGCCGAGACCGTCTGTCGCGACCCACGTTCCCTGCGACCTTACAAGCCGCACGTTGTTGCCTGAAACCGCCCCGAGCGTTCCTGCTTCGTCGGCGAAAACGACCTTCACCTCGATGTTTCCGTTCCGCTCAGCCGTGTTTAAATACGTGCGCGCGAACGGATGGCTGTCCGCCTCGACGGCAAGCTGCACGTTCCCGGCACTGTCTTTGAGCACCAGAAGGTACTCGCCCGCGGGAAGGCGCGACTCGACCCTGAGCCACGAGTTCATCCCGAAGCCGGTGAACGACTGTGACGCCGCGGGGGCCGCTTTTTTGACGGTGTCGCCGTAAGATCCCTGCCATTTGTAGATCTCGGCCGTGACCGCCGTCCTTCCGCTTACGGATACCTTGGCCACGAAAAACTCCACCGCCGCGACGTCGCTCTTCGCGTTGAACTGTATCGCGTACGAGTTGCCCTGAAGTCTCACCGGCGTGAGCTCGGAGCTTGTGTTGACCGTATACTGAACGCTTTCCCCGGCCATAGTTTTCAACGTCCCTCCTGTGACAACCGCCAAAACACACGCCAGCGCCGTAAGCACCGACAGTACCGTCACCGCAAAGGCCGCCGGCAATATGTTTTTAAACGTTTTAGAACGAGCCATGAAAATTTTCCTTTTTTTAGATAAAAACTTCTGTCAATTACGCCGCCGCTTCGGTAACGGTAACGCTGCCGTTTGGGTAACGGTAACGCCGCCGTTTCGGTAACGGTAACGCCGCCGCTTCAACGTAATCAATTTTCGCGAGCGTCAGATTCCCGCCTCGCTGATAGGTCCGTGGTAGACGTTCGGGTTGTGGATGTACGTCAGCTCGCAGCAGATCGCGACGCCTTCCCAAACCTGGTTGTCGAGGTACGAACGCTGCGCGAAATACGGGCTTGTCATGTAGTAAACGCCCGCGTTGGTGGTGGGATCCGTGCAGTTGTACTCCGCGATAAGGAGGTACTCGCCTGCCGGCAGCGGATTGAATTCCATGGTCACAACGGTGTTGTCCGGGAAGTTCTCAAAGGTCTGCCCCGCGAGAACGGTTCCCTCGAGAGTCGTGTTGTAGTCGTGATTCCACCTGTAGAGGTAGTACGTCACGCTGAAGCCCGAGGTCGCGGTCCAGGTAGGCGTAAGAATGCCGACGGACTTGAACGCGACTGTGCCGTAGAACTGAACGCCGAACCTGCGGCCTGTTCCGAGCATCGGCTGCGGGCCCGAACCCTCGTAAAGAAGTATCCTGGTCTGCTCGTTTTCCTGCCTGTAGCCGCCTGAATAGTCGGGCGCTGGCGTGGGCTCCTCGGTGGACTCGGGAGTGGGCGTGTTTGTAGGCGCTTCGGTGGGCACGGGGGTAGGCGTGTTTGTGGGCGCTTCGGTGGGCTTATCCGTCGGTGCGGGCGTCTCCTCTGTTCCCGCCGGCGTTCCTGTGTCGGCAGGCGCTTCCGTCGGCGTCTTTTCCGGCACCGCGGTCTCTTCGGGAACGTCCGTCGCGACTTCACCCGTTCCGGTCGGCGCTTCGGTCTCGCGAGGCGAGCCGTCCGCGTTGCTGAGCGGTCCGCAGTACACGTTCGGGTTGTGGATGTACGTCAGCTCGCAGCAGATCGACGCGTCGTCCCAAACCTCGTCGTTAAGGTACGAGCGCTGGTGCACGTAATTGCTCGGCATGTAGTAGACGCCCGCGTTGATGGTCGACGCCACGGAATCGTACTCCGCGATAAGGAGGTACTCGCCCGCGGGAAGAGCGTCAAACGTCATCGTAACGACCGAGTTGTCGGCAAAATTCTCGAATTCCGCGTCAGCGACAGGCTTTCCGTCGATCGTCGTGAGGTAGTCGTGGTTCCATTTGAAAAGCGAATAGATCACGCTGTAGCCTTCCGTAGCCGTCCACGTGGGAGAGAGGATGCCGATCGACTTGAACTCGACCGTGGCGTAAAACTGCACGCCGAATCTGCTTCCCGTTCCGCTCATGGGCTGCGGTCCGGCTCCCTCGTAAAGAAGGACCTTCGTCTCCTCGTTTTCCTGCCTGTAGCCACCCGAATAGTCAGGCGCGGGCGTGGGTTCCTCGGTGGGCGTGGGCTCCTCCGTAACTGCCGGCTCCTCAGTCGGAGCGTCTGTCGGCGCGGGTTCCTGTGTCGGCTCTTCCGCAGGCGCCTCAGTCGCGGGAACGGGCGTCGTCATCGGGGCCTCCGTCGGCTTTCCCGGAGCTTCTTCGTGAGGTTTGCACGCCGAAAAAGCCGCGACAAGCGCTATCGCGAGAACGACCGCGAAAATGCGCCTCACGCAGCTGAAAACTGTTGATTTATTTATTGTTAACATGGCAGATTTCTCCTTTATGTTTTATGGGCAGATTATATTCCCGCGCACGCGCGAAGTCAAGAAAAAACGAAAAAAACCGTCGGAGGACTTCCTCACAGTATCTGGGAGACGCATTCCGCTTTTGCAAACACGCTCGGCGGGATCATATTGCTCGGAGTTGAGGAGCATCCGGACAAATCGCTTCACGCCATCGATCTTCCCGACCCGGAAAAACTGACCAAGGATTTCTGGGATATGGTCAATAATACACAGAAGGTAAGTGTGAATATCCTTTCGGGCAAAGACGTTTCAACGGAAACCGTTGACGGCAAACACATAGTTGTCATCAACGTCCCGCGCGCCGACAGATCGTATAACCCTGTGTATATTGACGGCAATCCGCTTAACAGTTACCGCCGCAACGGAGAAGGCGATTACAAGTGCACGGACGAGGAACTGAAGGCAATGTACCGTGATGCGTCTGTCAGAACGCAGGACATGCTTGTGCTCGACAATTTCGGTATGGACGTCATCAACGCCGAAAGCCTTCGTTCATACCGCCAGCGCATGAGACTGTCCCGCCCGGGCCATGTCTGGGACACGCTTGAAGACGGGGAGTTTCTTATAAAACTTGGCGCAGCTGGGTTCGGCGAAGATGGAAAACGTCACCCGACCTCAGCAGGCCTGCTTATGTTCGGTAACGAATATGATATTGTCCGTGAGTATCCGAACTTTTTTCTGGATTATCGCGAGGAATACGACGACGTTCACCGCTGGACGGACAGGTTTATCTCTTCTTCGGGAGACTGGAGCGGCAACGTATACGATTTCTATTTCCGTGCGTACAACAAACTGCAGCTCGATCTAAAGGTTCCGTTTGAAATGAACGGCGGGCTTCGCGTTGATGACACGCCGGTCCACAAAGCGATACGCGAGGCGCTTGCGAACTGCCTTGTCAACGCGGATTATTACGGCAGAGGCGGAGTCGTTGTAATAAAAAAGCACGATTCCGTCACGTTGAGCAATCCCGGCAGTTTCCGTATCGGGATAGACGCTGCAATAAGCGGCGGTTTCTCCGATCCGCGAAACGGAACGATGCTCAAGATGCTGAATATGATCGATATCGGGGAACGCGCCGGCAGCGGGATTCCGAACATATACCGTGTCTGGCACGATCAGAACTGGGTTGAACCGACAATTACTCAGTCATTTGAACCGGACAGGACGACGTTGTCGCTTGTTTTATCACCGACGATCGGCGATAAATCGGCGATAAAAACCGGCGATAAACTGATGACAAAAGAGGCAAAGAAACAGTTTATTATCGATTACATTACAGAACATCCCATGGTTCGCACATCGGAGATTGCAGAGATTGCACACCTTAAAGCCTCCAGGGCACGCGATTATCTCTCCGAGCTCGTTTCGGAAGGAATACTGGTTGCCGAGGGCGCTAACCGGAACAGGACCTACAGACTGAAATCATAAGATTAGTATGACACTTCTATACTTGACTTTTTATTCGCTTCTGGTCCTTGGAGGAAGAATGCGCTCGGGGTGCCGTAAACACTAGATTTTGTTGGGGTTTGGTCAAATCCGTTATCTCCACTCGCACCACATATGACTATTATACACCCGGTGTCAATTTTTCAGCGCAGTCCAATCTATGAACTTCGTTGAAAAAGCGATTTTTGAAAAAGCGCGAAAAACGAAGAAAACCAGCGAAAAAGGCCGGTTCTCATAAGGATAATCAGAGAACCGGCCGATGGGAGTATCAAAAAGTAAGATTTTGAATGAAGTTATGGGAACAGCGCTAATCGACGGTTTTTTGACTGATTGCAGCGGTGCGCGGTTCCTTTTAGTTTGGTTTATTTCCCTTTATTTTCCGCCTTTTCCGGCCTTTTTCCGCGAGTTACCGTTGGTCGCGTTTCCGGCGTTGTGGATTGGCTTTTTGGCAATGGCGAGCGAGCCGCCTGCCAGCAAAGCGGCGGAGAGGCAGGCGGCCGCGCCGGAAGGCTCCAGAGCGGACGAGCAGCCTTTTTTGGTGAGCGCCTTGGGGACGCTTCCCGCCACGAATCTGTACATAAACCTGCCTTCGGGAGCCGTGTCGCCGCGCGTGTACAGTTCCAGAACGTCGCTGCCGTCGGCGAGGTTGTTGTCGGCCCACTTGAAGTCAAGCGTGAAGCCACCGTTTTTGCCGAGTCCGAGCGCTTCGCGCGGCACGCGGACCGTCAGAACGTTCCCGTTCACGCCGAAATCGCACTCGCCGCATTTTTCCCAGTTCCAGCCGCCCTTCGACCTCTCGATGACGGTCTTTCCCGAAACGCCTGAAACGCCTGAAACGCCGGAAGTGCCGCCAGTACCGGCAGTACCGGAAGCGGCGGGTGACTCGCGGTTCACGACGTACCGGAAGTTCTCCCAGCTCTCGCCTTCGACCTTTTTGTCGCCGTCAAATCTGACGCTTATGAACAGCCGCATCCACTGCGGGTCGGTGCAGGGCGTCAGGTCCTCCGAAGTTTCGGCCATGAAATACACGTAATCGGCGTCGTACGAAGCCTTCGCGGCGCGAATGTCGTTGCGCCCCGAGTTGTCGGTGTAGACGAAATAGTCGCCGGTTTCCGCGTTTTTGTAGCCGCGCGAATTCCTGTCGAACGTGTCGCCCGGGTACGATTCGTAAACAGTCTCAACGTCTTCCCAGCCCTTTCCGGTGGCGACGTCGACAGTCACCGGCTCGTCCGAAACAGGCGCCGCGGGAACGCCCTTAAACCGCCTTATAAACTGGCAGAGCAGGTAGTAGTAATGGTCCTGAAGGTCGCCCTTCGACGGCTCGATGTCGCGGCTGAATTCGTCGCTGAAATTGTCCGGAAAAGCGTTTTCGACGCCCAAAAAGTCCTCAAAACGCCCCGCGACGCCCTCGTTCCAGCCGGTGACCCACACGAATTCCGGGTCGATCTTGAGCGCGTACTCCCACTGCTCGGTGAAGTAGGCGCCGTAGAGCTTGGCGTCCGGGCGCGGGTCGTAGTCGCCCTTCGAGGGCATGTAGTGGCGGCCGAAAACCTTGTACTTCGGGTTGTTCATGGCCGTCAGATGCGTTTCCGCGCACCAGTTGTGGGCGATGGCGACGGCGACCTCCTCGGGCGTGCCGTCCGGATTTTTGTTCACGAGCTGCGGCGTCGTCGAGATCCAGTTCCACAGAATGTAATTGTCCGCGATCTCCTTCTGGATGGCGCCCATGATGACAGGCGTGCCGTCCTCCGCCTGCACCTGCACATGGTCCTGCGACTGCGCGTGGTTGATGACGCGCCAGTTGAAAAACTCGAAAATCGCCTTGTCGGTCTCGTCCCTAAGATTGAGCCGCCCCGGCCAGCCGACCATCAGCGGCTTGCCCTTCCAGTAGAACCAGAGGTCCTTGTAGAGGCCGTCCTGATAGATTTTTTTGTAGATCTCGCGCAGCTGGATCGCGACCAGGTCGTAGTCGAACATCGGCAGCATGAACGAGATCTGCGGCGTTTTAACGCCGTCCGCGCGCGCCTGCGACCACACCTTCAGCAGCACCAGAACGTCGTCGATAAACGTGGCGGTCCCGTTCGTGTTGTCGAAAAAGACCGCGTCAACGCCGGCGTCGGCCAGCAGCTCCGCCTGTTTTCTGAGTACCCACTCGTCGCTCGAACGGTAGTAGCCCCATATCGGCTCGTTCCAGTGGTAGTTGCCGGACTGCCCCCAGAGCTTGCTCGAAAAGTCGTTTTGGATCTCCGGGTGCTCGGCCAGAATTTGCGTGATGTTGCGCGTGCCGGCCGCCGCGTTGCTGGAGTGCCAGGTGTGGAAAAAGATACCGACCGTTTTGTTTTCGCGCACCGTCGACGTGTAGCTGTTCGGGACCTCGCGCCCCAGGCCGTCCGTTGCGACCCACGTACCCGGAGAGGTGACGAACTTCACGTTGTTGTCCGAGACTGCCGCAAGTGTGCCGCCTTCGTTTTTGAACTCGACTCTGATCTCGAGGTTGCCGTCGCGCTCCGAAGCGTTCAAGTACGTGCGCGCGTAGGGGTGGTTCGCCTTTTCGAGAAGGAGCTGAACGTTGCCCGCGCTTTCGCCCACGACGAAAATGTACTCGCCCGCGGGAACAGTCGCGCCAAAATCGAGCCTCAGCCAGCAGTCCATGTCGAAGCCCTCAAAACGCTTCTCGGCGACCGGCGTCTGCCTGAGCGACCCGGAGTACGAACCGCGCCAGCCGTAGAGCCTCGCCGTGAGAGCGGTCGCGGAGTTGGAGGCCGTTTTGGCGACGTAAAGTTCGACCGCCGACATATCCGCGCACGCCGCAAACTGGACCGCGTACGTATTGTCCTGCAGTTTTACGAGGCCGAGATCCGCCCCCGTGTTGACCGAATACTGATAGCTTCCGGTGGCCATAGTTTTAAAAACACCTCCCGAGACGGCCGTTGCCGCCGCCAAAATGATCACAAGCACAGCGGCCGCCAGCCTTCGCAAACCGCTTCCAGAATAAGATCTTTTCATCGTTTCAACTCCTCTTTTTTCGCTAAAAAAAGCCGAAAACGTCAGCCGATTCCCGAGTCGCTGAGCGGCCCGTATTTGTTGTTGGGCGTGTGAATATACACGAGCTCGCAGCACACCGACGCGTCGTACCAGACCTCGTCGTCAAGGTAGGAACGCTGGGAAGGGTGCTCCGCCTCCACGTACCAGACGCCCGAGTTGCACGCCGTCTCGTTGGAGCCGTAGAGCGCGACAAGCACGTACTCTCCCGCCGGCAGCGGGTCGAATTTCAGGTACACCGCGACGCCGTCCTGCCAGTTTTCGAAGTACCCCTCGGCAACCGGACTGCCGGCGATCGACTCGTAGTAGTCGGTGTCCCATTTATACAGGGCGTAGTCGACGTAGTAGTTCTCTGTGGCCCTCCAAGTGGGCGACTTGAAGCCGACCGCGTTAAACTCAGTCGTGGCGTAGAACTGGACACCGATCGAATGGCCCGTTCCGCAGAAGGGCTTTTGCGACCCCGATCCGAAAAGCGAGACCGTCGTCTTGCGGTTCTCCCTTTTGATGCCTCCGGAATAGTCGGGAACGGCGGTCGGCTCAGGCGGCTCGGTGGGTTCGGGCGTTGCCGGCGCGGGCGTGACCTCGGGGAACTCTCCCGTAAAAGGCGTGGTCGTCGGAATATCTCCCTCGTGAATCGCGCCTCCCACTCCGGTTTCCGCCGGCCGCGAAGTCTGTTCCTTTCCCGGCCCCTGTCCCCGCTCGCGAACGGCGCACCCCGACGCCAAAACAGCCACCGCGCAAACAAGCGCCGCGGCGCATTTTATTAATAATCCGGTTCTCGAAAATCGCATTTCCAAAAGCTCCTTTTCGATTGTTTTTAATATTCTACCACACGCGGGCGGGCGTGCGCAATTGTGAATTTGCAGGAAGGTATGCTGGGAAGGTATGCCGGGAGCCGCACAGAGAATCGCCGCGCCGCGCAGAAAACGCAAAACCGGGAATCACAGCAGCGACGGTCCCTCAATTTTACAATAACAAGGCCCTGATCGAGCCCATAATGCCCTGCGCCGTTCTTTGGGGAACATCTGTTAAACTAATGCAATAATCACTTTGCGTTTTACCGGAGAAGAACCATTCCAACACATTGCGTTTTATCAAAATGAGTGGTGTAATGTATATATGCTATTGACTTTTTTTGCGTGTTTACGCATTTTTGTTCATTAGAAACGTCTGATTACCGACAGGAGTGACCCGAAATGACAAATGCGAACTGTTTCGCGCCGTTCTTCGGGGGTGCGTGTTTCTGTTGCGTTTTGTCCTCATAGAAACGCCTTTATAGTTCGTCTTTCTTTGCCGTTTGTTATAAAAATACCGCAGGGATTTCACTCTGCGGTAAGTAACATCTGCAATTAATTTTAGACTGCACGTAATAAAAAACACCGGGTATATAATAGTCATATGGTTACGATTCGGCAGTAGATGTCGAATCACACGTGACACTTAATCTTTCAGATTCGGTACCGCACCTTCTGATCCCGGTTATAACTTTAATTCTTCCATCCCACATCCTATCGATGATTTGGTTAAGATAAAAATCTCTTTTGATCATAAGAGCCTCCGCGATCGAAATTTAAGACATTTCTGCCGTAAGTTTCGACTATATTATGCCCCTCCAATCAAAAAAGTCAAGTACTTTTGCCAAGTGTTACTCGAAAGTTTTTCCATTTCTGCCGTAAGTTTCGACCTATACCAGTCATTCCGGGACAATGTCATCTATTGAATGATCCAATCCGGTCTTTGAAACGCCGGTATGTCAAATTCAAATGAATAAGGGACGGATTGTTAATCTCTTTGAATTTTAGCAGGGGAGAAGAATATGCTCCCGTTTTCTTTTATCGTTTAGCCACTGCTCTTGCAAGATTTATAGCCATAGTGGTGTTGTGAAAAGCGCTTGAAAAGTACACTTTAACACTCGTATCGAGCCCGAACTGACTCGCGCCGTGCCGCGGGGACTCGCTTTTGCTACTGTTCCAGACTTAAAGGGTTCAGCATAAAGTCAAAAACGTTCATGATCAGCACCCCGCTGTCGTTATAGTACGGAGCCGGTGCATCTCCGGTAATGATGATTTTCTTGAAGCCGTCGCCGGTCATCATCAAAGAACGCTGCTCCTGCTCTATTTTCACTTTATCCGGCATGGCGTAGGCGGACTGAATATAGTAGCGCTTTGACCCTTTGTTGCATACGAAATCAATTTCAAGCTGACTACGGGTGCTGTTTCCATCTTTGTTACTGCCGTTTACCACCACTACGCCAACGTCAACGTTGAATCCCCTGATTTTCAGCTCGTTGAAAATGATATTCTCCATGGTATGGGTTTTCTCTAACTGGCGGAAGTTTAGACGCGCATTGCGAAGACCTATATCCGTGAAGTAGTATTTCACAGGGGTATCAATATACTTCTTCCCCTTTATGTCATAGCGAATGGCTCTGTCAATCAGGAAGGCATCGCACAAATAGTCAATGTATCTGGTAATCGTCGCTTTGCTGATGGTCTTCTGTTTAACACTTTTGAAGGTGTCCGACAGCTTGGTGGGATTGGTAAGAGAGCCGATAGCAGATGACAGGATATTCAGCAGTTCTTCCAGTTCAGCGCGGTTACGGACACTGTGTCTTCCTACGATATCTGAGATGTAGGTTTCCTCAAAAAGAGATTTCAGAAATGCGATTTTTTCTTCCGGCTGTTCAAACTTAAGTACAAGGGGCAGTCCGCCGTAGAGCATATACTCATTCCAACCATCCTGCTTTGTACCGGGATAGACAGACATAAACTCGGCAAAGCTGAGAGGATACATATGAATCTCATCCCCACGACCACGAAACTCGGTAATGACATCCTTGGACAGAAATCTTGCATTGCTACCTGTCACATACACATCAACATTTTCAATACGTATGAGACTGTTGAGCACAGCTTCAAATTCGCCCAATAGTTGTATTTCGTCGAGAAGAATGTAGTACATTTTGCCATCCGTGATCTGCTCTTTAATATAAGGCATCAAAATATAAGGGTCTTGTAGCTGTTTGTTCTCAAACGCATCAAACGCGATCTCAATGATGTGTTTCTTGTCAACTCCTTCCGAGAGAAGATAGTCCTTGAAAAGATGGAAAAGCAGATAGGATTTCCCGCAGCGCCGGACTCCTGTAACGACCTTGATCAGACCGTTGTGCTTCTTGTAAATAAGCTTATTCAGGTAGATATCTCTTTGAATAACCATAATTACACACCTCCTAATGGACATTTTTGCGTATATCCGCATTTTTGTTCATTAGTATTATACCATAATGCAGAGAAATCTGCAATATGCTATTGACTTTTTTTGCGTGTTTACGCATTTTTGTTCATTAGAAACGTCTGATTACCGACAGGAGTGACCCGAAACGACAAATGCAAACTGTTTCGCATTTGACACCGCGGAAGCCATAAGGGACCGGTCGTCTTTTGGCGGCAGCATCGGCCGGGAGAAAGGCGCCACCCGGAGAGTCCGACTACGGAAAAACGGGAAAACTGCCGCGCCCCACAGGAAACTTGCGGGAAATCGTGTAAAAAACCTTAAAAAGCCCCTTAAAAGGCCGAAAACGGTTGCAAAAAATTGCGCGATGGTATAAAATAGTCCCGCTTGCGCGAAAACCGGCAGCGATTCCCGGCGATTCAGCGGGGAAAACGTGCCGGCGCTGCGCCAACGCCACTACAGAAAGATTTACTACTTATTCATCGGAGGTTTAATTATGGCAGTTAAAGTTGCTATTAACGGATTCGGACGCATCGGACGTCTCGCTTTCAGACAGATGTTCGGCGCAAAGGGTTACCAGGTAGTTGCTATCAACGATCTCACCAGCCCCAAGATGCTCGCGCATCTTCTCAAATATGATACATGCCAGGGTTCCTACATCGGCAAAATCGGCGAGCACATCCACACAGTGGACTACACCGACGACTCCATCATTGTCGACGGCAAGGAAATCAAAATTTACGCCTGCAAAGACGCAAAGGATTGCCCCTGGAAGAAGCACAAGGTTGACGTAGTTCTCGAGTGCACAGGTTTCTACACCAGCAAAGAGAAGTCCATGGCACACATCGCTGCCGGCGCAAAGAAGGTCGTTATTTCCGCTCCCGCGGGCAACGATCTCCCGACCATCGTTTACAGCGTTAACGAGAAGACCCTCACCCCTGAGGACAAGATCATCTCCGCCGCTTCCTGCACCACCAACTGCCTCGCTCCGATGGCTGACACGCTCAACAAGGCATACCCGATCGTTTCCGGTATCATGACGACCGTTCACGCTTACACCGGCGACCAGATGATCCTCGACGGACCGCAGAGAAAAGGCGACCTCAGAAGATCCAGAGCAGGCGCGATGAACATCGTTCCGAACTCCACCGGCGCTGCGAAGGCTATCGGCCTCGTAATCCCCGAGCTCAAGGGCAAGCTGATCGGCTCCGCTCAGAGAGTTCCTACCGCCACCGGTTCCACCACGATCCTCGTAGCGGTCGTTAAGGGCAAGGACGTTACCAAGGAGTCCATCAACGCCGCCATGAAGGCAGCTGCCAACGAGTCCTTCGGCTACAACGAGGACGAGATCGTTTCCTCCGACGTTATCGGCATGAGATTCGGCTCCCTCTTCGATGCCACCCAGACGATGGTTGCCAAGATCGACGACGACACCTATCAGGTTCAGGTAGTTTCCTGGTACGACAACGAGAACAGCTACACCAGCCAGATGGTTAGAACGATCAAATACTTCTCCGAGCTTAAGTAATTTACGCTTAAGACACGAATTTAGGTTCAACCGCCGCCGAAGGATTAGCGGAACCTCCGGCCGCGGACAACCCTCATGTTACGCATGAGAGACCCCCTTATTAAGGGCCTGTCCTTCTTCGGGAGGGCAGGTTCTTTTTTTACGCCCGCGGCGTCGCGAAGGGACGAAAAGGTCGAATTTTGTCGGGAACGGCCGGTCAGGGTCGAAAAAGGTCGAATCGCGTCGTGAACAGTCGCTTAGGGTCGAAAAAGGTCGAATCGCGTCGTGAACAGTCGCTTAGGGTTGAAGAAGGTCGAATCGCGTCGAAAAACGTCGACTTTCGTCGAAAAGTGACGACGCGGGTTGAATCGTTAAAAACCGGAGGTCGAAATGTGACGAAAAGTGTCGAAATGTGACGAAAAGTGTCGAAATGTGACGAAAAATCCGACGAAAAGCGACGAAAAGGGTCGAAACCTGTCGAAAAGTGACGGCGCGGGTCGAAATTGAGGCTCGATTGAAGTCGTTTTCCTCTCCAATTTTATGCAAAATTCGCCGGCTGACATATCCAATTTTATGCAAAATTTGCCCGACGGCATATCCAATTTTATGCAAACACCGCTTGACAGCACCCCCGATTTTATGTATAGTACACTTGTCCGGCAAAAGAGAGGGGGTATATTTGGCATGCTAAGGCGTAAAATATACAATGATTTGCTTGAATGGAAAAACAACAGAAGAAACGAGCAGATTAGAAAGTGTCTGCTTGTAAAGGGCGCACGTCAGGTTGGAAAGTCATTTATAGTTAAAGAGTTTGGCATGAGGGAATACAAGTCTTTTCTATGCATCGATTTTTTCCGCGAGCCGGCGCTGAAATCCATTTTTGACGGCAATCTGACATCCGAAGAAATACTCAAAAGAATCACCGCGAATATCCGGGATTTCAAATTAATTCCCGGAGATACACTGATTTTCCTTGATGAGATCCAGCGCTGCGGGAACGCACGCACCGCAATAAAGTTTCTGGCGGAGGATATGCGGTTTGACGTTATTTCTTCAGGGTCTCTCATGGGTCTAACATACGGGGAAGATGACGATGACGGTGTTGAGGTTCCCGAATCTGTTCCGGTTGGTTACGAATCGCAGATCACAATGTATTCACTGGATTTTGAAGAGTTTCTGTGGGCTTACGGCTATGGCGATGCAGCAATTTCCGTACTTCGCGAATTATTTGAGTCAGGAGAGACTGTTCCCGACAGCATTCATAATCAATACGAATCCCTGTTCAGAGAATATATGGTCGTGGGCGGAATGCCGGAGGTCGTTGCTGATTTTGTTGTGAACAAGGACTTTAACCGTGTTAACAAAATACAGAACGATATAATTGCGGAATACAATGACGACATTGCAAAACACGCCAGGGGCAAGGAAAAGCAGTATGTACGCATGTGTTATGACGCCGTTCCTAAACAGCTTGCAAAGGAACTGAAAAAGTTCCAATATTCTACGGTCGAAAAAGGACAGACACGCAGAAAATTCGCCGGAAGCGTACAGTGGCTGAAAGATTCCGGCATAGTAAACGCCTGCTATAATATACGGGAACCGTACCTCCCTCTGATGGCAAATGCAAAAGAAGATCAGTTCAAACTGTACATCAACGACACGGGACTGCTATGCTGCATGTACGGCTTTGACACTAAGCTCGCTGTTTTAAACAATACAATAAGGGGCAACGCCCGCGGCGGCATATATGAAAACGTTATAGCCGAGAGCCTTCTTAAGCGTGGATACACGCTGTATTATTTCAAGCCTGACAGTGAGCACGAAATTGAATTCCTGATTGAAAAGAACGGAGAGGTGGTTCCTGTCGAAGTCAAGGCCGGGAACAATCCAACACTTTCGCTTAATGATTTCATAATTAAATTTGCTCCGTCGGTTGCGTACAAACTGATTGGAGGAAAAAACGGTATATCCGGAATAAAGATGACTCTGCCGCACTATTTTGTAATGTTTATTTGACGCAGTGCCACGAGATATATTAAACTAACACACAACGGGATCTGAGAGAGGGATATAAGATGGCGAGAATGACATCAATGGAAGCGTTGGATGCGAAGATCGAGAAAGCGCAGGCGCAGGTCAGTAAGACGAAGAAACAGTACGACGCTGCTGTTACGGCACTGAGCGACCTTCTGGATAAAAGGGACGCGCTTCGCAGGGATGAGCTGGTGAAGGCAATCATGAAGAGTGACCGGACGTATGAGGAAGTGTTGGCTTTTCTCGGTACCAGAGACGCGGAGGACGAGGCGTGATGGTGGAACAGGCAACAGAGCATATAGCGGACACGCTTAAAGGAATCGTGAATCAGAATGGGCCTAAGTATCTGACAGATGAGCCATACCTGGTTTATACAGAGCTGATCGAATCTGGAGACGCAGACAAGAAAACAGCGGCGGCGCTTCTGCATTGTCTGGTCAACGGAGTAATAGAAGACACAAAATGTGATGATGCGGAACTCCTTTCGGGAGTGATCCGAAGGGAATGCAGTCTTAATAAAAGAATGGCTGACAGGCTTTCCAGGATTCTGGTTACTCTTTGTTCAGGTGAGAACAAAAAGGAATGGAAGGATAAGGATCGCGAAGGGTTAAAGCAGTTCCTGAAAGAGGATTTCGCCTGTACCTGGCAGGGGTTTGCAGTATGGGACGAAGGCAACGGCACAGTGGATTGTCATTATGAAGCAACAATAGTCCTTGCTCCTACCGATGCAATATCAGAAGATAAGGAACTGGCACAATGTTTAAAAAAGAATCCGTTCATGACGAAAGATGCGATCCATGGCCTTTTTGCAAAGCGATTAAAAGATTACCTTGATTACGAGTTTGAAGAATACTGCACAGAGGATGATTACTATCAACCGGTCGTGGAGGATTTCGGAGACAATCTGGAATACAATCTGGCCAAGTGGTGTAATGATAATGGGTTTGAATTCGTATCATTTGAGGGCGCCGGAGATGACGGGGAATATGAGCCGAAGTTCAGGAAAGGCTGGTACTGACTGAGGTTCAAACCCGTTTAGTCGGAAAAATTCTGGAAAATGAGGATCCAAATTCACCCGAATCCGTCAAAACAACAAAGAATATTTATTCTCACCTAAAAATAGCCGAAAACTCACTCACGCACCGCTGGCGCAAACCACCCCCGAAAGGAGAATCCATAAAAAAACCTTAAAATTAGCACTCACCTCTTGACAGTGCTAATAATCGTGGTATAATGTAGTCGTTCCGGTTGAGGGACGGGCAAAAAGCCAAGGCCAAAAGCCAGGCGAAAAGCCAAGGCAAAAAGCCAAGGCGAAAAGCCCGGGCAAACACGAGCCTCAAACAAAACCGGACACGATAACAACATACCGGCGCCCCTTAAGGCGCCAAATAAAACGGGAGGGATGAATTATGTTGGTACCGAGTATTTTTTCAGAGAATTTCTTTGATGATTGGATGGATTCGTCTTTCGCGAATATGAGAGATGTCGACAGACAGCTTTACGGCAAGAACGCAAACCGCGTCATGAAGACAGACGTGCGCGAGCACGATGAGGGCTACGACGTGGAGATCGATCTTCCGGGCTTCAAGAAGGATGAGATCGAAGTTCAGCTTGAGAACGGCTACCTGACCATCAGCGCTTCCAAGGGCGTTGATAAGAAGGACGAGAAGCACGGCAAGCTCATCCGCCACGAGCGTTACACAGGCACAATGCAGAGATCGTTCTACGTCGGCGGCAACGTGACCGAAGAGGACATCAAGGGCAAGTTTGAGGACGGCGTGCTCACGCTCAACATTCCGAAGGTTAAACCGAGGATCCCCGAGAAAAAGAACATTCTCATCGAGGGATAAAATCCCTAAAGGCGGCCCGGCAGGCCGCACGGCAAAAATATGAATAGCGCGGACCCGGGGCGACCCGGGTCCGCGTTAAATTTTACCTAATTATAGCCTTTTTCGAAGCCAGCTCTTGACTTAACGGGAGCGCTCCGGGAAGGGCTTATTTTTTATTTTTTGTCCTTCTTTTTCTTCTTTGCCGCGATCGCGACGATCACTACGATCAGAATGATCACCGCCAGAATGATGAGCAGCCAGATGAAAATGCAAAGGCCGAGCGGCTGCGGGCAGAAGTGGCAGATTGGGCAAGTTTTTTTGGACGGAACAGTCGGGTCGTCGGGACCGGGCGTGGCGTCTGTTCCGGGATTCGTGTTGTAGTTGATGTCGTCCGTGCCGAAGGAGATGATTTTCGACCAGTCGGAATAGATTTGGCCGTCAAAATAGGCCGGGTGATCGTAGCAGTAGCGGCAGCGGAGCTCGATGACCGAGTCCTTCGGAACGTTCGGCCGGTCTTCGTTTGCGAGCGCGAAAAGCGCGGATTCCATCTCGCCGGCCTTGATGAGCCAGTCGCCCTGGAGGCGCGTAAACTCTTTGTCGCCCTTGACGCGGCCCTCGACCTCGATCGTTATCCGACCGCCGTTCGCGGCAACCTTCGTGGCGTCCTGCGCCAGCTTATCGGGAACGGTCAGCGTGAACGCGACCACCGGGTTGTTATTGAATTCCTTGTCGGTCATGCGCAGACCGGTGATGACAGGCGCGGTAAGATCGTCCTTTGTGAGCGGCTTGAAGACCTCTGCGTCCTTGCCGACCGCAGCGACGTTGGACCATTCGGAGTTGTAGTAGAACTCTTTCTGCTCATCGCCGACGGTTTTCCTTGTGACAACAACAAAGCGCATGCGGAAATACGCGGTGTGCTTCGTGAAGTCGATTCTGAGCTCCTCGTCCGCGGTGTTGTAGGTGTACTGTTCGGGCTTCAGCTGGTCCTTGACTCCGGGCCTGAGAGTTTCGGGGTTGCCGTTCCAGCGGTCGTCGTTCGGCACGCCGCGAAGGACCCACATTTCGTTAACGGTTTCTGTTCCGTTGGACACTCCGCCGTCAACAACGTCCCACTCGCTCGTGCGGAGGCGGCCTTCACTGTCGTAGCCGAGACTGCGGTCGCCGGTTCCGTTCCAAAACTCGTTCGCGTGCCATCCGGAAACGCTGTCGTTCACATCGTCAATTGCCCAGTCGACCTGCGTTGTCACCCAGATCTCGTCGAGGCCCCACTGCGCCAGAAACGTCTCGCCCGTTCCGTCAAGATCTGCGTTTTCAAGCTTTTTGAAAAAGTCGGTCATCTCGTTGCTCAAACCGTACGAAATGGCTGTGGTCGTGGGCGAGTCGTTGCCCTCCATCCACTTTGCCGTGAGGTTGGCAGGCGCCACAACCGTAAACGGCAGGTCACCCTCGGCAGCCGTCGCAAAAACGGTCATAGCGCAAAGAAGCATCGCGAAAACGATCGCGACAGAAAGAATCTTTTTTAGCATATTTTCCTCCTTAAAAAGGTAGAGTCGGTTTACAAAATTCGTTTAAAATGTCTCAAAAATCTGTTTAAGATTTGCAGTAATAGTATACACGCCGCGCGGGGCGATTGTCAAGAAAAACAGTATGGAACGTTGTTTTTCGCTATTTTTCGGTATTTTCCACATTTTTGCGGATTCTCCGCGGGAAATGTGTGTTCTCCGGGGAAATGTGGATTCTCCGCGGGAAATGTGTGTTCTCCGGGAAAATGTGGATTCTCCGCGGAAAATGTGTGTTCTCCTGGAAAACGTGGATTCTCCGCGGGAAATGTGTGTTCTCCGGGGAAATGTGGATTCTCCGCGGAAAATGTGTGTTTTCCACGGAAATGTGGATTCTCCGCGGGAAATGTGTGTTTTCCACGGAAATGTGGATTCTCCGCAAACGTGGTGGATTCTCCAAACGACAGGTGGATTTTCCGTCACGCCGGCGCGTTTTCAAGAAATAAAAAAGCCGCCCCTCGAAAGAGAAGGGCGGCGAATCACCGAAAACCATAGACTGTCACACGGTTCCGGAATCCTCAACGTTAAGGACGAAATAAGTCGCGCCGCGGACGGTTACCGACTCGGGGATGCTGTTGTCCCTGAGTCCGCGGCCAAACGATTCGCGGCTGGTGAGGGCCTTTTTGCGGGTGCTGCTGTGCTTCTTGAGGATAGCGAGGACTTCGGACACTTTTTCGTCGGCGGTGCCGATGAGAAGGGTGGTGTTGCCGACGTTCAGGAAGCCGCCGGTCGTGGAGAGGCGGGTGACTTCGAAGCCGCAGTTGGTGAGAGCGGAAGTGACGATCGAACTGTCGTCGTTGTTAACGATTGCGAGAATGAGTTTCATTTTTTGTCTCCTTTTGATGTGGGGAAGGCGCGTGGCGGAACGAGCCGGCGGTGCCTCGCCAGGTATAAAATTTTGCGGATTACAGATCGTAGCCGAGCAGCTTGCGGCTCTTGGGGTCAAGGGCGCGGTTGTCGGGTATCTCGTAGCGGTTGTCGTTGGAGTCGCGCACGAGCACGCGGCCGTCGTAGAAGATCTTGATGTCGCTGTGGCGGTTCTGGATCGTGAACGTGACCTCGCCGCGGTCGGTTTCGACTGTCCATTTAAGTATACCGAATTTTTCGGTGCGGTCAAGCACTTTCAGAATTTTCGGGATCATGTAGTACTCGCTGAGGCAGCTCTCGATGATTTGGCGCGATTCGGGCATGAGCGTGGCGAGGTCGGGAATGAGCGCCTGCTCCTTGCCGTTGGAGTCGAGGAGCGTTATGTATTTGTTGCCGCCGCTGACCGGGAAAAGCCGCCTGGGCTCAACGTCGCGGATGACGTTGCCGTCGTAAAAAATCGCGTCGACCGTAAGAGAGTCCTTCCTCTCGAAGCGAACCTCGTCGCCGCGGATGTAGATTCTTCCCATAAAAAAGCCTCCGTTTTTAATAACTTTTTGAATAACATTTCCGGGAAATACCGCCGAAAATATATTTCCGGGAAATAAACCCGAATAGATATTTCCTGGAAATAAACCCGAAAAATCATTTCCGGGAAATAAACCTGAAAAATCATTTCCGGGAAATATTCCCTAAAAATAGATAGAATCAATCGAAATTCTCGGATTCCTTCGACGCGCGGATCTTGTCCGACATCGACTGGATCTCGACGAGCCGGTAGTACTTGCCCTTGAGAGCCATCAGCTCCTCGTGCGAGCCGCTCTCGATAATGTGGCCCTGGTCGACGACGATGATCTTGTTCGCCTTCCTGAGCGTCGACAGCCTGTGCGCGATCATGATGGTCGTGCGGCCGCTGATGAGGCGCTCGATGGCCTCTTGGATCAGGTTTTCGGTCTCGGAGTCGACGGAAGCGGTGGCCTCGTCGAAAATCATGAGGGACGGGTTTTTGAGCACCGCGCGGGCGATCGAGATACGCTGCTTTTCGCCTCCCGAGAGACCAACGCCGCGTTCACCGAGCATCGTGTCGTAGGCGTCAGGCTGGCGCGCGATGAACTCGTGAGCGTTAGCGACGTCGGCGGCGTGGATGACCTCGTCCACGGAGGCGCCAGGTTTACTGTACGAAATGTTGTTGAAAACCGTATCCCTGAAGAGCATCGCCTCCTGCTGCACGTAGCCGATCTGCGAGCGGTAGAACTCGATGTCGAGGTCCTTAATGTTGTGGCCGTCGAGCAGGATGTCGCCCTCGTAGTTGTCGTAGAAGCGCATCAGCAGGTTGATGAGAGTGGTCTTGCCGGAGCCGGTGGTGCCGACGATGCCGACGATGTCGCCCGGTTCGATCGTGAGGTTGATGTCGCTGAGCGTCTTTTTGGTGCGGTCGAACGAGAAGTTCACGTTCCTGAACTCGATCTTGCCCTCGACCTTATCGAGCTTTTCGCCCTTGCCCTCGGGAACCTCCGGCTCGGCGTCGAGAATGTCGAAAACGCGCTCGACGGCCGCCAGCGCCTGCTGGTACGAGTCGTTCAGGTAGGCGAAAAAGTTGACCGGCCCGTAGAACATCGAAGTGTATGAGATGAACGACACCAGAAGGCCGGCGGAAATGCCCGCGCCTGCGATGACCCAGTGGCCGCCGACCGCCCAGATAAGCAGCGAACCGCACGTGATCACAAACGAAATGACCTGCGGAAAAGCGGTCGTGATCCTCGCCGACTGCACGTCGACCTTGTACCACTCGTCGTTGTACTGCTCGAACCTCTCGACCGCGCGCTTCTCGCCGGTGAAGGCCTTCACGACGCGGATTCCCGGCAGCGAGTCGGTCAGCACCGAGGTGACCGCGGCCCACCTGCGCCAGATCCTTCTGTAGAACGGCGCGATCCTGCGGCCGAACCACTTCGCGCCGACGACGACAAGCGGAACAGGTGCCAGCGACAGCAGCGTCAGCTTCCAGTCCATCACGAACATGATCACGATTATACCTATAAGAAGGAAAAATTGAACGATGACCTCCTGCGAGATCCTGAGCACGAAGCCGTTGATCGTTCCCGTGTCGCCGCTGATTCTGTTGATGACCGAACCGGTCGAAGTCTTGTCGTAAAACTTCATTGGCAGGTACTGCGCGTGCTTGTAGACGTCGTTCCTGAGCGCCTCGATCATCCTGTCGCTGCTCACTCGCAGCGTGTACGCCTTGATGATGTTGATCGTCACGCCGAGAATGTACGAGCCGCCGAGCATCGCCACGACGAGCAGCAGCTTGTCCGACCGCTTGTTCGGCAGAATGTCGTCAACGAGCGTTTTCGTGATGTAGGGCGGCAGAAGAGCAAGCGCCGTCGACAGCCCCGAGAGCAGCAGGCAGATGAAAAGCCTCACCGCCTCCGGCCTCACGTATTTCATCAGCTTCTTGACGATCTTGCCCTTGGACGCGCAGTTGATGCACTCCGCACCCGGCCTCAGCAGCCGCCTCCCGCACCTCGGGCACACGCACAGCAGCTTTTCGTACGTTCCCGCGACCGTCTCGCACTCCTCCGCGAGGTCCTTCCCCGCCGCCACGTTCCCGATGAACTGCGCCGCCATGTCGCAAAGCGTCGCCACCGCGTACGTGAACCGGAGCGCCGTCACGGTCGTACCGTTTTTAGTCTTGATCCTGAGCTCCGCGTTTCCGTACATCCGCTTGACCGCGGCGGATTCCACGTCGGAAATGAGCCCCTCCGAAACTCCTCCCTCGAGCCCCGGATCCACGGTAATGAACCGCGTCTCCGTAACCGCGAACGCCGTCGTACCGTAGCCCGCCTTGCGCGTCAGATCACCGACTATCACAAAAATAAGCCTATCGCCTTCCCGCATGAGAGGCGTAAGCTTCGAGTCGATTTCGGCCGGGAGTTCCTTGTTAATGAAGTAACCAGTCTGTTTCATATTTCACCTCCGGAGGCAGCGCTTCTTCCCCGAAGCATCAACCGTCGCGCCACGCGGACGGCCCTGCCGACCATTGATTTTTTCGTAGTAGTGAGCCCCGGAAACGCCCGCAGGACGCGGCTTGATAACCGTCCCTTGCGGAGAGGTCTCCGAAACTTCCGCGTATTATAACCGAAATAATTCAGATGTCAACCCGCAAAAACGCGATTTTGCCGATTTTAAGGAAATTTCAAGAATTATTCCTGCGGATTTTCCGGGAACTTTTCGAAAATTTCTGCCGGCGCCCTTTACGATCCGCGTTTTTGATGGTATATTAATAAACGGCCCGGGAGAAGGATCGAGAAGATCCCCGGTAAGAGCGCTCAGTTAATTTATTTCACAAATTTCACGCGGTCGCAAGAGTTTGGTTTAAACCCCGATTTTTCAAGATTTCGAAAAGGCTTTTCCGGTGAAAAAGCGTCTTTTTTGGCGCGCCCGGCAAAAAACGAAAACGGTCGATTTTGCCTTGCTACGATGATTTTGAGCCTGTTTTAGCAAAAAACGCCAAAAAAAGCTTAAAAAATAATCAAAAAACGTCGCCAAACGTCGAAAACGGGCGGTTAAGGTCGCTTTTGGTCGTCGAAGGTCGAATAAGGTCGCAAGACGTAGGTTAAAGTTACAAAACGTCGAAAAAGGTCGACAAACGACGGCAGAGGTTGGTTAAGGTCGCGATAAGTCGCCCCGGAGTCGCAAAAAGTCGATAAACGTCGAAAAAGGGCGGTTAAGGTCGCTTTTGGTTGACAAAGGTCGAATAAGGTCGCTTTTGGTCGCCGAAGGTCGAAAAAGGTCGCAAGACGTATGTTATAGTTCCAAAACGTCGAAAAAGGTCGACAAACGCCGGCAGAGGTTGGTTAAGGTCGCAATAAGTCGCACCAGCGCCGCAAAAAGTCGATAAACGTCGCAAAAGGGCGGTTAAGGTCGCCTTTGGTCGTCGAAGGTCGAAAAAGGTCGCAAGACGCCGGTTAAAGTTCCAAAACGTCGAAAAAGGTCGGCAAACGACGGCAGAGGTTGGTTAAGGTCGCGATAAGTCGCATTGGAGCCGCAAAAAGTCGATAAAGGTCGCAAAAGGGCGGTTAAGGTCGCAATAAGTCGATAAAGGCCGCCACAAGTCGCCGCAAGTCGCAAAAAGTCGATAAAGGTCGCGATAAGTCGCCGCAAGTCGCAACACGTCGAAATACGTTCCCAAACGCCCAAAAAAAGTCCAAAAACATTCCCGCACAAAAACTATTTTTAAAACACAAAAAAACAATCAAATCAGGAGGCAAATCATGTACAACCCGGTAACAGACAAAATAATATCGAAAGATGAAATAAACGAATTCAGATTTAAAGACGAGTGGTATATAGACGGCGCATACTGGCCGACCTGGTGGCCGAAGGAGGGCACGTACAACGGCTATACCAAGTACGAGGCGTCGCAAAAGGCGAAAGCGGTTTATATGTCTCTGAAGGGCAAGATCTGGCCCGGGGCGTTCAAGTTCGAGCCCTGGCTCGACTCGGATTTCGTTTTGGATATCGTGCGTCCCGGCGGCGAAGAGGCTTTCAGAGAGATGGTGAACGAAGGCGGGATCAAGGACGACGCAGGCTGGGCCGGCTACGAGTGGCGCATCACAAACTAATCAAAAATATCAAAAACGGAGGTAAAAAGGATGAAAACAATGAAAAACGAATTTAACAGAAACGAAAACAGATTTGGCAACAGGCGCTTTGCGCACGAAAACAACGGAAATTGCAAGGAGGAAAAAGGTATGAGAAACACAAGGAACGATTTTAACAGACACGACAACAACAGACCCGGCAGGTTCGAAAACGGCTTCGGTCGCTTCGAAAACGGCTGCGGCGCGCACAAGCACGGCTGCAGGGGCGGGAACGGCTTCGGCAGACCGCATTTCCGCGGCTTCTACCACGACCCCAAGGCAGTCTGGCACGCAGGGTTTGGCCCCGGATTCCGTGCACACAAGCCCGGCTGCAGACACGCAGGCTTCGACTTCGCGAACGGCAGACATTGCGCGCCCGCGAGAGCACCGTTCAGAACGAGACATGCGTACAGCGGTCACGGCTTCGGCGGCGGGTTCTACGGGTTTAACGGCTTCAGGGGAGGGTTCCACGGATTCGGACCCGGAAGACGCTTCCACGGTTACGGCTTCAGCAGACCCTTCCACGGGTTCGGCAGACCGCATTTCAACGGCAGAGGCTACGGCTTCGGTCACTGCTTCGGCAGGCCGCATTTCAACGGCTACCGCATGAGACGTTTCCACGGCAGACCTTTCTGCCATGGACAACGTACTGTCAATCCCGGACTATGAAATTGGGGAGGGATACGATTCGTTCGGAGAAAACGTCGAGCAGATCGGTCAAATCACATATTACCGGATCTGCATGCTTATGTTCCTGCAAAAGAGTGACCTACCAGACGAGCTTTTATATGACGGACTTCTCAGACCGGCGAGTCTGAAACGCTAAATATGATTTTGCTATACGGAAAAACGACAACGCACCGTTTCCAACGCATCTAATGCGTTGGATGTGTGTTGGAGATAATAATACCAATTAAGGGACTTATTTTACAGCCCCGGTTTTTGCCCGCAGTTTTCTCAAAAGCACTTGACAAATTGCGATTTCGTGCTATAATATAGATAAACAAATTGCGATTACATCGGATTATGCTGAAAAGAAAATTGCGAAAAGAGGCGGAACCGTGTTCAAAAGAAAGATTTACGATAAACTTGTCGAATGGAAAAACGAGTCGCAGGGCATAACGGCGCTTATGATAGAGGGCGCGCGGCGTATCGGTAAAACCACCGTGGCGGAAGAATTTGCAAAAAACGAATACGAAAGCTATATCTTAATCGACTTCTCTCTGGCGCCGCAGTCGGTCAAGGATCTCTTTGACGATATGTCTGATCTGAACTTCTTCTTTCTTCAGCTTCAGCTGCTGTTCCGCGTCGATCTTGTCGAACGCCGGTCCCTTATCATATTTGATGAAGTTCAGTTCT